>CAWGVE010000053.1:0-113363 GCA_963825805.1 uncultured Actinomycetes bacterium | reverse complement strand
TTGTAACAACTTGTTACTAGCTCGGGGTTGGGTCACACGCGCGGCGTCGAGCACCGGGCCTTCGAGGCAGAGCCGCTTGAGCGCGCCGTCGATCTCGACGACGCAGCCGTAGCAGGCGCCGTAGCCGCACGCCATCGGCGCTTCCCACGCGAGCTGCGCCGTGGGGCACTGCACGGCGACAGCCTCGAGCATCGGCTCCGGCCCGCACGCGAGGACGTCGAAGCCTGGCTCGATGAGCTCGGTCACCAGGACCGGGTCGATCGCGATCTCCGCGCCCGGCAGGAGCGTGGCCGCCTCCGCGTGCTCTGCACTGCGGAAGCCGAGGACGACCGGCGGCGACCCGCCGAGCATCTCGGCGAGGTACGGCAGCGGCGCGATGCCGATCCCGCCGCCGACGAGGAGCGGGCGCTCGACGTCGAGGCGGTAACCGTGCCCCAACGGTCCGAGGACGCCGATCTCGTCGCCCGGCCGCACCCGCGCAGAGAGCCTCCGTCCCGGGACCGATCGGGTCGACGAGGAAGGCGAGCTCGCCGGGCGGCGCGAGGCAGAGCGAGAAGGGCCGCGGCAGCAGCCGTCCGGGCGCCTCGAGCATGAAGAACTGGCCGGGGACGCCCGGGTCGACGCCGCCGCGCTCGAGCCGCAGCAGCGTGTACGGCCCGACGCGCTCGGAGCCGCTGACCCTATGCCGACTGCGTGGCGCCAAGCTCTGCATCGATCCGTTCCTGGAGAGAGACGGCCTGCTCGGCCCGGGCGGTCGCGATCGCGTGCACGGCCGCCGCCGCGCCCGAGAGCGTCGTGATGCACGGCACCCGCCGCGCGAGCGCCGCCTCGCGGATCGCGTAGCCGTCCGAGCGCGCGTTGCGGCCTTCGGGCGTGTTGATGACGAGGTCGCAGCGTCCTCGCCGGATCAGGTCGACGACCGTCGGCTCGCCGTCGGTTGCCTCGCTCAGCTTCCGCACCGGCTCCACCTCGATGCCGGCGGCGGCGAGCGTCGCTGCCGTCCCTTCCGTCGCGTAGAGCTCGAAGCCGAGGCCGACGAGGGTCGCGGCGATCGGCACGGCCTGCTTGTGGTCGGGCTCGCGGATGGAGATGAAGACCGAGCCGGAGCGCGGCAGCCTGCGGCCGGCGGCCCGCTCGGCCTTGTCGAGCGCGGTCGAGAGGTCGGCGGCGCTCGCCATCACCTCGCCCGTCGAGCGCATCTCGGGGCCGAGCACCGGGTCGCTGCCGGGGAAACGCGCGAACGGCAGCACCGCCGCCTTCACGCTCCACTGGCGCGGCGGCCGCTCGGGCGGGAGGCCCAGCTCCGAGATGCTCGCCCCGAGCGCGAGGCGGCAAGCGGCCTTCACGAGCTCGACGCCCGTCGCCTTGCTCACGAAGGGCACCGTCCGCGACGCGCGCGGGTTCGCCTCGAGCACGTAGACCTCGCCGTCGCCCGTCAGCGCGAGCTGGACGTTGAGGAGCCCGACGGTGCCGAGCGCGCGGCCGAGGATCCGCACGACGCGGGCGATCTCCTGCCCCTGCGCGAAGCTGAGGCTCGGCGCCGGCAGGACGCAGGCCGAGTCACCCGAGTGGACGCCCGCCTCCTCGACGTGCTGCATGACGGCCGCGACGTACGTGTCGACCCCGTCGCAGAGGGCGTCGACGTCGACCTCGACCGCATGCTCGACGAAGCGATCGACCAGGATCCGGTCGAACGGGGGCATCTCGCGCACCTCGTCGGCCGTGTAGCAGACGCGCATGGCGCGGCCTCCGAGGACGTACGAGGGCCGGACGAGCACCGGGTAGCCGATCCGCTCCGCGATCTCGACCGCCTCGTCGGGCGACGCCGCGATCCCCCACTCCGGCGAGCGAAGCCCGTGCGCGCGCAGCAATCCGGCGAAGCGCTCGCGGTCCTCGGCGAGATCGACGGCGTCGAACGGCGTGCCGAGGATGCGGTAGCCGGCGTCCTCGATCGCCCGCGCGAGCTTGAGCGGCGTCTGGCCGCCGAACTGGATCACGACGCCGTCGGGCCTCTCCCGCTCGCAGATCGCGAGCACGGACTCGGTGTCGAGCGGCTCGAAGTAGAGCCGGTCGGACGTGTCGTAGTCGGTCGAGACGGTCTCGGGGTTGCAGTTGACCATCACCGCCTCGTAGCCGAGCTCGCGGTAGGTCGTGACGGCGTGGACGCAGCAGTAGTCGAACTCGATCCCCTGCCCGATCCGGTTGGGCCCCGAGCCGAGGATGACGACGCGCGGGCGACCGCCGGTGGGTGGCGCCTCGTCGGCCTCGCCCCAGGTCGAGTAGTAGTAGTTCGAGGCCGCCTCGACCTCGCCCGCGCACGAGTCGACCCGGCGGTACGCGGGACGGACGCCGCAGTCGCGCCGGCGTCGGCGCACATCCGCTTCGGCCGTGCCCGCGGCGGCTGCGATGTCGGCGTCGGAGAGGCCGAGCCGCTTGAGCCGCAGCCAGTCGTCCGCCACGAGCGACTCGACGTCGCGGATGCCGGCGAGCGCCGCGCGGATCTGCACGAATTCGCGCTGGAAGAACGGGTGCACGTCCTCCGGGACGTCCTCGAGCGCCTGCCACGGAGTCGCTGCGCCGGCGTCGAGCTCCCGCGAGCGGTGCGCCTTGAGGAACGCCTCGGCGAACGTGCGGCCGATGCCCATCGTCTCGCCGACCGACTTCATCTGCGTGCCGAGCGTGCGGTCGGCGCCGGGGAACTTCTCGAAGGCGAAGCGCGGGAACTTGACGACGACGTAGTCGAGAGTCGGCTCGAAGCTCGCGGGCGTCGTCCCCGTCAGGTCGTTCGGGATCTCGTCGAGCGTGTAGCCGACGGCGAGACGCGCGGCGACCTTCGCGATCGGATAGCCGGTCGCCTTCGACGCGAGCGCCGAGGAGCGGGAGACGCGCGGGTTCATCTCGATCACGCGCACCTCGCCGGTCTCGCGGCTGCGCGCGAACTGGATGTTCGAGCCGCCGGTGTCGACGCCGACGGCCCGGATGACCGCCGCGGCCGCGTCGCGCAGCTCCTGGTACGCCTCGTCCGGCAGCGTCATCTGGGGCGCGACCGTGACCGAGTCACCCGTGTGGACGCCCATCGGGTCGAGGTTCTCGATCGAGCAGACGATCACGACGTTGTCGACCCGGTCGCGGACGACCTCGAGCTCGAACTCGTCCCAGCCTCGCACCGACTCCTCGACGAGTACCTGGCCGATCGGGGACTCCGAGAGGCCGCGCTCGACCTGCCGGGCCAGCTCCTCCTCGGTGTAAGCGAAGCCGCCGCCGTGGCCGCCCAGGGTGAATGCGGGCCTGACGACACAAGGCGTCGTCAGCCCCGCCAGTTGCTCGGAGCTCGTGACGATCGTCGAGGCGGGAACCCTCAGCCCGCACGACTCGACCGCCTCCTTGAAGAGGAGCCTGTCCTCCGCACGCTCGATCGCGTCGAGCCCTGCGCCGATCAGCTCGATGCCGAGCTCGTCGAGCACCCCCGCGGTGGCAAGCTCGCGCGCGAGGTTGAGCGCCGTCTGCCCGCCCATGGTGGGCAGCAGCGCGTCGGGACGCTCGAGGCGCAGCACCTCGGCGACCGACTCGCAGTCGAGCGGCTCGAGGTATGTGCGGTCGGCGAAGCCGGGGTCGGTCATGATCGTCGCGGGGTTCGAGTTGACGACGATCGTGCGGAAACCGTCCTCGCGCAGGACCTTGAGCGCCTGGCAGCCCGCGTAGTCGAACTCGGCCGCCTGGCCGATCACGATCGGCCCGGAGCCGACGATGCAGATCGACTCGATGTCATTACGCCGCGGCATCGGCCACCTCGCTCACCCAGGACTCGAGTAGCGGCCACGCGTCGTGCGGGCCCGGCCCGGCCTCCGGATGGAACTGGAGCGAGCGGGCGCGCAGGTCCGGCAGCTCGAGGCCCTCGACCGTCCCGTCGTAGAGGGAGACGTGCGATACCTCCGCCGCCTCGCTCGGCTCGACGGCGAAGCCGTGGTTCTGGCTCGTGACGAGCACCCGGCCCGTCAGGCGCTCGAGCACCGGGTGGTTCGCGCCGCGGTGCCCGAACGGGAGCTTGTACGTCTCGTGGCCGGTGGCGCGCGCGATCAGCTGGTGGCCGAGGCAGATCCCGAGCACGTGCGTCCGACCGAGCAGGCCACGCACCGTCTCCGTCTCCGCCTCGAGCGGCTCCGGGTCGCCGGGCCCCGGCGAGAGGAGGACGCCGTCGTGGCCCGCGAGCTCGTCCGCGTCCGTGTCGTGCGGGTAGACGGTCACGGCCGCGCCCGCTTTCGCGAGCCGGCGCAGGACCGAGCTCTTGACGCCGTAGTCGACAACCGCGATTCGGGCGTTGCCCGACTCGCGGAAGACGTACGGCTCCGTTGTCGAGACTGCTGCGCAAAGCGCGCGGCCGGACATCGGCGGCGTGGCTGCGGCCAGCGAGAGAGCCTCTTCCAGACCAAGCGCCTCGTCCGCCACCGCGACCGCCGGCATCGCGCCGGCGTCGCGGAGGTGAAGGACGAGGCTGCGCGTGTCGATTCCCGTGAGCGCGACGACACTGCGCTCGCGGAGCCAGTTGGTCCATTCCGGCCCGCGCGCTTCGCGCATGAGCACCGCGCGGGCGTGGGTGCGGGCCGACTCGCTGCGCTCCTCGGCGACGCCGTAGTTGCCGACCATCGGCGCGGTGAAGCAGATGAGCTGGTCCTCGAAGCTGGGGTCGGTGACCGCCTCCTGGTAACCGGACATGCCGGTCGTGAAGACGGCCTCGCCGAGCGCGTGGCCTGCGGCGCCGACCGACTCACCGTGCCACACCGTCCCGTCCGCCAGAGCGAGATAGGCGCTCATTCGTGCCCTCTGCTTGTTTCGAAGACCGGCGCTCCACCCGCGAGGGTCAGCCGGACCACCCCGTTCAGCGGCGAGCCGAGCAGCCACGAGTTCCCCGACCGCGAGCGGAAGGGCTGCTCGCCGACCGTCCATTCCCGATCGAGGTCGAGGAGGACGAGATTCGCCGGCGCGCCGGGTGCGACGCGCGGGCGGTCGAGGCCGAAGATCCGCGCCGGGCCGGCCGACATCCGCTCGAGCAGCGTCTCGAGCGGCAGCAGCCCCGGCTTGACGAGGTGGGTGTACAGCGCCGCGAACGCCGTCTCGAGTCCTGTGACGCCGAACGGGGCCGCCTCGAACGGCACCTCCTTCTCGTGCGCGGCGTGCGGCGCGTGATCGGTCGCGATCGCCTCGATCGTCCCGTCCCGCAGCGCCTCGAGCAGCGCGTGCCGGTCCTGCTCGGCCCGCAGCGGCGGGTTCATCTTCACGTTCGGGTCGAGCGACCGCACCGCATCGTCGGTGAGGACGAGGTGGTGCGGCGTCGCCTCGCCGCTCGCCGCAACGCCCGCCTGGCGCGCGCGACGGAGCGCGTGCACCGACTCGGCGGCAGAGAGGTGGAGAACGTGGACGCGGCCCTGCTCGTAGTCCGCGAGCGCGAGGTCGCGCTCGACGGCGACGGACTCGGCAACGGAGGGGTAGCCCGCGAAGCCGAGCTCGGCCGCGACGCGTCCCTCGTGCACGTGCCCGCCGTGCGAGAGCGTCGGCTCCTCGCAGTGGAGGGCGAGGGGGCGGTCGGTGGTCGAGGCGTACTGGAGCGCGCGGCGCATCAGGCCGGCGGAGGCGACGGGCATGCCGTCGTCCGAGAATGCGACCGCGCCGGTCTCGGCGAGCTCGCCCATCTCGGTCAGCTCCTCCCCGCGCTGACCACGCGTGATCGCGGCGAGAAAGCCGACCGGGACCTCGGCCTCGCGGCGCGCGGCTTCGACGAGCGCTCCCAGCGTCGCCGCCGAGTCGACGACCGGATCCGTGTTCGGCATCGCCAGGATCGCGCAGTAGCCCCCGGCCGCGGCCGCCGCCGTGCCGCTCGCGACGGTCTCTTCGTCCTCGCGGCCCGGCGTGCGCAGGTGGACGTGCGGGTCAACGAATGCCGGCGCCAGCACGAGCCCGTCCGCCTCGACGACGCGGTGCCCGTTCGCCTCAACGTGCTCGGCGACTTCGGCGATCGTGCCGCCGTCGATCCGCACCTCGAGCCGCCCGTCGATTCCCTCTGTCGGGTCGAGCACGCGGGCCCCGCGGATGACGACGTCCGCGCCAGGAAGCTCCTTCTGCCACAGCATCAGGCCACCTCCACCGCGGCCAGCGCACGGACTCCGACCGGCCCGCCGGTGAGCACGTCGTAGAGAACGGCCATCCGCACGACGAGCCCCGAGCGAACCTGAGCCGTGATCAGCGAGTCGGGAGAGTCGGCGACCCGGTCGTCGATCTCGACACCGCGGTTCATCGGCCCCGGGTGCATGACCTTCTGCCCCGGCCGCAGCCGCTCGGGCGTGATGCCCCAGCGCGCCGTGTACTCGCGCAGGCTCGGCACGAAGTTCGCGCCCGCCTCCATTCGCTCGTTCTGCATCCGGAGCACGTAGACCACGTCGGCGTCGCGGATCGCCTCGATGTCCGTCGTCGTCTCCGCGGGCAGCTCGCGCGGCAGCAGCGCCGGCGGGCCGACGAGCGTCGTCCGGATCCCGACGAGGGCGAAGGCCTGCAGGAGCGAGCGGGCCACACGCGAGTGGAGGACGTCGCCGACGATCGCGACGTGGAGGCCTTCGAGCCTTCCGAGGTTCTCTCGCAAGGTGTAGAGATCGAGGAGCGCCTGCGTCGGGTGCTGGTGCTTGCCGTCCCCGGCGTTGACGACGTGCGCGTCGGTGACGCTCGCGACCAGCTGCGGCGCGCCGATCTGCGGATGGCGGATCACGATCACGTCGGGGTCGTAGGCGCCGAGCGTGAGGGCCGTGTCCTTGAGCGACTCGCCCTTGTCCACCGAGGAGCCCGTCGACTTGACGGTGAGCGTGTCGGCCGAGAGCCGTTTCGCAGCGAGCTCGAAGGAGGACGAGGTGCGGGTCGAGGACTCGTAGAACAGGTTGACCACCAGGTGGCCCTTGAGCGTCGGCAGCTTCTTCACGTGCCGCTCGAGCGAGGCCGCGAAGGTCTGCGCCGTCCCGAGCAGGCGCTCGACGTCGTCGCGGGTCAGGTCGGCGACCGAGAGCAGGTGCCGCTTCGGCGGGTCTCCCGGGGGACGGAGGTCGTCGGTGACGAGACGGATCATTTCCTCTCCTCCTCGGGAGCTCCGACGAGCAGGACGGCGTCGAGCTCGTCCACCTCGACGAGCTGCACCTGGATCCGCTCGCCGCGGGCGGTGGGAAGGTTCTTGCCGACGTAGTCCGGCCGGATCGGCAGCTCGCGATGTCCGCGGTCGACCAGCACGGCGAGCTGGACGCGCGCGGGCCGGCCGTAGTCGAAGAGCGCCTCGATCGCCGCTCGGATCGTGCGGCCCGTGTAGAGGACGTCGTCGACGAGGACGACCGTCCGGCCCTCGAGGGGGAAGTCGAGCTGCGTCGCCCGGACTACCGGCTGCGCCGCGAGCGGGGCCTCGCCGCCCCGGACCGTGACGTCGTCGCGGTAGAAGGTGATGTCGACGGCGCCGAGCGCGGGCGTAACGCCGGCGCGCTCCTCGATCAGCCTCGCGAGCCGCCGTGCGAGCGGCACGCCGCGCGTCTGGATCCCGACGAGCGCGACGTCGTCGAGCTCCGGGTTGCGCCTCGATGATCTCGTGGCCGATTCTCGAAAGGGTCCTCGCCAGCCCGTCGGCGTCGAGAAGGGTTTTCCCCTGAACGGGGGCGTGCGTACTCATCCGACTCCTTTCCGGCCTCGCTGGACCGGGTTAAAGGGGCTCGTGCTCGGCGGACTGTAGCTGCCCCGCCGGACGCCCGACGGGGCAGCTCCTGGCTCCTAGGCGGGCGCCTCCGCCATGACGCCGGTCGTCTCCCCCGAGGTCACTCGGGGCGGATTCGGTACGAGCTGGGCCAGGTTCTCCTGCACCCAGGTTGCGGCGGCCGCCGTCGACTCGGTGGCTGCCTCCTCCGAGTCGAAGGCGCTGATGGTCGAGAGGACGCCGTCGCCGGCGTTCACGACCCAGTACCCCTGGAACCCCGGGTGGGCGCTGATCAGCGGCCCGAACTCCTCGACGGCGCGCCTTGCCACTTCCGCAGTGTCCAGAACGCCCTGGTACCTCCGGATGACCGTGTACATCGCGTTCCTCCCCTGGTAAGTGCGGACGACTCCGAGACGACTCTCCTCCTCCGCAGGCGGCGAGTCAACACCTAGGGCAAGACCCAGAACTCGCCCGTGAGGCCGAGCTGCTCGAGGATCGCCTGGTTCTGCTCGCGCGTGTGCGGTCGCCAGTCGGGCGCGATCCGGTCGTCCCACCAGGCATATGCGAGCTCGGCGAGCTTCGCCACCGGGATCGTCGCGCCGGGCTCCCGGCCGCCGAGCCAGCGCGCGATGTGCTCTTCCGACCGGAAGAGGTTCATCGTGCTTCAGGTGAAGACGATGTCGTCCCACCACCGGGTCGCGGGGACGAGGCAGTGGAAGAGGAGCGAGTCGTCGTCCGGCCGCTCGTTGCGCACCTCGACAGTGAGGGGCTCGCCGCAGTCCGGGCAGGACGTCTCGATGCGGCCGTCGGTGTGGAGCGCGGCGCAGATGCCGAAGGCGTCCCAGGCGCAGTTGCCGTACCACCAGCGGCCGCCGGCCTGCACGCGGTGGGCGGTCGGCACGACCGAGAACGGGTTGAGCATCCGCAGCTCGTCCGTGGCCGGCTCGAGGACGACTGCATGCTCGGAGTGGAGGCGCCGCCAGCCGGCGAGGATCCCTTCCGGCTCGCCGAGCTCGGCAGCCGCCGGCGCACGCCCGCGCTCGACGAAGAACGCGTAGGTGCGGCGACGCAGCTCGAGGTCGGCGTCGTTCATCGAGGCGACCCTAGCGCGCGATAGAGCCCGGCCCATTGGCGCGCATCGAGGTCGCGGGCCGCGGCGTGACGGTCGAAGCCGAGCTCGTGCGCGGCGCGATGGACGGCGCCGCGCGGGAGGATCCGGTCGAGCGGCCGCTGGGCTGCGAAGGCCCGGCGCAAGAGCGCCTCGTACGCGGCGGCCTGCGGCAGCGGGACGAGCGGCTCTGTCCGCCGCGTGGCGCGAACCACCGCGGCGTCGACGCTCGGCGGCGGGGCGAAGCAGGCCCGTGGCACGCGCCGCACGAGCCGCAGCTCGTACCGCGCTCCCCAGGTGCAGCCGAGCAGCGTCGACGGCCAGACCGCCGTCCGCTTCGCCGCGAGCCCCCACTCCACGATCGCGTCGAGCTGGGTCAGCGGGACACGCGGGTCGCCGAGCAGGCGCCGCAGAATCGCAGTGCCCGCGGCGAACGGAAGGTTGGCGACGACGGCGAACGGCTCTTCCGGAAGACGGACCCGCGTGGCATCGGCCGCGACGACCTCGACACGCGGGTCGCCCGCAAAACGGCTGCGCAGCTGCCGGAGCGCTGCCGCGTCGAGCTCCACCGCGCGCACGCGCGCACCCGCGGCGACCAGCGCGCCGGTGATGACGCCGCCGCCGGCGCCGAGGTCGAGCACGAGCGTGCCGGGCGCTACCCCGGCGTCGCGGACGAGCTCGTCTGCGAAGGCGCGACTACGAAGTGCGTGGCGACCGCGGGGCCGCGCCTGCGATGAGACGCGCCCTGCCACGGACGAAAGCCATTGTCATCGGCATGGGATCCTAGGGCTCCGAGATCAGCTCGTCGGGCTCGGTGAGGGCCTCGATCGCTTCCTTCGCGTCGTCGAGCTCGGCCTCGGGGACGCGCACGGTGACCGCGTCGTCCTCGGGCGCCTGCTCGATCGACGACTCGATGCCGGCGTTGCGGAGGATCTCCTGCATCTCCTCCGCCTCGGCGACGTCACCGGCGACCGCGACCTGGACCATCCCGCTCATTGCGGCTCGATCATAGGCACATCGGGCTCGGTGCGCGGTGGCCGCGCTCCGCTCTTGACGAGCTGCGGCTTCCCCCGCTCCGGGAACGGCACTTCGATCACGTCGAAGTCGCGGGGCACGACCGTGTCGGGGAAGACCTTTCGGGCCTCGGCCTCGAGCTCGGGCCCGAAGTAGCGCGGCGACACGTGGGTGAGCGCGAGCAGGCCCACCTGCGCGAGTCGCGCGACCTCGGCGGCGTCGGCGGCCGTCGAGTGCAGCGTCTCGCGGGCCCGCTCGGCCTCCTCGGCGAGGAAGCTCGCCTCGTGCACGAGGAGGTCCGCGCCGTGCGCGGCCTGGACGACGACGGGCGACGGCGCCGTGTCTCCGGTGAGGACGAGCTTCCGCCCAGGCCGCCGCTCGCCGAGCACGTCGGCCGGGGTCACGGTGCGCCCGTCGGCGAGCGCTACGTCCTCCCCGCTCTGCAGCCGGCCGCGCGCAGGGCCGTCCGGGACGCCGAGCGCGTCCGCCGCCGCCACGTCGAAGCGTCCCGGCCGCTCCTGCTCGAGGAGCACGTAGCCGAGCGCGTCGAGGCCGTGCTCGACGGAGACCGCCTCGAGCGCGTAGTCGCCGCGTTCCAGCCTCTCCCCCGGCTCGAGCTCGACGAGCGTCAGCGGATACGGAAGCCTGCCGAGGAACGGCCGCAAGCGGCTGAACAGCTCGCGCAGGCCGGGCGGCCCATGAACCGTGAGCGGCGTCTCGTCGCGCCCGCGCAGGGCGAACGTCTTGAGCATCCCGGGCAGACCGAGGAAGTGGTCGGCGTGGTAGTGCGTGAGGAAGATCTCCTGCAGGTCGGGCAGCCCGATTGCCGATCGCTGCAGCTGCCGCTGCGTGCCCTCACCGCAGTCGAAGAGAAGCCGCTCGCTGCCACGCCGCACGAGTAGAGCCGCCGGGGCGCGCTGCGCGGTCGGCATCGAGGCGGCCGTGCCGAGGAAGACGACGTCGAGATCCACGCGTCGATTCTCTAGGAACGGGGACTAATGCGTACCCGCTCGCACGCCGATATATCGCCGATGCAAGGCATGCGGCGCCTGCGGCGGAGACGTGAGCTCGAGCGGTCGCTCACGCTGCTGCGCGTCTTCCTGCTCGCGTCGGCAGTGATCTGCGCGGCCGCCGCGGTGGCACTGGGCTGGATGCTCTCGCACTCCCTGACGGCCGAGGCGCTCGACGCCGAGCAGACCGCTCTGGCCCGGTACGTGGACGGCGTGGTCGGCCCGACGCTGGTCCAGGGCGACAAGGTCGTCGTCTCGCCGCGTGACAGGGGACGCTTCACCTCCAGCGTTCGCAGACGCACGGACATCCTCAGCGTGAAGGTGTGGCGCGCCGACGGGGTGCTCGCCTGGACGAACGTCGACCCGAAGCGCATCGGCCATCGCTTCCCGCTCGAGGACGAGCTCGGGGAGGTGATCAGCGAGAACAGCCCGATCGCGGACCTCGTCGGCACCGGCGGCAACGCCGCGGACGAGGACGCGTTCGAGCGGAACGAGCTGGCGCGCGCGCACCACGTCCATCAGCTGTTCGAGGTGTACGCGCCGATCGAGAGCACCGACGGCTCGCACGCGATCGGGGCCTACGAGATCTACGCGAACCCGTCGGCGCTCAATCGGCTGATCGGCTCCCGCCGCACCATGGTGTGGCTCGCCGTGGGAGCGGTCCTTGCCGCCCTCTGGGGGCTCCTCGCGCTCCTCGTCCGCGGAGCATCGAGGACGTTGCGCCGCCAGAACGAGAAGCTCCGGGCCCGCACGGTGCGGCTCGTCGAGTCGAACCGGCTGCTCGAGGAGAGCGCCCTCGAGGCGGTCGAGAGCCTCAACGCAACGGTCGACGCGAAGGATCCCTACACCGCCGGCCACTCGCTGCGAGTGCAGCGGATCGCCGTCGGCCTCGGCGAGGAGCTGGGGCTCGAGCGGGAGTGTCTCGACCGGCTCCGCTTCGCCGGGCTCTTCCACGACATCGGCAAGATCGGCGTCCCCGACGCGATCCTCACGAAGCCGGACCGGCTGACGAAGCACGAGTTCGAGATCGTGAAGCGTCACCCCGAGGACGGCGCACGCATCATCGGCCGGCTCCATCGTCTTCGCGCCGTCGTCCCGGCCGTCCTCCACCACCACGAGCGCTGGGACGGGTTCGGCTACCCGCACGGGCTGAGTGGCGACGAGATTCCCCTCGAGGCCGCGATCGTCGGCCTTGCCGACGCGATCGACGCGATGACGACCGACCGCCCGTACAGCTCCGCCCGCTCGCTCGAGGACGCGACCGACGAAGTCGTGCGCAACCGCGGCACGCAGTTCGCGCCGGCGGTCGTCGACGCGTACGTGGCGCTCGTCGAGCGCTCGCCGGAGTTGTTCGCGGCGGACGTCGACGAGGAGCTCGTCCCCGCCTGATCCCGGGCCGCGATAGTCTCGCGGCATGGCCGACCCGACCGTGCTCGAGGTCTACCGGCGCGAGGTGACGCCCGAGCTCTACAGCGACATCCGGGAGCTCTACAAGAAGCATTCGATCGCGGAGGACGCGCGCGACCTCCCGGGGCTGATCTCGACACTGACGCCGGACTGCGTCTACGAGCTCGTCCAGACCGGGCATCGCTGGGAGGGACATGACGGCGCCGCCGCCTTCTACACCGAGCTGCTGACCGCCTTCCCGGACATCCGGTTCGACCTGACCGACATCGTGATCGGGCCGCAGGGCGTGTGCGAGGAGGCGAACGTGACGGCGACCCAGCAGGCGCCGTGGCTCGGTCAGCCTCCGCGTGGAGGGACGGCTCGAGTGGAAGGTCGTGATCTGGTTCCCGTGGGACACCGAGCAGCGCCTCTTCCGCGGCGAGAAGGTCTACACGTTCGGGATCGAGCTTCCGGGCGCTAGCGCTTAGGGAAGGACGAGCTTCTCGCCGGGGACGATCGTCGACCCGGCGAGGTGGTTCCGCTGCTCGATCTTCCAGACGCCCTCGCGTGGGTCGCCCGCGTACATGTGCGCTGCGACCGACCAGAGCGTGTCGCCGGGCCGCACGACGTACGCCCGCTTCGGCCCTGCGCCGCTCGAGCTGTGGGCTGCGAGCCCGACGGCGAGCGCCGCCGCGCAGAGAAGAATGAGGAGCTTCCCGAACATCTGTTCGCATGATAAGCGAACGTCTGTTCGGTTGTCAAGGGCGAGCGGCGAGCACGGCGTCGACGAGCTTCGCCGCGCCGAAGCGGACCGGGTCGTCGGCCGGCAGGCCTGTCTCCGCCTCCGCCTTCGCGATCGCCGCTCGCGCCTCGGCGTCCCCGAGCGCACGGGTGTTGAGCGCGACGGCCGCGACCCGCGCGCGGCGCGCCGGCAGGGCGACCCGTTCGTGCAGCTCGACGAGGTCGCGGAGCGGTGGAATCGGGTGCGGCCCGCCACCGGCGCCTTCGATCTCGGTCCGCCCGCACTCGTGGCAGAGCACGAGCAGGTGCGGGACGCTGCCGTGGTAGAGGCCGAGCGCGACCCCCGAGTAGACCGGGTGCAGGAGCGCGCCCTGGCCCTCGACCCAGAGGAGGTCGCCGCCGCGCTCTCGTCCCTCGACGACGAGCCGCTCGGCCGCACCGGCGAGGAAGTCCGCGACGACGGCGTCGACCGCGATTCCCCAACCGGCGATCACCATGCCGGTCTGGCCGGTCGGGACGAAGACGGAGCGCAGGCCGCGCCGCCGCGCCTCGAGGTCGAGCTCGAGCGAGACGGTCATCTTCCCGATCGCGCAGTCGGAGCCGACGGTGAGGACGATCGTCGCGTCGACCTCGAGGTTCGCGCCGGTCGCGGTGGAGAGGCCCGCGGGCGGGCGGCGCAGGTCGCGCAGCTCGGGTCCGTGCCGTCCGGCGAGCTCCCGCAGGTCGGGGTCGTCGGAGAGGAAGACGTGCAGGCCGTTCTCGACGTTCAGACCGTGCTCGATGCAGGCGCGGAGGAGCTCCATCCACGCCGGCGGGAAGTGCCCGCCCTGCGTCACGACCCCTACGAGGGCGGTCGTCGGCTCGAGCTCGAGCGCCTCGTCGAGGCTGCCGACCACCGGCACGCCGTCCTCGGTCTCCCCCGCCCGCGTCGAGTCGAGGATCGCGACGACGTCCTCCCGCCGGTAGCGGAGCACGCCGCGCATCGTCTTGCCGTAGAGCGGATCGCCCGAGAAGCCCTCAGCGAGCAGCAGATACCGAGTGGACACCGAGTCCCGGTTCCTCCGGTGGAAGCTGGACGCCGTCGACGAAGGGCACGCCCGGCCACGGGTCGTGGGCGAGCAGGAGGTTCCCGTCGAGATCGACGTGGTCGAAGAGAGACGCGACCTGCGCGCCGGCCGAGATGCCGAGCCCGGACTCGATCATGCAGCCGAGCATGCAGCCGAGCCCGAGCGCGCGGGCGGCGTGCACCATCCGCACCGCCTCGCCGATCCCGCCGGACTTCGCGAGCTTGACGTTGATCCCGTGCGCGCGCTCGGCGCACCCCGGCACGTCGCCGAGCACGTGGCAGTCCTCGTCGACGTAGATCGGGACAGGCGAGCTCTCCTTCAGCTGCGGGCCGCCCTCGTCGCCGGCCGGCAGCGGCTGCTCGCAGTACTCGACGCCGAGTTCGGCGAGCTGCGGCAGCGCCTCGAGCGCCTCGTCGAGGCTCCACGCCTCGTTCACGTCCACCTGCAGCGGCAGATCTCCCGCGACGCCGCGGACGGCGCGCACGCGCTCGACGTCGAGCCCGTCGCGGCCGCCGAGCTTGAGCTTGAGGCGCCGGAAGCGCTCGAGCGGCTTCTCGGCGCGGCGCGCCATGTCGTCGGGATCGCCGAGCCAGACCGTCCAGCTGGTCGGCGGGCCGGCGCGGCGCAGGCCGAGGAGGCGCCAGACCGGCTGGCCGAGCAGCTTCCCCTGCAGGTCGTGGAGGGCCGCGTCGACGGCCGCGCGGGCCGCGAGCTCTTGCGGCGGCAGCCGCTCCATCACCTCCTCGAGCGCGAACGGGTCGTCGCCCAGCAGCTCCGCGTGCTCGGAGACGTACGCCTGCGCCGACCCGACCGACTCGCCGTAGTGGTCGAGCGGCTGCGCCTCACCGAAGCCGGAGACGCCGGAGTGCCGGAGCTCGACGACGAGCACGTCCTCGCTGTCGCGGGCGCTGCGGGAGATGACGAACGTCTCCGCCAGCTCGAGCGTGACGATCCGCGTGGAGACCTCCACGAGCGGAACGTACCAACGCCCGACCGCCGGTAGACTGGCCTCTCCCCGGCGCCAGTAGCTCAGGGGATAGAGCGCGCGCCTCCGGAGCGCGAGGTCGCAGGTTCGATTCCTGCCTGGCGCATAGCTAGCAACGCCGTCTAGGTCACGTCGGGCTGTCACGGTCACGAAGGGCCACATTCCCCCCGATATGCGGCTCGATTGACCCAGACGTGCCCGGCGGTTGGGAGAAGGCGGTGGGCACCGTTACGTGGGGCGGCGGACGGGGTTATCCGACGGCACGCCGCATCCGCCGCCCCGCTTTGTCACCGGACGGCGAGCACTTGACCGATGCCCTCGCGCCGGATCACGCCGTGCGTGAGCGCCGTCCGCGGCTCGAAGGGCTTTCGCTAGCGCGAACCCCGACTCAGAACGAGAGCGTCCAGGCCGCGCCGGCGGTGATGTCGAACGTGTAAGTGCCGGCCGGGATGAAGCTCGAGCCGCTCGACGAGCCGTCGCCGTTGTCGAACTCGACGAAGTTCGCGTCGTCCGGGCTCGACGAGACGCTGAACTGGTTGAAGCCGTCGGAGTCGGGCTGCGAGGTCCAGCTCACGGTGACCCCGTGCGAGAGCGTGAGCGGCGGCAGCGTCTTGTCGCCGTTGCCGGAGAACGTCTCGCCGATGGGCGACGGGCCGACGGTCACCGTCTGAAGCACGGTCTTGGGCGCCACCTTGCGGGCGCACACCTTCGTGCCGCGCACCTTCGTGCAGTGGCCCGGCCGGAGGAAGATCGTGTGCAGCGCGTAGGCGCTCGCGCCTCCGGCGCCGAGGAGGAGCATGACGACGGCGAGCACGACGACCTTCCGCATGCGCGCCATTATGGATCATGAGACGCTCGCTTTGGGCCTCCCCGTCCTATAGGTTCGCCGTGGGGACGAGACGAGGGACGGTGCGCGATGGCCTATGAGTGGGAGCTTCGCGAGCAAGGCCCAGGCGATGCCGCACACACCGTGTTGCTGCTGCCGGGAGGCATGTGCAGCGCGGGCTCCTTCGCAGAGCTGATGGCGGAACCTGCTCTCGCCGGGATGCACCTGGTCGCGGCGACGCTGCCCGGACAGGCCGGTGCGCCGCCGCCGGACGACTACAGCGTCGAGAGCTACGCCCGGCTCACGGCCGAGCTGGCGGAGCGACTCGGGGCGGACATCGTGGTCGGGTTCAGCATGGGCGCGGTCGTTGCGGTCGAGATGGTGACCTCGGGCGCATTCAACGGCCCTGTCGTCCTGCTCGGAGTCAGCCTGTCGACGAAGGACGAGCCCGCGTTCTTCCGGGCGCTCGTCCGGCTCGGCAGTGTCCTGGGCAGCTTGCCCGCCGCTCTGCTGGCGAAAGGCGTGACCTCGATGGTCAAACGCATCCCCGCGTCCCCCGAGCGACAGGCCGAGCTACGGGAGGACTTCCGCAGGAACGTCCCGCGCGACGTGCAGCCGGCGCTGCGCGAGTACCTGGGGTGGCTAAAGCGGGGCGAGGGACGCGCCGAACGCCTGTGCGAGGCCGGCGTTCCGGCGTGGATCGTCCACGCCGAGAAAGGCGACGGCGGGTTGACGAAGGAGGAGCGGCAGACGCTCGAGGCGTGCCCGCAGACCGAGCTCGTGACGATCCCTGGCACCGTCTTCTTCCTGCCCAACGAGGTCCCAGAGCCGATCGCCGCAGTCGTCGTGGAGGCCGCCGGCACCACAGCCCGCACGTAGCCTCGGCGAGGCGCGGCTAGCCTCACCGCCCGTGCGCCACTACCTGCGCAGCCTCGATCCGCGCCTGCCGCGCGAGGTCTACGTGCTCGAGCTCGGGGCGCTCGTCAACGCCTTCGGGAACGGCGTCGCCCTCCCCTTCCTGCTCATCTACCTCCACAACGTGCGCGGGATCCCGTTCGGGTTGGCCGGCACGGCGGCGGCGGTCCAGTCGGCGGCGGCGCTGGGGAGCGGCTTTCTCGGCGGGACGCTCTCCGACCGGATCGGCCCCAAGCGGGTGCTGCTGGGCGCGCTCGCGGTGATGACCGTCGCGTTCGCCCTCATGCCGCAGATCCGGACCGCGTGGCAGGCCTTCGCGATCTACACGCTCTGGGGCATCGGCAGCGGCGCGTTCTGGCCGTCCCAGTCGGCCCTCCTCGCGGCACTGACGCCCGCCGCGCGGCGCGCGCCCGCCTACGCCCTGCAGCGACTTGCGATGAACGCCGGCGTCGCGCTCGGCGGGGTGACCGCCGGGCTGATCGCGTCAGTCGGGCATCCGCGTACGTTCACCATCCTGTTCGCAATCGACTGCGTCACCTTCCTCGGCTACATGCTCGTGCTCACGCGTGTCCGCGCGCCCGTGTTGCACGAGGGCCGGCTCGGTGGCAGCTGGCGGGCCGTCCTCCACGACCGCGTGTTCACGCGCTTCACGCTCCTCAATGCCGCGTTCATGACGGTCGCGATCTCGCTCGCGGTCGAGCTGCTGCCGGCGTTCGCCAAGAACGTGACCGGGATCAGCGAGAAGGAGGTCGGGATTGTGTTCGCGCTCGACGCACTTGGCGTCGTCCTCTTCCAGCTCCCGGTCGTGAAGCTGTCGGAAGGCAGGAGCCGGATGCGCGGCCTCGCGCTGATGGGCGTGCTGTGGGCCGCGTCGTTCCTCGCGGTCTGGGCGGCGGGCGCCTGGACGACCGCCACGGTCGCGTTCGCGATTCTCGCCGCCGCGATGCTCGTGTTCGCGGTCGGGGAGTGCCTGCACGGGACGATCCAGGCACCGCTCAGCGTCGACCTCGCGCCGCCGGCTCTCGTCGGCCGCTACCTCGCCGCCTCGAGCATCTCGTGGCAGATCGGCTGGATCATCGGGCCGGCCGCCGGCGGCTTCGTCCTCCAGCACCGGCCGCTGCTGCTCTGGCCGGTCGCGGCCGCGGTCAACCTCGCTTGTGCAGGCGCGGCCCTCGGGCTCGAACGGCGGCTGCCGGAGCGGGTGCGCCGAACTCCACGGGGAGAAACCCCTGCAGCCGTGCCGGTTGCAGCCAGCGGGTAGCATTCCCGCGCCATGCCAGCGACCGTCGACCCCCTCAGTACCGATGCCCAGCCTGCCGCGCATCCGTTCGCGCCGCGCTGCCCCGGGCGCCGCGGTCGTCGAGACGCGGCCGGGCCCGTCTGAGCTTCGCGCCGGCGGCGTCACCTGGGTCGACCTCCTCTCGCCCACCGCGGGAGAGGCGCAGCTTCTCGCCCAGCGCTTCGGCTGGCACCCCCTCGACGTCGAGGATGTCCTCTCGCGGCGCCAGCGCCCCAAGATCGACGTCTACTCCGGCGACGAGGACGGCCACGGCGGCTACCTCTTCGGCGTCCTCCACTTCCCCGTCTACGACAAGTCCGTCGGCCGGCTGAACGCCGGCGAGCTCGACGTCTTCCTCGGGCCCGACTACCTCGTCACGCTGCCGAGCGTCGAGCTGCGCCCGGTCAGCCTCCTCTTCCGGCGAGCCGCGGAGAGCGAGGAGTTTCGCGAGCAGCTCCTCGCGCGCGGCTCGGGCCGGCTGCTCTACGAGGTGCTCGACGACCTCTACGACTACTGCTTCCCGATCCTCGACAAGATCGGCTTCAAGCTCGAGCAGATCGACGAGGAGATCGGGTCGGGCGAAGGCGCGAAGGAGCTCGTCCGGGACATCCACCGCGTCAAGCAGGAGATCATCTCCTACCGCAAGATCATCAAGCCGCAGCGGCCCACGCTGCGCCTGCTCGAGCGCTCGATCGAGCGCTTCCTGCCGGAGAACCTCGAGCTCTACTTCGACGACATCGTCGATGCGAGCGAGCGGATCTGGGACCTGCTCGACAACTACAAGGAGGTTGTCGAGGCACTGGAGGACACGAACGAGTCGCTCATCTCGCACCAGCAGAACGACATCCTCTACGTCCTCACGATCTTCCTCGTCGTGCTGACGCCGCTGACGTTCATCACCGGCTTCTTCGGGATGAACGTCCACTTCCCGGGCTTCAACGGCTGGGACGCATTCTTCGCCTCGATCGCCTTCATGTTGGTGACGGTCGTCGGCATGCTCGCCTTCTTCCGCTGGAAGCGCTGGCTCTGAAGCAGCTCTGGGCGCCGTGGCGGCTCGAGTACGTCCAGCACGCGGACGACGGCGACGAATGCGTCTTCTGCCGCGCGGCCGCGTTGCCGGAGGACGAGCCGGAGCTCGTCATCCACCGTGGCGAGCTGGCTTTCGTTCTGCTCAACAAGTTCCCGTATGCGTCGGGCCACCTGATGGTGGCGCCGTACCGGCACGGGACGGGGTTCGACACGCTGGACGAGGCCGAGGCGGCCGAGGTGCACCGGCTCGCGGTCGACGGGATCGCGGCGCTGCGGGCCGTGTTCTCGCCCGACGGGTTCAACGTCGGCTGGAACGTCGGTCGGGTCGCCGGCGCCGGCATCGTCGACCACGGCCACATCCACGTCGTCCCTCGCTGGAACGGCGACACGAACTTCATGCCGGTGCTGGCCGACACCAAGGTCATCCCGGAGCACCTGGTCGAGACCCGGCGCAAGCTGGCGGCCGCCTGGCCGTCGCGCTAGTACACGCGTCTGTGGACGCGTGTACTAACCTCTGGCCATCGAGGCGGTCGCGACAGCTCCTGTCAGGCCGAGGCGCAGCCGGGTCGCCGCCGTGCTCGGCGTCCTCTCCGTCGCGCTGCTCGGCGCAGCCTTCGTGTGGGCGCACCACTGGGGCGCTCTCGCCGACACGATCGTCGTCGCCTGGGCCGTCGCCACACTCGCATCGCTCGTCGTCTCGATCCAGTTTCTGCGGGACAAGACGGTGTGGTCGACCTACGGCTCGCACCGGCTCGCGAAGATCGGCCTCGCCGGCGGGCTCATCTCGGTCGCCGCTCTCGTCCTGGCCGGCATCGCCTCTGCCGCGCGGTTCAACCAGACGGGCGCCTGCGGCGGCGGATGATCGTCGCGGCAATCCTGGTCGAACGGACGGCGTCGCGCGCTGCGCGGACGCCTACGAGGAAACTGTGGTCGTAGACGTAGTCGCCGCGCTCGTGCTGATCCTCATGCTCGCCGATCTCGCGCGCATGCTGCTCGCCGGCGACTAAACGCCGCCCGCCTCCTGGCGTTCCTTCTTCTCATGGCGGTCGAAGATCCAGCCAGCGATAAGAGTCACCGCGGCCAGGAACAAGAACGCGCCGAAGAGGCCCCAGGCGTAGACGGCCCTCGTGAAGAAGATGAAGACGAAGATCAACGCGATGGCGCCGAGGAGGAAGACACCGGCGAGCTTCGCATAGAAACCGAATCCGAGATCGTCGAAATCCATGGTTCGGCACTCTCGCGGGCTGCGACAGGAGCCGCATCATCCGTACGGGATGACGTGAATCGGGTTAGGGATCCCGCTTTGTGGGAGATGACACAAAGTGGCGATGGACTCGATCGCAGTCTTGTGCCCCGACCAGCCGGTGTTGCACGCCGGACGCCGCGCGACCTTCCTGCACCTGAGCAGAGGAGCGGCGATCATCCGGTACTGGGGCGACAGCCACGCCGTGGCCGTTCCCCCCGGGTCCCTGTCGCTTCCGCCCACGCGCAGCGCCGCCCGGTCGAGCCGGCCTCTGGCGGCGCGCGACGAGCCCCTCGTCCGGGAGCTCGCCGCACGCGACGCCGCCGCATTGCAGCAGCGACTGTCGCCCTAGTCGACCAGCGACCTCAGGTAGTCCTCCACGTTGTCGAAGCCCGACAGGATGCCGTCGTACTTGGTCATGTGGCCGCGGCCGGCCTTGTCGCTGAATACCAGGCTCCAGGTCAGCTTCGTCACGCCGTCGGCCTCGTGCAGATCCATCGTCTCGACGGCGTCCACGTCCGGCCACCCTTCGAACAGCCATGTCTGGACGGTCCGGGTCGGGGGTTCGACCTCCAGGTAGGTGCCGCGAAACGACATCTCCCGTCCCTCGTTGGTCACGAAGACGATGTGGTAGTCCCCTCCCACGCGCAGGTCGATCGAGCACTCCGTCACCTCCTCGTCGAAGGGGGCGATCGTGTTCCGCACGTGCTCGGCCTTCGTGAAGACGTCGAAGACGAGCTCGATCGGAGCGTCGAACTCTCGCGTCACGAGGACCTCGAGCTCGTTCGGGAACTCGATCACTGCTGATCCGTGTCGTGTACCTGTCACTGCGGCTCTCCTTGTCGTTGGAGCTCTTGGAGGTAGTCGTCCACCCGATCCAGCCGGTTGCTCATCGTCTCGGCGTACTTCGCCAGCCAGTCCTGAAGCGGCTCGAGGCGCGCAGGCTCCAGGCGGTACAGCCGACGACGTCCCTCCGCCCGGCTGCTGACGAGCCCGACCTCGCTGAGCACCCGTAGGTGCTTCGAGACCTGAGGCTGAGACAGCGAGAGGTCTTCCACGATCGTCCCGACCGCCTTCTCGCCTCCGATCAGCGTGTCCAGGATCTCGCGCCGGTGCGTCTCGGCAATCGCGTTGAAGACGTCCGACGTCGTGGAAGAGCGAGCCACGGTGCCAATATATTCCTATATCGGCATATGTCAAGTCGAGAGGAGCGGACGACGAAGCGGGAGACGGGACTCGAACCCGCGACCCTTGGCTTGGGAAGCCAATGCTCTACCAACTGAGCTACTCCCGCGGCTGCGGCGATTGTAGCCCGGCCATAATGAAGCCCCGGGAACAGCGAGACAGGAGATTTCATGTCGAACACCGAGCTGCACGAGACCGCGGCCGCGCTCGTCGCCGAGGGGAAGGGGATCCTCGCCGCAGACGAGAGCACCGGCACGATCAAGAAGCGCTTCGACACCATCGGGGTCGAGTCGACGGAGGAGAGCCGACGCGCCTACCGCAACCTGCTCTTCACGACGCCGGGCGCCGAGGAGTACATCAGCGGCGTCATCCTTTACGACGAGACGATCCGCCAGCGCTCGGATGACGGGACGCCGTTCCCGGAGCTGCTCGCCTCGAAGGGCGTCATCCCGGGGATCAAGGTCGACGAGGGCGCGAAGCCGCTCGCGCACGCCGAGGGCGAGACGGTCACCGAGGGGCTCGACGGCCTGCGGCAGCGGCTCGAGGAGTACCGCGAGCTCGGCGCCCGCTTCGCGAAGTGGCGCGCGACCTACTCGATCACGGACACGATGCCGAGCGAGTACTGCATCTGGACGAACGCGCACGCGCTCGCCCGCTACGCGGCCCTCTGCCAGGAGGCGGGGATCGTCCCGATCGTCGAGCCCGAGGTGCTGCAGGACGGCACGCACTCGATCGAGCGGAGCGGCTTCGTCACCTCTCGCGTCCTCGCCGCGGTCTACACCGAGCTCTTCGACCAGCGCGTGGACGTCGAGGGGACGCTGCTCAAGCCGAACATGGTGCTCTCCGGCTACGAGGCGGGCGATCGTGCCGGCGTCGAGGAGGTCGCCGAGGCGACGCTGCACACGCTGTCCAAGCACGTGCCGGCGGCGGTGCCCGGGATCGTCTTCCTCTCCGGCGGGCAGTCGGACGAGGACGCGACGGCGCACCTGAACGCGATGAACGCGCGCGGGCCGCACCCATGGCAGCTGTCCTTCTCCTACGGCCGGGCGCTGCAGGCGCCGGCGCTGAAGGCGTGGGCCGGGAAGCCGGAGAACGTCGAGGCGGGCCAGCGCGCCTACTACCACCGCGCGAAGATGAACGCGCCGCACGGACGGGCGTGTACGCGCCGGAGATGGAGCGCGAGGCGGTCCCCGCCTAGAAGAAGACCTGGGGGGAGCGCCGAAGGCGACGCTCCCCCACGTTGCTTCGCAGCTAGTGCGTCTTCGCGCGGGCGGCCAATCGCGCGTACCACGCCACCCGCCACGCCTTGTGCAACTCGAACTGCATCCAGAGGACGTCGTTCGTCACCTGGATCGTGTTGAGCGGGGTCGTGAACGAGATGTCGCCGCCGAACGAGGTGCCGGCCTGGTTCGTCGCCACAAGCCGGAAATGCCAGGTCTTGCCGGGCGGCGGCGGCTTCAGCGTGACCGAGGCCGCAACCTGAACAGCGGTGCTCGCCGCCCCGAGGAGCAAGGCAGGCGTCTGCTGGCCGTACGCCGCGGTCGTGCCGTACTGGAAGAACCAGGTCGTCGGCGTCCCGTTCGTCGTCACGAGGCCGTTGAGGACGGCCGTGGTCCCGGGCGGGTCGCCCGCCACCGGCCCGAGCGTCTGCGCCAGCGGCCCGACGACCTGGCTGCCGGTCGTGAACGACTGGTCGCCGCCGGCGGTCGTGTTCCCGAGCCCGTCCGTCACAACCAGCTGGAAGTGGTAGGTGCTCGACGGAGCCAGGCTGCCGAGGGCCGCCGAGACCTGCACGACCGTGTGACCTGCGGGGAGCGCTACCGCCGCGGTCTGCTGGCCGTAGCCCGAGGTCGGTCCGTAGTTGAACCGGTAGGTGACCGCACGCCCGTCCGGGTTGACGCTGCCGTTGAGCGTCGCCGAGGTCGTCCCCACCCCGGTCGCCTGGAGCGTGCTCACCACGGGCCCGCCGAGGAAGCTGACGACCTCGCAGTCGCCGGCGACGATGTCGGTCGGGTCGACGTTGGCGGTGTCGTTCCCGGATCCGCACACGATGTTGTCGACCACCCCGTCCTTGGCAAAGACGCTGTCATCGCCGGGGCCTGCGTCGATGGTGTCGGTTCCGCCGCCGCCGTCGATCGTGTCGTTGCCGCCGCCGGCCGAGATCGTGTTCGCGTGGCCGTCGCCGACGAGCGAGTCGCCGGAGCTCGAGCCGTTCACGTTCTCGATGCCGGAGAGCGTGTCTGAGCCGTCGCCGTCGGCGGTCTGCGTCGACAGGTCGACGTTCACGCCGGCCGCAGAGTCCTCATAGTCGGCGGTGTCGGTGCCAGGGCCGCCGTTGAGCGTGTCGTCGCCGGCCCCGCCCTGCAGGAAGTCGGCGCCGGGCCCTCCGCTGAGGACGTTGTCGTTGCCGTCGCCGATCAGCACGTCTGGCCCGGCCGAGCCGGTGATGTTCTCGAAGTTGGCGAGCGTGTCGGAAGAGAGCCCGCCGAAGACCGCGGTGGCGAATCCTCCGGCGAGCGACGCGAGCGGGACAGACGTGGCGGCCGAGTAGTCGAGCGTGTCCGTGCCCGTGCCGCCGTCGAGCAGGTTGGCCCCCGAGCCGCCGCTCACGTCGTCGTTCCCGGAGCCGCCGACCAGGGCGTCGTTGCCGGGCCCACCGGTCAGCGTGTCGTTGCCTGCACCGCCGTTCAGCACGCTGCCGCCGGGAGCGGCGGTCAGGACGTCGGCAAACGGCGAGCCGATTACGGTCGAGAAGCCGGAGAGGACGTCGTTGCCGTCGCCGCTCGCCGTGCCGGAGCCGAGGTCGACGGTGACGCCACCCGCGGCGCCGGAATAGCTGACCGCGTCGTTTCCGCCGGCGCCTGAGAGCACGTTGTTCCCGGCGTCTCCCTGGATCGTGTCTGCCGACGGCGAGCCGACGACGTTTTCGATGCTCGTGAGCGTGTCGCTCGCGCCGTCGCCGTCGCTCGAAGCCAACCCGTCGCGCAGGTCGACGACGACTCCGCCGGCCGCGGCCTGGTAGCTGACGGTGTCCGTCCCCGAGCCACCGTCGAGCGTGTCGAAGCCGCCACGGCCGCCGAGGGTGTCGCTGCCGCCGCCGCCGGAGAGGACGTTCGCCTGTGCGTCTCCGCTGATCGTGTCCGCCTGCGGCGTGCCGACGACGTTCTGGATCGAGCTCTGCCCGCCGTTGCTGACGATCGTGTCGTTGTCGGCGCCGGCCTGCGGCACGTCGACGAGGGCGAGGTCGAGCATGATCCCCGACGGGTCCGCGGAGTAGTCCAGCGAGTTCGTGCCGGTGCCTCCGTCGAAGCTGTCGCCGCCCCCGCTGTAGCCGAAGGTGTCGTTGCCGCCGCCGCCGGTGAGCGTGTTCGAGCCGGCGTCGCCCGTGAGGTTGTCGGCGAAGGGCGAGCCGACCACGTTCTCGACGCCCGCGAGCGTGTCGTTGCCCGCGTCGTTCGTCCCGATGGCAGCCGCCGTCCCCGTGCCGAGGTCGACGTTCACGCCGTCCGTGGCAGCCGACGAAATCGAGCTCGAATAGTCGACCCGGTCGACGCCGGTGCCGCCGTTGATCGCGTCGCTGCCGGGGCCGCCGACGATGGAGTCGGAGCTGCCGCCGCCGTTCAGCGTGTCGTTGCCTGGCGCCGCCGTCTATCGTATCGGGCCCGCCGCCGCCGTCGATGAAGTTCGGCCCGTCGTCCCCGGTGAGCGAGTCGGCGTTCGAAGATCCGGTCAGGTTCTGGATGTTGATGTAGGTGTCGGTGCCGCCGTCGCCGTCGTTCCCGAAGCTCGTGCCGCCTGCTGCGAGGCTCGCCGTGACGCCCGCGGCCGCGGCCGAGTAGTCGGCCGTGTTCGAGCCGCTGCCGCCGTCGAGCGTGTCGTCGCCGGCACCGCCGTAGAGCGTGTCGTTGCCGCCACCGCCGCTCAGGACGTTGTGGTTCGCGTCCCCTGAAATCGTGTCGTCGAATGCCGAGCCGGCGACGTCCTCGATCGAGTTGAGGACGATCGTGTCGGTGCCGCCCTGACCGTCGCCGGCCGTGCCGGAGCCGAGGTTCACCGTGACGCCTGCCGGGGCCGATGCGTACGAGAGCGTGTCCTCGCCGCCGCCGCCGTCGATCGTGTCGTTTCCGGCTCCCGGGTCGATGACGTCGTCCTGGCTGCTGCCGATGATCGTGTCGTCGTTCGGCGAGCCGAGTACGCGCTGGAAGCTCGCGAATGTGTCGTTGCCCGCGTCGGAGCCGGCGCCGGCCGTCTCGGTGCCGCCCCCGAGGAAGACGTTCACGCCGCTGGAGGTCGTGCTCGTCGCGTCGGAGTAGTCGAGGGTGTTCGTGCCGGTGCCGCCGTCGAGGATGTCGTTCCCCTGACGACCGTCGATCGTGTCGTTCCCGGCGCCGCCGAGGAGGGAGTTCGCGCGATCGTCGCCGGAAATCGTGTCGTCGTGCGACGACCCGACCACGTTGGTGATGTTCGTGAGCGTGTCCGTCCCCTGGCCGGTTGCCGTCCCGGCTGCGAGATCGACCGTGACGCCGAACGGGCTCGAGCTGTAGTCCACGGTGTCGCTGCCGCCGGCCTTGCCGGTGATCGTGTCGTTGCCGGCCCCGCCGACGAACGTGACCGTCCGGTTCGAGTCGTTCACGAGCGTGTCGTTGCCCGTGCCGCCGTCGATGGTGATGGAAGGGATGGTGGAGTTGACCGAGGAGTCGATCGTCACCCGGTCGCTCCCGTCGCCGGCGTTGATCGCCATCGGCCCGGTCAGGGCCGACACGAGGCCGCAATCGAGACCAGCGAGCGCCGAGCGGGCAGGTCGCGGTTCCCGTCACCCCGGCGGTGTCGGCGATCGTCAGGTGGCCGCCGACGACGGACACCGTGATGTCGTTCACTTCGCCGGGCGCCGCGGTGTACGTCAGACTCGTGCCACCCGCGACGGTGCCCGAGCCTGCGAGCGCTGTCAACGCGAAAAGGGAAGCCAGCGCGAGGGCGCAGACCAGCACCCAGACCCGCCAGCGCAAGAACGTCTTCATGTGTGTGCCCTCCCGACTCAGAACCCGCCCCTGTGGGTCGGTCTTAACACGATGGAGCCGAAAAGGAAAGAGTGACGCTCCCGACCTAGCCGAAAGGCTTAAAGCGACGACGCGGCTCAGGTGTACTCGAAGCCCGTGAGGGCGGAGAGCTTCGCGAGCGACTGCTGGGCCTCGACGCGGCGCACCGTTCCCGAGCGCGAGCGCATGACGATCGAGTCGGTGAGCGCGCCGCCGGGCGTGTACCTGACGCCCTGCAGGAGCGAGCCCGTCGTGACTCCGGTCGCGGCGACGAACACGTCCTCGCCCGAGACGAGATCGTCGGTGTGGAGCACGCGCGCCGGGTCGAGGCCGGCGTCGAGCAGCTGCTGCCGCTCGTCGTCGTTGCGCGGCCAGAGCCGTCCCTGGATGCCGCCGCCGACGCACTTGAGCGCTGCCGCCGAGATCACGCCTTCGGGCGTCCCGCCGATCCCGTAGAGCATGTCGACGCCCGTCCGCGGCTGCGCGGCTGCGATGGCCGGGGCGACGTCGCCGTCGCGGACCAGGCGGACGCGCGCACCCGCCTCCCGCAGCTCGGCGATCAGCTCCTCGTGGCGCTCGCGCTCGAGCACGACGATGTCGACCTCGCGCGAGGTCTTGCCGAGCGCCTCCGCGACCGCGGCGACGTTCTCGCTCGGCGACCGCTCGATGTCGATCGCGTCGATCGCGGCCGGGCCGACGGCGATCTTCTCCATGTAGAGCGCGGCCCCGGGGAAGAGCATCGTCCCACGCTCGGCGACTGCGATCACCGCGATCGCGTTCGGCTGCCCGAGAGCCGTCAGGCGAGTGCCCTCGAGCGGGTCGACCGCGACGTCTACCTCCGGCCCCTCGCCGTTCCCGACCTCCTCGCCGTTGTAGAGCATCGGCGCCTCGTCCTTCTCGCCCTCGCCGATCACGACGACGCCGCGCATGGAGACGCTGTCGAGGACGAACCGCATGGCGTCGACCGCGGCCTGGTCGGCGCTCTCCTTGTCGCCGCGGCCGATCCAGCGGGCGGCGGCCATCGCGCCGGCCTCGGTCACGCGGACGAGCTCCATCGCGATGTTGCGGTCCGGAGCGGTGCGGGCGCTCACGGGGACGATCGCCACAAGCCGGCCAGGCGCAGCACGGCCAGGACAAGGAGCAGGATGGCGAACACGAGCCGAGCCAGGCGCCGTACTCGAATAACGAGAAGCCCGGGGGCAGAGGGCTGCCCCAGCGCAGGTTCACGACCGCGGACAGCCCGATGAGGCCCGCTGCCGCCGTGAGGCAGAAAGCCAGGATCCCGGAGCCGTCGAGAGGCCCAGGCCCGACCGAGAAAAGAAGCTCGACCAGCACGACGGCCAGCGCGAGCAGCCCGTACCAGTCGCCCAGCGGAAGGTACCAACCCAGACTGGTCATTGCCGCCGGACCCGACCCAGGGCATGAAGAGGCAGACGAACGCGCCGGCGCCCGCCGCCGAGCGCGAGGAGCGAGAGCCCTGCGCCTCGTCGCCCCGGCCCACCCACTCGCGCGCCGCGAGCCCGTAGGCCTCGGCGGACGCGCCCGAGCCTCGCCGCGTTCCCCTCGCGCGGTGCCTCCGGCGTCTCCACCGGCGGGATCCTAAACGGCTACATCCGCTCGGGGGCCTCGACGCCGACGAGATCGAGGCAGCGGGCGATCACCGTCTGCGTCGCGCGGCAGAGGCCGAGCCGGAACGCCTCCTGCTCGCTCTCGAGCACGCGGTGCTCGTGGTAGAAGCGGTGGAAGTCGTCGGCAACGCGAATCGCGTAGGCCGGGACTCCCTGCGGGCCGCGCTTCATCAGCGCGTCCGCCGCGACCGCCGGCAGCTCGGCGAGCCGCTTCACGAGCTCCCGCTCCTCCGCCGCCAACGGGCCGGCAAGTAACAACTTGTCACTAGCGTTGTCAGGGGTCTTGTCAGGGGCGTTGCGCAGGATCCCGGCGATCCGGGCGTGGGCGTACTGGACGTAGTAGACCGGGTTCTTCTGCGACCGCTCGGCCGCGAGGTCGACGTCGACGTCGATCGCCTGGTCCGGGCCGCGGTTGACGAGATACCAGCGGGCCGCGTCGACGCCGATCTCGTCCATGAACTCGTCGAGGAAGACGACGTCGCCGCGCCGTTTCGACATCTTCGTCTGCGCGCCGCCGCGCGTCAGGTGCACCGGCTGGTAGAGGAGCACCTCGACTCGCTCGGGGTCGTAGCCGAGCATCCGCGCCACGGCCGCATACCAGTTGCGCGTGCCGTGGTGGTCGGCCCCGAGAACGTAGATCGCGCGGTCGAAGCCGCGCTCGAGCTTGTCCACGAGATAGGGCACGTCGGCGGCGCGGTACGTCGGCGAGCGCTCGCCCGAGCGGAGGAGCACGCGGTCCTCCTCGTCCCCGTAAGCGGACGAGCGCGCCCACAGCGCTCCGTCCTTCTCGTAGGTGTCGAGCTTCGCCAGAAGCTCGGGCAGCCGTTGCTCGAGCTCGCTCTGACGGCGCCACGTGTCGAAGTGGATGCGGAAACGCTCGAGCGTCCCCTCCATCTCCTTCAGCATCAGCGGCACCGGATCGCCCCTCAGGGCGGCGAGGTCGTGGACGTAGGCGCCCTTGTAGCCGTCCTCCGGCGGCTCCTCCCCGCGCCGCACCGCCTCGACCGATGCGCGGAAGCGCTCCATCTGACCGCCCGAGTCGTTGTAGTAGTACTCGCGCTCGACGTCGTGGCCGGCGAGCTCGAACAGCCGCGCGACCGAGTCGCCATAGGCGCCGTTCCGGGCGTGCGAGACGAGGATCGGCCCGGTCGGGTTGGCCGAGACCATCTCGACCTGCACGCGCTCGCGTGGCTCGGCCGCGGCGCTGCCGTAGGCGTCGCCGGCCGCGAGGATCTCGCCGAGCGCGGCCGCGAACCACTCGTCGCCGAGGAAGAGGTTGACGAAGCCGGGGCCGGCGACCTCCGTGCGCTCGACCGCGTCGAGCGCCGCGGCCGCCTCGGCGATCTCCGCCGCGATCTCCCGTGGCGGCTGCCGCCGTGTCCCCGCCAGCCGCAGCGCCACGTTCGTCGCGTAATCGCCGTGCTCCGCCTCGCCGGGCCGCTCGAGCTCCAGCTCGGCGTCCGCCGCCAGGGCGAGCGCGCCCGCCAGCGACCTGACAGGGTCAGCCGGCAACGGTCTCGCGGGGCCCGAACAGGTCTTCCAGCGCCCGGATCTCGTCCGGCGAGCCGACGCCGATCAGGACGTCGCCGATCTCGATCGGAGTGTCCGGCTCCGGCGTCGTGTCGAAGCTGCCGTCCGCCCTCCGCAACGCGATGACGAGGGCCCCCGTCTCGTGCCGGATGCGGAGGTCGCGGATCGTGCGCCCCGCCGCCGAGGACGTCTCGCGCACTTCGATCTCCGCCAGCTGCAGGTCGGGGCCGGTCGCGGTCGTCACGACGTCGAGGAACGCCGTCACCTGCGGCTTGAGCACGAGGTTCGCCATCACCTGTCCCGCGGTCGTGTAGGGGAGCACCACCCGGTCGGCGCCTGCGAGGACGAGCTTCCGCTCGGCGTCGGCGCCGGAGGCGCGGGACACGATCGTCAGGTCGGGCCGCGCCGAGCGGGCCGAGAGGACCACGTAGAGATTGTCGGCGTCCGAGTCGGAGGCGGCGACCAGGCCCTTCGCTCGGTCGAGGCCCGCCTTGCGCAGGTTCTCGTCACGTGTCGCGTCGCCCTCGATCAGGAGCACCCCGTCCTCTCGCGCCGCCGCGAGCGCGTCCTCGTGGAAGTCGAGCACGAGGTACGGGACGCCCGCCGCCCGGAACTCCTCGGCCACGCGCCGCCCCACCCGTCCGTAGCCGCAGATGATGAAGTGGTCGCGCAGCTGCTCGATCGTCCGCTCCCTCCGCCGTTCCGCCAGCGCGCCGGTGAGCACGCCGCCCGTGATCGCCTCGACGATAACGGCACCCGCGTAGCCGATGATCGTCAGGCCGGCGGCGACGAGCACGATGGAGAGGATCCGCGAGCTGTTGTTGCTGGGGACCGAGTCGAGCCCCGTCAGGGTCACCGTGACGACGCCGCGGTAGAACGACTGGAACCACGACTCGTGCAGGCTCTCGTGGAAGCCGACCGTCCCGACGACAAGCGTGAGCGCGACGGCTGCGAGCAGCCATCCGACCCGGCGCAGGCGAACGTTCGGAGCCATCCTCCTAGTATGTGTCCATGGAAGATGACGAGCTGGGCACACCGGAGCCTGAGTCGGACCCGAACGAGCGGCGGCTGAACATCCAGATGCCGGCCGAGCTGGTCGGCGGCACGTACGCGAACTTCGCCAACGTCAGCTTCTCGCAGTACGAGTTCACGCTGACGTTCGCGCGGATCGAGCACGAGGTCGAGGAGGGCGACGTGCCCGGAGCGGTCGTCGCGAGGGTGAATGCGTCGGCGCGCTTCATCCCGGAGCTGATCGCCGCGCTCCAGGACTCCTGGTCGAAGTACGTGACGCGCGAGGGCATCCGCAACCTGCCCGAGGCGCCGAACCAGCCCGAGGACTGACGCTCTCCCTCGCCCCGTCCTACGCGGTTCTCTGCGCCGTGCAGGCCGCGACGGTTGCGGCGCCCGCGCGCCAGGCGCGAACGCCGTGGGCGCAGCTGGGTCTGGCTCGCCGTGCCGGCGCTGCTGCTTGCGGCAGGCGTAGCGATCATCGACCTCGTGCCCCGGGGGCCGCACGCCCTCGCGCTGCTCGCGACCTTCGGGACGCCTGTGCTCGCCGCCGCGGGCGGGCTCTTGCGGGATAGCCCCCGCTGGTGGCTCTGGCCGCCGGCCGCGGCGGGCCTGTGGCTTGCGGCCTGGCTCGCACACGGTCTCGTCCAGGACGCAGCGGGGCTCGCGCTCATCGCCGGCGCCTGCCTCGCTGCTGCCTCGGCCGCGGCACTCGTCGCACCGGCGTGGTCGATCCGCCTCGGGCTGGTCGCCCTCGCCGCACTCGACGTCGTGCTCGTCTGGGGGACGAGCGGCGTGGAGGAAGCGACGAACACGTTGCAGGCGGTCGCCCTCCCCCACGCCGCCGGCAGGCCGCTGCCGAGCCTCCAGCAGGCGACCTTCGGCGGCGCCGTGATGGGCTGGCTCGACCTGCTCGCACCGGCGCTGCTCGGCGTCGTCGTGGTGGGGCGCCGCAAGCTAGGCGCCGCGGCCGTCACCGGCGTCGCGGCAGGCCTCTGGGGGCTTCTGCTCTTCGTCACCGCCGAGGTGGCCGCGACCGTGCCGGTTCTTGCGGGACTAGGGTTCGCGACCGCCGATGCGCGTCGCGGTCGTCTCCGACATCCACTCGAACCTGCACGCGCTGGAAGCGGTCCTCGCAGCGATCGAGACGGAGGCCCCTGACGAGCTCTGGTGCCTCGGCGACCTCGTCGGCTACGGAGCGCGGCCGAACGAGTGCTGCGCCGCCATCGCCGAGCGTGCCGACCTCTGCCTGGCGGGCAACCACGACCTCGTCGTGCTCGGGACGCTCGGCATGGCCGATTTCGCGGGCGAGGCCGCGGCGGCGGCGCAGTGGACGCGCGGTGTTCTCGACGAGGAGGCGCGCGCCTTTCTGGCCTCGCTCGAGCCGCAGGCCAAGCGCGAGGGCGTCGCCCTCTTTCACGGCAGTGCCCGCGACCCGGTCTGGGAGTACGTCCTGTCGGACGAGGCGGCCTGGTGGACATTCCAGGCGACGACCGAGCCGCTCGTGCTCGTCGGCCATAGCCACGTCCCGCTGACGATCTCGTTCGACGGCGACGGGCTGAACGGCGGCGTGGCCGACGACGGCGACGAGGTCGAGCTGGCGGACAGGCGCTGGCTCCTGAACCCGGGCTCCGTGGGCCAGCCACGCCAGGGCGATCCCCGCGCCGCCTACCTCCTGCTCGACCTCGACGCGCAGCGCGCGACGTTCCGCCGCGCCGAGTACGACGTCGAGCGGACGCAGCGCGAGATACGAGAAGCAGGCCTGCCGGAGCTGCTCGCGGCCCGGCTAGCGCTCGGCCAATAGCCCGGGGCTACGCGGACGCAGGAAGCGCCGGCGGCGCGAGCACCGGCACGACGACCGGCTCGGGATCCGAGACCGCGGGGACGGCGACGGGAGCGGACTGGCCGAAGACCTCGATCCCCTCCTGCGCGAGCGCCAGCTGGACGTCCTCGCGAGCCTTCCAGATCCGCCACTTGACCGTGGCCAGCGTGACCTCGAGCGAGTCGGCGATCTCGTTGTAGGAGAGGCCGACGACGTCCCGCAGCAGAAGCGCCATCTTCAGGTCGACGCTGAGCCGCTCGACCGCCCGCCAGACGGCGTCGATCGCCTCGAGCCGCTCGAACGGCGCGTCGACGACCTCGAGCGGCGGGATGTCGTCGAGATCGACGACGGCGCGCGGGCGGCGCTCGGTCGCCCGGAGCTCGTCGAGGACGCGGTTCTTCGTCACCTGGAAGAGCCACGTCGTGAACTTCGCGTTGTGCGAGAAGCGCGGGAGCCCCTGATAGACGCGGAGGAAGACCTCCTGCGTCAGATCCTCGGCGAGCGTGCGGTCGCCGACCATGCGCAGCACATAGTTGTAGACCGGGATCTGGTAGGTGCGGACGATGATCGAGAAGGCGCGTTCATCGCCTCGCTGCGCCTTCCGCAGGACGCCGTGATCAGGCTGGGGCAGCGACAAGGTGCCGCAGTATAGACCGAAAATTCACGGGATTTGTACGAGATTTTTGCCAGTCATTGACTCAGGTGGGTCAATTCCGGCCAGTTCGAGCAGGGTCGGGGCGATATCGGAGAGCTCTCCCTCCGAGACCTCGCCGGGAGCGGTGACGATGACCGGCACGGGGTTCGTCGTGTGGGCCGTGTGGGGGCTGACGCCGTCGGGCTGAAGAAGCGTCTCGGCGTTGCCATGGTCGGCGATCACGACCGCGACCCCGCCGGCGCGCTGCACGGCGTCGATCGACGCGGCCGAGACACGCGTCGGTCGTCTCGACCGCCCGCACGACAGCCGGGATGTCGCCGGTGTGGCCGACCATGTCGGGGTTCGCGAAGTTGACGACCACGAAGCCGTAGCCATCGTCGTCGATGGCCCGGACGACGCGGTCGGCCACCTCCTGCGCCGACATCTCGGGCTTGTGGTCGTAGCTCGGGACGTCTCGCGGAGACTCGACGAGGATCCGGTCCTCGCCCGGGAACGGCTCCTCGCGCCCTCCGTCGAGGAAATACGTGACGTGGGCGTACTTCTCGGTCTCGGCCGCGTGCAGCTGGCGGACGCCGTGCTCCGAGAGCACTTCCGCGAGCGTGTCCTCGACGACGTGTTCCTCAAAGGCGACGGGAAAGTCGAAGTCGTCGCGGTAGCGGGTCATCGTCGTGAGGTCGACGCCGAGCTCACGAAGCTTCTCCGAGAGCTGCCGCGCGCGGTCGGGGCGGAAGTTGAAGAAGATCGCGCTGTCACGCTCCGGGTCGAGGCGCGGCCGGCCGTCGATCACGACGGGCTCGATGAACTCGTCTGTGATGCCGCGGTCGTAGCTCGCCTGCACGGCCGCGATCGGATCGTCCGCGTGCTCGCCCTCGCCTTTCACGATCGCGCGCAGCGCCCGCTCGGTGCGGTCCCAGCGGTTGTCGCGGTCCATCGCGTAGTAGCGCCCGGCCACGGTCGCGATCCGGTCGACCGGCAGCTCGGCGAGGTCGCGCACCGCCGAGGTCGGGGTCACGTCGCGCCCGTCGGTGAACGCGTGGATCCAGGTCTTCTCCGGCGCGAAGGTCAGCAATGCCTGGAGATGGTCGATGTGCGAGTGCACGCCGCCGTACGACACGAGGCCGAGCAGATGGACGTTCTCTCCGCGCTCGAAGGCGGCGCGCAGGGCTTCGTTCTCGAACAGCGACCCGTCGCGGATCGCGCGGTTGACCCGCTGCAGGTCCTGGTCGAGGATGCGGCCGGAGCCGATGGTCAGGTGGCCGACCTCGGAGTTGCCCATCTGCCCGTCCGGCAGGCCGACGGCCTCGCCCGAGGCGACGAGCCGAGCGTGCGGGTACTCGCGCCAGAGCCGGTCGAAGACGGGCGTGTCGGCAAGCTCGATCGCGTTGCCCGGCCCCGGCGGCGCGATCCCCCAGCCGTCGAGGATGACGAGCGCTACGAGGGGATACGCGCGGCTGTCTGGCATATCGCCGTGAAAGACTCGACATCGAGGGACGCGCCGCCGACGAGGGCGCCGTCGACATCCGGCAGCGCGAGCAGGCCGGCGGCGTTGTCGGGCTTGACCGATCCGCCGTAGAGGACGGGCGCGTCGAGCAGCGACTTGATGAAGGCGTGCGCCTCCTGTGCGATCTCCGGCGTGGCCGTGAGGCCGGTGCCGATCGCCCAGACGGGCTCGTAGGCGAGCACGAGGTCGGGATGCGGCTCGAGCACGGAGAGCTGGCGACGGAGGACGTCCTCGGTCTCGCCGCGTTCGCGCTGCTCGTGGGTCTCGCCGACGCAGGCGATCACGCGCAGGCCCGTCTCCAAAGCCGCCCGCGTCCGCTGCGCGACCGTCTCGTCGGTCTCGCCGAAATACTGCCGCCGCTCGGAGTGGCCGACGAGCGAGCCGACGACGCCCAGCTCGAGCAGCAACGGCGCCGAGATCTCGCCGGTGTATGCGCCCTCCGGCTCCCAGTGGACGTTCTGGGCATAGGTGGTCAGGCCCGCCTCGACGCAGTCGCGCAGCCGGGTGAACGGCGGGCAGATGACGGCGTCGAGCCCGGCGAGCGCGGTCGGGTCGGGCCCGCGGTACATCTTCCAGTTGCCGGCGATCAGCATCGGGCGATCCTATGGCCCGGAGGGAATCGCGGCCACGCCGGGGAGCTCCTTGCCTTCGAGCAGCTCGAGGCTCGCGCCGCCGCCGGTCGAGACCCAGGAGACGCGGTCGACCAGGCCGAGCTCGTTGAGCGCGCGCACGGAGTCGCCGCCGCCGACGACGGAGTACGCCGCCGCGTCGGCGACCGCCTGCGCGACAGATCTCGTGCCGGAGGCGAAACGCGGCCATTCGAAGACGCCCATCGGGCCGTTCCAGAAGATCGTCCTTGCGCGCACGCAGGAGCTCACCGAAACGCGCAGCCGTCTCGGGGCCGATGTCGAGCCCGAGCCAGCCGTCCGGGAGCTCGTCGAACCCGCAGATTCGGGACTCGGCGTCCGCCGCGAACGCGGCCGCGCCGACCACGTCCACGGGCAGCTCGACCTCGAAGTCCAGCGGGTTCTCGACCCGCAGCTCCTCCGCCATCTTGCCGCCGATGAGCACCGTGTCGGCCCGGTCGCCGAGGTGGCGGAGGACGCCGAGCTTGTCCTCGACCTTCGCCCCGCCGGAGACGAGCACGAACGGCCGCTCGACCTCGCCGAGCAGCCGTCCGAGGTGCTCGAGCTCGTCGAGCAGCAGCAGTCCCGCGTAGGCCGGCAGCAGGTGGGCGACCGCCTCGGTCGACGCGTGCGCGCGATGCGCCGAGCCGAAGGCGTCGTCGACGTAGAGATCGGAGCCGTCGGCGAGCTCGCGAGCGAAGCCCTCGTCGTTGGATGTCTCGCCGGGGTTGAAACGCGTGTTCTCGAGCACGTGGACGCGCTCGTCCGGCAGGAGCTCTCGCAGCCGGGCCGCCACGGGCGCCATCGCGTACTTCGCCCGGTCCTCCTCGGTCTTCGGCCGGCCGAGATGCGAGCAGACGCGCACCCCGGCGGCGCCCCGGTCGAGCAGCAGCTCGAGCGTCGGCAGCGAGGCGCGAATGCGGGTGTCGTCGGCGACGTGCCCGTCCTCGAGCGGCACATTGAGGTCCGCCCGGACCAGCACGTTCTTGCCCGCGACCTCGGCGTCGCGGACGGAACGCGGCAGCCGCACGGCTCTCCTCCCTACACCGCTACCGCGGCCGGCAGCGTCTGCCCGATCTTCGCCACGAGGTCGACGAGGCGGCAGCTGTAGCCCCACTCGTTGTCGTACCAGGAGAAGACCTTGACGAGGTTCCCGTTCGCCATCGTCAGATCGCTGTCGAAGATCGACGAGTACGACGAGTGGACGATGTCGGTCGAGACGATCGGCTCGTCGGTGTACCGGAGAATCCCCTCGAGGTCACCCGTGTCGGCCTTGCCGCGGAAGAGCTCGTTGACCTCCTCGGCGGTCGGCTCCGACCCGAGCTGGACGACGAGATCGACGATCGACCCGGTCGGCACCGGCGCGCGCATCGACATCCCGTCGACCTTGCCCTTGAGCTCGGGCAGCACCACCCCGATCGCGCGGGCCGCGCCGGTCGAGGTCGGGATCAGGTTGATCGCAGCGGCGCGCGCGCGGCGCAGGTCCTTGTGCGGGAGGTCGAGAACGTGCTGGTCGTTCGTGTACGCGTGGATCGTCGTCATGAAGCCGCGCTCGATCCCGTACGCCTCGTGCAGGATCTTCGCCACCGGCGCGACGCAATTCGTCGTGCAGGAGGCGTTCGAGATGATGTTGTGCTGCTCCGGGTCGTACTCCCGGTCGTTCACGCCGAGGACGATCGTGATGTCCGGGTCCGTGGCCGGAGCGGAGATCACGACCTTCTTCGCGCCCGCCTGCAGATGCTTCTCTGCGTCCGGGCGCTTCGTGAACAGCCCCGTTGACTCGATCGCGACGTCGACGCCGAGGTCGGACCACGGCAGGTCGGCGGGGTCGCGCTCGGAGAAGAACTTGATCTCGTGCCCGCCGACGCTGATGAAGCCGTCGCCGGCCTCGACCGGAACGTCGAGCGTGCCGAGGACGGAGTCGTGCTTGAGCAGGTGCGCCATCGTCTTCGTGTCGCCGATGTCGTTCGCGGCCACGATCTCGATGTCCCCGCCCTGCTGGAGCTGAGCACGGAGGAAGTTGCGGCCGATGCGGCCGAATCCGTTGATCCCGACCCTGATCTTCGCCATCGTCTCTCAGCCTTTCTGTCGCTCTCGGGTCTCTGCGATCGAGTCTAACCGCGCCGATTCGCGGCTGAATCCGAACTTTCCCGCACACCGTTGCGGGGACGGCGGGCGGACCGGGAAGCTCCGAGGACGACCCTCCCGGTCCCTCACCCGCTCGAGACTCGGCAGCGGACGGGGTCTGAATCCACCGCCGGACGAGCAGGACCCGCCGTAGCGAGTATGACTCCTGCGAGTGTTGTCGCGCTAGAAGACTTGCAACGGATAACGACGCGGTTTCAAGCTCGGGAAAGCTCCTGCAAACGGCGGAGTCTCCGGTAGGCGCTCGCCTTCGAGAGCCCGGGCTTGCAGCGGCGGGCGAGCTCCGCCGTCGACGCCGTCGGATGGCGGAGGCGGAGGAGCGCGATCTCGCGCAGATCGTCGGGGAGAGCGTCGAGGTCGAGGCGGTGGAGTGCTTCGAGCTGCGCGTGCGCCGCCCGGCTCGTGCGGACGAGGTTCGCGTGGTCGGCGTTCGCAAGGCGGTTTGCGTCGGCGCGAGTCGCAGCGAGCACCGCCTGCTCCTCGAGCGCGAGCACGAGATCCACGGCGCCCGCCGCGACGAGGACGTCGGCGATGGCCTCCGTCCCCCTCGCGTAGACCGTCGCATGTGAGGAGCGCTCCTGAACGTGGAGCTCGCTGCCGAGCCGCGTCCCCAGGTCGGCGAGGAAACGCGCGCCTGCGGACTCCGCCGTGCGGATCTCGAGCTGAGGGTCGCGCGGGCCGCTGAGCGTCCCCGAGCCGAGCAGGGCGCCGCGCAGGTAGGCGGCGGCGCAGCAGCGGCGTGCGACGACGCGACGCGGCGGCCGGTCGAGCGGCCGGTGGGAGCGATCGAGGACGCCGGCTCGGTGGAGGATCTCGTGCGCCTCCGGGGAGCCGGCGACGTGGAGCTGGTAGCGCGTCGCCCGGTCGAAGGCGCGGCGGCGGTAGGTGCGGATCTCCGAGGTGACCCCGAGCGCCCGGAGCAGCGCGAAGGCGCGGCGGGCGACGGTCGAGCTCGAGACGTCGAGATGGACGTCGACGCTGCCGCGGCCGCGTAGGTGCGCTCGTCCGGCGACGTGGAAGAGCCCGGAGAGCTCGGCGAGACGGTCGCACTCGCGTTCGGGCGCGATCGCCGCGAGCTCCTCCCGCAGGTCGTCAGAGAGCATCCGGGTATCCCTCGAGCGCGAGCAGCCGCCGTTTGTACGAGACGCCGTACGAGCCGTAGGAGCCAAGCCCGTCGGCGGCGACGACGCGGTGGCAGGGGACGAAGATCGAGAGATGGCTGCGGGCGCAGAAGGTGCCGGCCGCGCGCGCGGCGCCGGGCGCCCCGGCGAGGGCGGCGAGCTCGCCGTAGGAGACGGCCTCGCCGCGAGGAATCGTCCGGAGCGCCGTTGCGCAGCGGTCGAAGAAGGACGTCTCGTAGTCGAGATCGACCGGCACCCGCTCGATCGGCGCCCGCTCGCCCGCGAAGTACGCCTGCAGGAGTTGGATCACTTCCGCGACGAAGCCGTTGGCTCCTCGTGACGGCTTCCGTGATACGACGGGCCCTGGCCGCGCCCCTCGCCCCGGGTGGGTGGGGGATTGGGACGGGTCCTGGGTGGCGCCCGCGCGTGGCCACGGGAGGTCGTGCCAGACGACGCGGTCGTCCGCGACGACGAGCTCGCCGATGCCCCACCCCTCGACTTCGTAGGCGACCTGCGTCACCGCCACGACTCCGAATCCTAGGGAGGGGCGGCGCCGCAGTAGCTCGCCGCCACGCCGCCCCTCCCTAGAATCGTCACCAGTGAGCGCCCACGGAACCTTCCGCGTGCCCGAGCCCTACAACGAGCCGGTCAAGGGCTACGTCGCCGGCAGCCCCGAGCGGGAGGAGCTTCGCACCCGCCTCGACGAGCTGTCCTCGCAGCGGCTCGAGATCCCGCTCGTGATCGGCGGCGAGGACGTCCAGACGGGCGACACGTTCGAAGCGGTCATGCCGCACAAGCGCAGCCACGTCCTCGGCGACGTCCAGAAGGGCGGCGCCGCAGAGGTCGAGCGGGCCATCGCCGCCGCGGCCGACGCCTGGGAGGACTGGTCGCGCACGCCGTGGGAGGACCGCGCCGCCGTCTTCCTCCGCGCCGCCGAGCTGCTCGCAGGCCCCTGGCGCCAGACACTCAACGCGGCGACGATGCTCGGCCAGTCGAAGACCGCGCACCAGGCGGAGATCGACGCCGCCTGCGAGCTCATCGACTTCTGGCGCTTCAACGTCCAGTACATGACGCGGATCTACGAGGAGCAGCCCATCTCCTCGCCCGGCGTCTGGAACCGGCTCGAGTACCGGCCGCTCGAGGGCTTCGTCTTCGCGGTCACGCCGTTCAACTTCACCTCCATCGCCGGCAACCTCCCCACCTCGGCCGCGCTGATGGGCAACACGGTCGTCTGGAAGCCCGCCTCGACCGCCGCGGTCAGCGCGCATTTCCTGATGAAGCTTTTCGAGGAGGCGGGCCTTCCGCCCGGCGTGATCAACCTGGTCTACGGCTCCGGCGCGGCCGTTGGCGACCCGGCCCTGGCGAGCGAGCATCTCGCCGGTATCCACTTCACCGGCTCGACGCCCGTCTTCCAGGGGATGTGGCAGACGGTCGGCGGGAACATCGCCGGCTACCGCAACTATCCGCGCATCGTCGGCGAGACCGGCGGCAAGGACTTCATCGTCGCCCATCCGAGCGCGGACGCCGAGGCTCTTGCCACCGCGATCCTGCGCGGCTCGTTCGAGTACCAGGGCCAGAAGTGCTCCGCCGCCTCCCGCGTCTTCGCGCCCGCGAGCCTCTGGCCGCAGGTGCGCGACCAGCTCGTCGACGAGATCGGCGAGATGAAGATGGGCGACGTCGCCGACTTCTCCAACTTCGTCGGCGCCGTCATCGACGCGAGCTCGTTCGCGACCCAGAAGGAGGCGATCGAGGAGGCGAAGGCGTCGGGCGGGACGGCGCAGGTGATCGCCGGCGGCTCCTACGACGACAGCGAGGGCTGGTTCGTCCAGCCGACCGTGATCGAGACCTCCGACCCTGACTTCCGGACGATGCGGGACGAGCTGTTCGGGCCCGTCGTCACCGCGTTCGTCTACGACGACTCCCGCTACGACGACACGCTCGACCTCGTCGACAAGGGGACGAGCTACGGGCTCACCGGCGCCGTCTTCGCGCGCGACCTCGACGCGATCGAGAAGACGCGCGACCGGCTCCGCTACGCGGCCGGCAACTTCTACGTCAACGACAAGCCGACCGGAGCCGTCGTCGGCCAGCAGCCGTTCGGCGGCGCCCGCGCCTCCGGGACGAACGACAAGGCCGGCTCGATGTGGAACCTGATCCGCTGGGTCAGCCCGCGCGCGATCAAGGAGACGTTCGTGCCGCCGCGCAGCTACCGCTACCCGTTCCTGGACTCCGAGCCCGACGCCGGCTGAGCGAGCCTCCCGAACTCGGGCGCGCCTTCGGCAACGTCGCCCGGACCTACGACCGAGTTCGTCCGCCGTGGCTCACGACGGTCCTCGACCGGGCGCAGGAAGCGCTCGGGCTGACGAGGGACAGCCGCATCCTCGACCTCGGCGCCGGGACGGGCAGGCTCACGCGAGAGCTCGTCCGGCGATTCGAGACGGTGACGGCGGTCGAGCCCGACGACGAGATGCGCGCGCTGATCGGCGTCGGCACCGTTGTTGGCGGGGAGTGCCGAGGAGATCCCGCTCGAGGACGCGAGCGTCGACTGCGTCTTCGTGGGAGACGCGTTCCACTGGTTCGAGGTGGATCGTGCCATCCGGGAGATCGCGAGAGTGCTCGTCCCGCGCGGCGCTCTCGCCATCATCTGGACGCACTGGCTGGAGCCGGAGCCGCCGCTGCCGCCCGAGGCCGTCGAGCTCCTCAGCGAGCCGTACGACCGTTCCGCCGCTCAGCGGCCTGCGCCCTGGTACGACGCGTTCCGGAGCTCCCCGTTCGAGCCGCTCCACCGGGAGGAGTTCGTCCAGGAGCTCGAGGTCGATCCCGACACGCTGCTCGCGATGTACTCGACCCAGAGCTCGTTCGCCGTGCTCCCCGACGACGAACGGACTTCGCTCTTCGACCGTGTGCTGCCACTGCTGTCAGGCACGTACCGGCTGCCGATCAAGCACGAGCTGACCTGGACGCGCCTGCGCGACTAGCCGCGCCCGGCCTTGTGCAGCTGCGCGTACACGCCGCGCGCGACCTTCGCCGGGACGCCGGGAACGCCCTCGAGCTCCTCCGGCGAGGCCGCGAGCATCGCCTCGACCGAGCCGAAGTGGTTGAGGAGCGCCCGCCGCCGCGCCGGGCCGACGCCCTCGAGCTCGTCGAACAGCGACGAGAACCCCCGCGTCTCGCGTCGTTGCCGGTGGAAGCCGACGGCGAAGCGGTGCGCCTCGTCGCGGATCCGCTGCAGGAGCTGGAGCCCGGGGTCGTGGCGCGAGAGGACGACGGGCCTCGCCAGGCCCGGCACGAAGACCTCCTCCTCGCGCTTCGCGAGCGCGATCACGGCGACCCGCGGCAGGTCGAACGCCTGCATCGCCGCGAGCGCCGCCGCGAGCTGGCCCTTGCCGCCGTCCACGACGACGAGGTTCGGCGTCGCCGCGAACGACTCGTCGTAGTCGTCCGACGCCGGACCGCTGGCGAGCCGCGCGAAGCGGCGCGACACCATCTCCCCCATCGCCGCGAAGTCGTCCATCCCCTCCTGCCCGCGGATGCCGAACTTGCGGTAGTGCGCCTTCTTCGGGAGGCCGTCCTGGAAGACGACCATCGAGCCGACGTTGTCCTGCCCCATCGCCGTGGAGATGTCGAAGCACTCGATCCGCAGCGGCAGCGACTCGAGGTTGAGCGCCTCGCGCAGCTGCTCGAGCGCCTCGACCCGTCGCAGGCGCCGCTGCTCGCCCTGCGCGAGGTCGCTCGTGAGGACGTGCAGCGCGTTCTCGTCGGCGAGCCGCTGCAGGCGCCGCTTCTCGCCCCGCTCGGCCGGCCGGATCTCGACCCGGGCGCCGCGCCGCTCGCCCAACAGCTCCGCCAGCGCCGACAGATCGCCCGCGTCGCTCGGCACGACGATCTGCGGCGGCACGCTCGGCGCGCTGCCGTAGTACTCGAGCCCGAACGACTCGAGGATCGTCGTCACGTCCTGGCCGCCGACGTTCTCGAGATGGAACGAGTGCCGGTCGACCATCTTGCCGCCGCGCAACGGGAAGATCTGGACGACGGCGCGGTCGCCCTCGGCCGCGAACCCGATCACGTCGACCGTCCCCACCGACTGCCGCTCGACCGCCTGCCGCTCGACGAGATGCTGCACCGCGAACAGGCGATTGCGGTAGCGCGCCGCTTCCTCGAACCGCTCGTCCGCGGCCGCCTCCTGCATCCGGCGCTCGAGCTCGCGCTGGATCGGCTTCACGTCGCCGGAGAGAAAGTCGATCACGCCGTCCACGATCCCGCGGTAGTCCTCGACCGAGACGTAGCCGACGCAGGGAGCGAGGCAGCGGTCGATGTGGTAGTCGAGGCACGGAATCCCGCTGTGGCGGCCCGGCTTGGGCCCCTCGCACGGCCGGTAGCGGAAAACGCGGTTGAGGACGTCGAGCGTCTCGCGCACCTTCTTCGCGTTCGCGTACGGGCCGAAGTACCAGACGCCCGGCCGGTGACGCTCGCGGGTGAACATCACGCGCGGGTACTCGTCCTCGACGGTGACGGCGATGTACGGGAACGACTTGTCGTCGCGCAGCCGCACGTTGAACGGCGGCCGGTGCCGCTTGACGAGATTCTGCTCGAGATGGAGGGCCTCGACCTCGCTGCCCGTCACGATCACCTCGACGTCGGCGACCCGAGCCGGAAGGCTCTGGATCTGCGGCCGTCCGTCCGTCGTCCGCTGGAAGTACGAGCGCACGCGCGGCCGCAGCGACTTCGCCTTCCCGACGTAGAGCACCTCGCCGTCGGCGTCGCGGAAGAGGTAGACGCCCGGCCTGGCCGGCAGGGCCTTCAGCTGACTCTCCACGCGAGACGGCACGGCTACCATCCTGCCGATGGAGGGCCAGTACGTCGCGTACACCTTCTTCCGGGTCGTGCCGGAGTGGCGGCGGCTCCTGCCGCCAGACATGCGCCAGACCCAGAAGGACGAATTCGCCGAAGTGGTGGAGTCCTTCGCCCAGCGGTTCGAGCACCTGCGCGCCTACTCGACCGCCGGTGTCCGGCCCGACGCCGACTTCTTCCTCTGGAAGATCACCGAGCGCTACGACGACCTCGAGGAGCTCGGCGCCGCGCTCAACGGCACCGCGCTCGCGGGCTGGCTCGAGACGCCGTACTCGTACCTCGCGACCACGAAGGCGTCGCAGTACACGAGCGCGAGGAAAGCACGGAAGATCACGCCGCACGGCCTCCCCTATCTCGTCGTCTACCCGTTCGTGAAGGTGCGGCCGTGGTACGCGCTCACCGAGGCCGAGCGCCAGCGCGCGATGGACGAGCACATCCGCATCGGCCGCGAGGAGTTCCCGGGGATCAAGAACCACACCACGTACTCGTTCGGGATCGACGACCAGGAGTTCATGACCGCCTTCGAGTGCGAGGAGCCCGCGGACTTCATGCACCTGATGCTGCGGCTGCGCGACAGCGAGGCGTCGCGCTACACGGAGCGCGACACGCCGATCTTCGTCGGCCGCTTCGTGCCGGTTCGCGAAGCGCTTGCCGCGCTCGACGGCGCTGCGGCCCGCGTCGAGGCGTAGCTCTAGCCGCCCGTGTGGGGGCAGACCTGCGAGTAGCTCCGGCCGCCGACGAAGCGGGCCCACTCCTCCCGGGTGAAGTTGCGCCCGGCGACTGCGCAGGCGTGACCCTCCCAGTCGTTCAGCGCGACCGGCCAGCGGTAGCCGGTGCCGGCCTGGCCCGCCACAGGCGAGCCGAAGACGGCCAGGAGGTAGCGGCCGCCGGGCGCGTAGGCGACATTTCCCCACTGGCCTTCGCCGCCGGGGAAGTCGGAGCCGAGCTGCTGCTGCGTACCGGTGACCCAGATCCGCATACCACCGCTCGAACCGCCGGAGGTCGCAAACGTCCTGCCGTCCGGGGCAAACGCGATGGACGCGACGGGGGCCGGCTCGACGAGCGTCGGATGCCCGATGCTCTGGCCGGTCTTCGGGTTCCAGAGATTCACGATCCCGCTCCACGTGCCGCTGGCGAGCGTGCCGTCCGGAGTGAACGCGAGCGCGGTCACGCTGCCGCTCGCGTTCTTGACCGTGATCCTCCGCTCGATCCGGCCGTTCCGCGTGTCCACGACGAGCACCCGCACGGGTTGCCCGGGGGCCGTGTCGGAAGACACCGCTGCCGTCGAGCCGTCGGGAGACAGTGCGACCGCATCGCCCAGTGCTTTGAGGTTCAGCGGCTCACCGACGAGCTTGCCGTCCCGCCAGATAGCGAACTGGCCACCCGAGGGCTCCGGCGGAGGATTTAGCCAACCGTCGACGGCGGCGACCACTCGGCCGCCGTCCGCGGTTGCGACCGAACGGACCTGTCCCTTCGAGGAGAGCCCGGGCAAGGTTCGCGCGGGCCGAGCCTTCCCGCCGGCGACCGACCACAGCTGCACGAGCCCTCGGTCGGCGCCGAGGACGAACTGGCTGCCGGCCCACGCTCCGGCGCTGACGCTCCGCTGGGGCGCGAGCGAGATGGTCGTAACACGCCGCAGCGGCGCCACGGACTCGATCTGGACGCTCGACTGCGCATTCCCGTCGCCGAACGCGCTCGCTGCGAAGAGCCGGCCATCCGGCGAGACGGCGAGGAGCGGCGTCGAGGGCAGAGCGGAGCCCGGCGGAGCGGGACGCCCCCTGGGGAGCGAGAACGGGCTGCCGAAACGCCGGCTGCCGCCAAGGCCGTACTCGAGAATGGTTCCGTCGAGGCCCGACGTGTAGAACGCGTTGCCGTTTGGACTGAAGTCCACGCCGAGAACGCGGCCGGAATGGCCGGTAAGGCGATCGAGCGGCTTGCCGGTGACCGGATTCCAGAGGATGGCGAGTCCGTCGTCGCCCGTGGTGACCGCCAGCTTGGAGTCCGGAGAGAACGCGATCGCCTGCACTGCGGCCGAGTGCTCCGCTTTCCCTACGACGGTCTTGCCGCTCGCGATGTGGAAGAAGTAGACCTTCCCGTTCTCGAGGCCGTAGGCAAGCGTCCGACCGTCGGGGCTGATCGCACCGTTGAGGAACTCGTTCGCCGCGAACGTCGGTCCCGCCACCGACCGGATCTCCCTTCGTCTCTTTGCGTCCCACGTATCGATCCGGCCGTTTGTGGCGACCATCACGCGATCGCCGGGCAGCGCGGACGCGGCGACCATGCCCGTCCCGCTGAGCCGTTCGGGATGAGCAAGCCCGCCGTGATCGAGCCTCCAGGAGTCGATGTAGGCGGGGCCGTTGCTCCCGTCCTGGTTGACGAGCGCCCAGGGGAAGAAGCCATAGCGACCGTCTCCGCTGGCGAGCGTCGGCCCGTTCGAGGTCGGGTTGTGCTGCCAGAGCTTGCTGGCCGTGAACGTCCGCAGCGGCCCGCCCGTTCGCGGGTCGACCAGCCAGAGGTGCGTAAACGGCGGGCGTGGATCGAGGACGAAGAGGGCACCGGAGGACGGGACGTAGGCGTAGGGCCCGTTGCCGGCGCTGAACTGCCTTATCTGCCTGTGGCTGCGCGTGTCGTAGATGCGCATGACGTCGTTGTTGGTGACCACGGCGATCGTGCGACCGTCGGGGGAGAGCTTCACGTCCTGCGGGCGATCCTGGATCGGCACGGTGAAGGTTCCGGTCACCCCAGGCGTGCGGAGGAGGGTCGCAAGGAGCGTTCCCTGAGTCTGGAAGGACCGGTCGAGGTTCAGCGACTCGCGCGCGAGCAACATCGCGAGATCGATGCGCGGCGCCGAGACCGCCTCCGCGCCGATCTGCCTACCGAGCGCGACCTGAGCCTCGTGCTGCGCGTTCGAGCGGGAGACGAGCGCGAGCACCCCCGCGACGACCGCGAGCACGAGCAGCGCAACCGCGCCGGTGAGGAGCCCCTTCAGCCGCCGGTTCTGTCGCCGCTGGCGCGCGAGCTCGAGCTCGTTCGCGGCCCGGCTGGCGTCGACGAACTCGCGTTCGAGCTCGGTGAGGGCGATGGTCGAGTCGCCCGCCAGCAGCTCGAACTGTGCGAGGTTGCTGCCGCGCAGGAGGTAGCTCGGCTCGCGGCCGGCCTCCTCCCACTCGCGGGTCGCGGCGGCGAGCCGCCGATGCAGCCGGACCTGCTCGCGGCCGCTGTCGATCCAGCGTCGGAAGCGGCCCCACTCCCGCATGAGCGCCTCGTGCGCGACCTCGATCGTGGGCGTCCCGCTGCGCGGGTCGCGGTCGAACGAGAGCAGGCGCCACGCGCCGAACTCCTGGATCGCCTCCTCGAGCGCGGCCTGGTCGACCTCCATCGAGGCGAGCTCCGTCCGCTCGACACGCCGACGCGTGTCCTCCGCGCCCTTCGCCGAGCGTGACGAGCCGGAGGAAGAGTTGCCGCGACGCCTCCTGGGCCGGTTCCCCGAGGCCCGTCGTAGACCTCCTCCGCCCTGCCGGCGAGCGCCCCGGAGATACCGCCGATCTCGCGATAGGCGTTGCTCGTCAGCGTGCTCCCCTCGCGGCGCTCGTACAGCTCCGTCAGGGCGTACTGGAGCAGCGGAAGCGCACCGGGCTCGTCCGAGACGTCGGCTACGAGCTCCGAGAGGAGCCCCGGCTCGAACTTCGCACCGACCCGCTCCGCCGGGCCTGCGATCGCGCGCTCGAACTCCTCCGCCTTCAACGGCACGAGCGCCTCGACGTAGTCGCGCAGCAGCTCCGCGAAGCCGCTGTAGAGAAGCGGCCGGTCGTAGAAGTCGGCGCGGAGGGTGACGACGACGCGCAGCCTCGCGTGCGGATCGGTGACCGCGCGCTCGAGCAAGGCCAGGAAATGCGTGCGGCGATCCTCGCCCTCGACGAGCGTGAACGCCTCCTCGAGCTGGTCGACCACGAGCACGAGCTCCGACTCGTCGTCGACGACGAGCTGCTTGACGGCGCGCAGGAGCCCGCGCTCGTCCTTCTCGAGCTGCTCGAGCAGGCCGGCCGGCGTGTTGTTCCCGAGGCGCAAGAGGGCCGCCTCGAGCTCCTCGAGCGGATATGCCCCCGGGAACATCTCGGCGATGTACCAGCGCTCGGAGCCGGGAAGAGCACCCTGCCGGAGCCGCGGCACGAGACCCGCCCGCACGACCGACGACTTGCCGCTTCCGCTCGGGCCGACGACGGCGAGGAAGCGCGTCTCCGCGAGACGCGCGACGAGATGCTCCGTCAGCGCCTCCCGGCCGAAGAAGTCCTCGGCGTCGTCCTCGGCGAAGGCCCGCAGCCCCTTGTACGGGTTGCGCGTCTCGAGCGGTCCGGTGAGGGCCGGATCGAGGGCGCGGCGGAAGGCGAGGTCGCGGGCGGTGTCCTCGTGCTCGGGCCGGACGGCGACCACCTCCACCGGCTTCTCGAGGCCCTTGAGCCGCACCGCCCCGCGCTCGACGTAGTCGAGCCCCTCGACCTTGCGCGCGAGATGCGTGACGCCCGGGCTGACGAGCACCTCGCCGGGCCCCGCGAGGGAGCAGAGCCGGGCCGCAAGGTTGAGGGCCCCGCCGCGGTAGCCGCCGTCGACGGGCACCGCCTCGCCGGCGTCGAGCCCGATCCCGACCGCCAGCGGCAGGCTCGGATCGGCGACCGTCTCCGCCACGAACCGTTCCTGCAGGTCGGCCGCCGCCCGCAGCGCCTGACGAGCAGAATCGAAGACCGCGAGGGCCTCGTCGCCGCGTAGCTCGACGAGCGTCCCGCCGGCCGCCTCGATCGCGGCACGCGCGAGCTCGGCGAAGCGGGTCGCGAGGCGCGCAGCAGCCTCGTCGCCGCGCTCCTGCGTGAACCGCGTGTAGCCGCGCACGTCGGCGATGAGAAACGTCTTGATCCCGGCTTCGACGGTCGTCATCCCGCGGATCGTGCGCTTCCGCGCAAGCTAAATCAAGACACGCGCGCTAGACGTACGTGTGCTGGTCGCGCCAGGTGCGGAACATGGCGAAACCGCACAGGGCGAGCACGGCGACGAAGGCGAGGACCTCGTAGCCGACCGCACCGCCGTACCAGTAGACGCCGACGTCGGCGACGGCGACGATCGCCGAGCCGTAGAAGACCGTCCGCGCGAGCGGCGGCCACATCGCAATCCCTTCCCGGCGCTCGCGCCACATCAGGAAGATGAAGTACGCGATCGCGAGCAGGAAGGCGATGCGCGCGATGTAGAGGAGAACCGTCAGCGTCTGCTCGAGCTGGAACACGACGACGAGAGCGGCGATCACGGCAAGGATCAGCAGACCGCGGAGGGTCGGGTTGATGCGCGGGAAGGACTTGCTCATGTGCCGGTCATGTACGCCCGCACCGCGAGCGCTCCTGCAACCAAGGTAGCGCCCGTGAACCACGCGAGGCGGCCGCGCCGGTCGCTCGGCGCGTACATCCACGGCGAGAGCACGGCGAGCAGCGAGAGCGTCCCGTACAGGTAATGGAGCCGGTCGGGGGCCCGGTGATGGCTCGACAGGAGGAGAAGGCCCAGCCCGACCTGGGCTATGACCAGTGTCTGGGCGAGCGCGAGCACGTGCGTGAGGAGACCACGCGGCTCCGCGCGGCGGTAGTACGTCCAGGCGCCCGCCGCCGCCGCCGCGAACGTGCCGGCGATGACGACGAAGGCAACGGCGTGATGGACGCCGACCATCGGGTCGCCAGACTATCCGCGGATTTTTCGGTGGGCGCTACTCGTCCGCCTGTCCGGGGTCGGGAGCCGGCGTCGGCGGCGTTCCCTCGTCCGGAGGCGGATACGGCTCGGGCACCTGCGCGGGCTGAGGCGGCTCGCCCTCGTCCGGCGGCGGGTACGGAGCGCTCGGTTCGTTCGGCGTCACCATCAGCGTGTCCTGTACCGGAAGGCGGGCATTCCGAATCCTCTCCTCCGCGCCCGCGAGGTGCTCGGCGTGCTCCTCCTCGATCCGCTGCCGCTCCTCCTCGAGCGCCGTGAGCCGCTCCCGCGCCGCGGTCTGGGCACTCCGGTCCTTCAGCCAGACGGCCTCGCCGAGCGCCTGCAGCGCCGGCCGCCGCTCGATCTCGATCTGGTCGAGCCGGCTTCGCGTCCGCCAGCGGTTGACGGTCGTGTCGAATCTCGTCCGCCACACCTCCGCCGCGGTCGCGGCCTGCGCCCGCCCGTCCGCCGCGAGACGAACGGACCGCTCCGACCAGGCGTCTGCGCTGCGGCGCGTGGCGTCCGCCAGGGCAGCGAGCAGGATCGCCGACACGAGCAGCGCGACTACGCCCCACGCCCAGTTGCCGGTCGCGAAGAGGCCGATTGCCGCCCCGAACCCCGCAAAGCCGAGGCAGAGAAGGACGAAGCGGGCGGGCAGGCCGAGCCAGCGCCGCTCGACGTGCTCGTGCACGACCGGCCCCGCCACGGTCTCGAGCGGCGGCATGTCGCCCGGCAATTCACCTGCTGGGGCGCCGCAACTCGGGCAGAAACGCGCGCCGCCGGGTAGCTCCTCGCCGCAGCTAGGACACGCGCTGTGACTGATCGGGGCTGCGCTCATGCCCTGTCTGTTCCCCACCTTCCAGCGCCCGTAACGCCTCCGCAGCCCGCCTGCGCAGCGGCCCCACCTGGGCGCGGTAGTCCGCGTCCGACACCTTGCCCGTCCGATGGTCGAATTCGAGCTCCTTCAGCGCCGCGAGCGCGCGATCGCGCTCCTCCGCGAGAGCGAGGCGGCGCCGTGCCTCGGGCGCGAGCTCGTCGAGCCGGTCGCTCGCGGGCGCGGGATCGCGGAGAAACGGGCGCGCGACGAAGACGACCGCGACGACCGCGAGCATCGCCGCGAGCGCGAGCGCCCACTCCATCTCAGAGCCCGGCCGGGACGGCGCCCGCGGCGTACCGCGCTGCGAGCCGTCGCTGCTCGACCGCGTCCGGCCACATCGCGATCAGAGCCCCGAAGACGAAGAGGAAGCCGGCCGCCCAGATGAGATTGATCAGCGGCTTCACCTCGACCTTCAGGTCGATCTCGTTCCCCTTCACGATCTGCGCCGTCGTGAAGACGTCGCCGAGCGAGCGCGGGTCGTGGTAGATCGACGCCTGGTTCGCGGGGCCTTCGATCGCGTAGTCGTTCATGCCGGGGTCGAGGTTGAAGCGCTCGCCGTGCCCGGACGCCGTGAGCAGCGCGCGGAAGCCGGTGTAGTTCGCGCCCTTCGTGCCCTCGATCCCGCGGTAGCTGAGCGTGTAGCCCGCCGCCTCGATCGACTGACCGGGCCTCAGTCTCTGCTCGCGGACGGTCTGGTAGGCGCTCGAGCCGGCGATGCCGATCGCGAGCAGGACGATCGCGGCATGGACGATGTAGCCGCCGTAGCGCCGCCGGTTGCGCCCGACCAACCGGAAGATCCCGCCCGCAGCGGCGCGGCCCCGCACGAACTCGAGCACGATCGAGGCGAGGACGAAGGCGCCGAACGTGTACGCGAGGAGTCCCGGCCAGGAGCTCCCGAAGCCGAGCGCGAGCAGCACGATCCCGGTGACGACCGCGACACCGAACGGGATCAGGAACGTCTTCCCGAGCGAGCGGAGCGATGCCCGCCGCCACGCGACAAGCGGCCCGATCCCCATCAGGAGCAGCAGCGGCAGCCCGAACGTGTGGAGGAAGAAGTCGTAGTACGGCTTCGAGACCGAGCGCGTCTGGCCGCGCACCGCGTCGGAGAGGACCGGGTACAGGACGCCCCAGAGAATCGTCAGGCAGAGGGCGACGAGCAGCAGGTTGTTGTAGAGGAACGTCGCCTCCCGCGAGACGAGCGACTCGAGCTTCGTCTTCGTCCGCAAGAGCGGCAGCCGCCAGTAGATCAGCGCTACCGAGAAGACGACCATGATCACGAGGAAGCCGAGGAACCAGCCGCCGATCGGGCTCTGCGAGAACGAGTGGATCGAGTCGATCACGCCCGAGCGGGTGAGGAAGGTGCCGAACAGCGACAGGTTGAAGGCGAGCGCGACGAGGATCATGTTCCAGACCTTCAGCATCCCGCGCTTCTCCTGAATCATCACCGAGTGCAGGAACGCGGTCGCCGCGAGCCACGGCATGAGCGCCGCGTTCTCCACGGGATCCCAGGCGTAGTAGCCGCCCCAGCCGATCTCGACGTACGCCCAGTGGGCGCCGATCAGCTGGCCGACGCCGAGGAACGTCCAGGCGGCGAGCGTCCAGCGCCGGGTGGCGACGATCCAGCGCTCGTCGGTGCGACCGGAGAGGAGCGCTCCCATCGCGAACGCGAACGGGACGGTGAGCCCGACGTAGCCGAGGTAGAGCATCGGCGGGTGGGCGAGCATGTACGGGTTCTGGAGGCTCGGCACCATCCCCGCGCCGTCGACCGGCGCGGGCGCGACGTTGAACGGGCTCGAGACGAAGCAGAGCATGAACGCGAAGAAGCACGCCACCAGAGCGAAGACGGGCACCGTCCACGCGACGAGGTCCCGCGAACGGCGGTTGAGCCACACGGCGAGGCCCGCGTAGCCGCTGAGGATGAGCAGCCAGAGGAGGAGCGATCCCTCCTGCCCTCCCCAGAAGGCCGAGAGCGCGTAGCCGAGCGGAAGCTTGTGGCTCGTGTGCTGCGCGACGTAGACGAAGGAGAGGTCGCGGCGCCCGAGCGCGACGAAGAGGACGCCCGCGGCGACGAGCGTCGCCGGGAACGCGGCCATGAGCGCGTTCTGGGCCGAGAGCGCCAGCCGCCGCCGGCGCTTCCAGGCGGCGAACGAGCCGGCGACCAGCGCGTACGCGACGAGGCCGAAGGCGAGAAGGAGCGCGGCGCGCCCGAGCGCAGCCATCAGTGGTTGCCCCGGGGGGTGCGGTGCTGATCGGGCGAGCGAAAACCGAGCAGCGCAAGGACGCAAGGAGCGCCCATAGCGGTTCCTATGGGCGCGACTGAGGACGCCGCGATGCGAAGCGTTTGCAGCCGCCCGATTGGTGCCGCGTCCCTCGGGGCAGCCACTACGTCTTGGAGCTGTGGCCCGGCCCGTACTTCGAGGGGCACTTCGTGATCAGCGAGCCCGGCTTCGCGACGAAGACGCCGTTGCGGAGCTTCCCCTCGACGACGATGTCGCGTCCCGTCTTGAACAAGTCGGGGACGCTGCCGCGGTAGACGACCGGGACGCGCGCCGCGCCGGCGCTGCCGATGTCCTTGAGCTGGAAGCGCATGCCGCCGCGCCCGTAGGCGTCGCCCGCGACCTTGCCCACGACCGCGCCGACGACCGTGACGTCGCCGTTGTGGCCGGCGAGCGTGCTCGGCTTGAGCTGCGCGACGCCGTTCCCGGCGAGCGCCGTGTAGACGACGAAGACGGCGAGTGCGGCCGCCACTGAGAGTGCGATTACGAGCCGCGCAGGACTGGATCCCACGCGCGCATCGTAGCCCCGTCCGCGCCCCGAGGTGGCAGTCGATCGTGCGGGCTAGCTCTTCGGCGCTTTGTCGGGTTTCCGCGCCGGAATGCGGTAGCCGTGCTCGTGGCAGAGCGAGCCGGGAGCGTCCTCGGTGAGCGCGTCGCAGTACCCCTTGCCGTAGGCGGCGCGGAGGAAGGCGGCGACGACGTCGAGGTTCCAATCCGTCACGTCGAGGGTCTCCCGCCAGAGGTCGGCGAGGCGGAGATCGATGTCGAGCTCGAGGAGGTCGATCCGGGATGGGCGCTTGGGCATGGCCAAAAAAATAGGAAAAGGATCGGACGGCATAGGCTGGCGTCGTGGGCGAGATTCGCTACGGCCCCAGCGGGCTGCCCGAGGCGCCGACGTTCGAGGAGTCGTTCGCGGCGCTCGCGGCCGGCGGCTACCGGGCGTGCGAGGTCGGATTCGTCTCGGGATTCTGGCTCGACTATGAGACCGCTCCGCTGCTCGGCGAAGCCGCGGTCGCGGCCGACGTCGCACTCTCGGTGCACGCCCCGCTCGCGGCCTTCATGGGCCATGTCGATCGCGGCAAGAAGTTCAAGATGGCCCTGGGGATGCTCGACCACACGGCCGGCCTCGCCAAGGCGTGCGGCGCGCAGCTGATCGTCTTCCATCCCGGCTTCCTGCTCGGCCGCGAGCGCGAGCGGGCCGTCGCCGACGTCGTCGACCAGCTCGGCGACCTGCGCGAGCGGCTCGAGGCGAAGGACAGGCTCGTCCCGTTCGGCGTCGAGGTGATGGGACGCGTGCGCGACTTCGGGACGATCGAGGACGTGCTCGCGATCGCGGCCGCGGTCGACTTCGTGCGGCCTGTGCTCGACTTCGCCCACATGCACGCGACGAGCGACGGCGCCTTCCTCGACGCGGACACGTTCGCCGTCCCGCTGGCCGGCGCAGACGCGGTGCTCGAGCCGGGCGCGCCGTTCCACATCCACTTCAGCGACATCCAGTACGCGAACCGCAACGAGACGAAGCATCTCCCCTACGGCGAGGGGACCCTGCGGGCCGAGCCGCTGCGCGAGGCGCTCGGCCGCTTCGAGCGGCCCGCGACCGTGATCAGCGAGTCGCCGGACGCCGCCTCGACTCAGGCGATCGGCGCGGTGCTCGGCGTGAGCTCGGCGAGCCGCTCCTCGTAGCGCAGCGCCTCGTCCTCCCGGCCGCCCGACCGGTGGAAATCGACGGCGTGCCCGAGCGCCCAGCGCTCGAGGGCTTCCTGCTCGTTGCGCCGCATCTCGTCGATGGCCTCCTCCATCAGCTCCGCCGCCTCGGCATCGCGTCCCTGGGCGGCGCGCACGAGACCGAGGGACAGCTTCGTCGTGGAGATCGAGACGCGGTCGTCCGGGCCGACCGACTCGCGGGCCTGAAGCGCGTACCGCTCGGCCTCGTCGAGGCGACCGAGCCGGACGTACAGCTCCGCCAGGGAGCGCTGCGCCTCGCAGAGCCGGGCCCGGTCGTTGAGGCCTCTCATCGTGCGCGCCGCCTCGAGCATCAGGGTCTCGGCGCGGGCGAGGTCTCCCTGGGCGGCGACGCGACGGGCGACCTGCAAGGTCATGCCCGCCTCGGAGTGCGTGTTGCCCATCTCCGCGAACAGGTCGCGCGCAGTCGTGTACGCAGCCTCCGACTCGGCGTCGTTACCGCGCCAGTTCTCGAGCGTCCCGCGCACGGCCCAGGCCAGCGCTCGGCCGACGATGCTGCCGCTCTCGTCGGCCAGCTCGCCGATGCGGTCGACGAGCGGCTCAGCCTCGGCGAACTCGAGGCGATAGATGTAGCTCTCCGCGAGCTCCGTCGTGATCTGCAGCTCCTGGTCCTTCCGCTCCGCCGCCCGCGCCGCGTCGAGCGCAAGCTTCGCCCAGCGCTCGAACGCCTCGCCGTCGAGGAACCACGCGGCCACCGCCGCTGCGGCCCGGAAGGCCTCGAAGCGGATCTCGGGCTCGGCGTCGGCGAGGACGTCGACGGCGCGTTCGACGAGCTCGCGCGCCGTGGCCGCGTCTGCGCGCTGGTTCATGACGGCCTCGGCGAGCGCGGTCAGCGCTCTGCCCTGGAGATGCCGCTCGCCCTGACTCTCGGCGGCGGCCGCCACCTCCTCCATCTCCACGATGACCGCGGTCATGTCGCCGAGACGCCAGGCAGCCCGCGCCGCGAAATAGCGCCGCTCGAGCGTCGGCGCAAGCTCGACGGCGCGCACGAGGAGCTTGCGCGCGCTCGCGAACGACTCGCGCGAGAGTGCGCGGCGCCCCGCGCGAGCGAGCTCGGCGGCCGCCTCCTCGGCCAGGTCCGGCGGTGCGGCTCCGTCGAGCTCGGCAAGGAGCCGGGTTGCCTGGTCGAGGTGGAAGGCGAGGATCTCGACGAGCTCCTCCCCTGCACGCTCGCGCAGCCAGTGGGCGAACAGCAGGTGGAGGTCGGCGCGCGATCCCTTCGAGAGGCCCGCGTATGCGACCTCGCGGATGAGCACGTGCTTGAACTTGAACGCCTGCTCGCCGCTGATCGCGGAACGCTCCTCGTGGAGGATGAGGTCGCGGAAAAGCAGGTCGTCGAGGACGGCGTCGACGTCGTCCACGTCAGGCGAGAGGTGAGCGAGAGCGCCACGGATGAAGACGCGCCCCATGACCGCGGCGCGCTGGACGAGCCGCCGCGACGTCGGTGGCAGCCGGTCGATGCGGGCGGCGATCAGCGCCTGAAGGGTGTCGGGGATCCGATCCTGCCGGCCGTCGGGACGCTCCGCCAGGGCGCGGATCGTCTCCTCGACGAAGAGCGGGTTCCCCTCCGCCTTCGCCAGGACGGCCTCGACGTCGATCGGCACGTCTACCTCGGCGGCGAGCTCTCTGACGAGCGCGGCGCCCTCCTCGTGCGGCAGCGCCTCGAGCTCCAGCGTGACGGCGCGCAGCCGCCCACCGCCCCACGCCGGACGCACGTCGAGCAGCTCCGGCCGGGCGAGGCAGACCAGCAGCACCGGGGCTGTACGGACCCAGGCGGCGAGATGCTCGATCACCTCGAGCAGCGGCTCCTCGCCCCAGTGGACGTCCTCGAACACGAGCACGAGCGGCTGCGCCGTGGCGAGCTGCTCGGTCCACGAGCGGACGGCCCAGGCGATCTCCTGTTGGCTCCGCTCGCTCTCGACGGCCTCGAGCACGCCGACTGCGAGCCCGAGCAGGTCCGCGACGGCCTCGTCCTCGCACGTGCTGCGGAGCTTCTCGTATGCCTGCTCGAGGGGATCGTCGTCGGAGATGCCTGCCGACGACTTGACCATCTCGGCGATCGACCAGTACGTCACGCCCTCTCCGTACGGGAGGCAGCGGCCGCGCAGCACCGTCGCCCGCTCGAGCCCGTCGGCGAACTCCCGCGCGAGCCGGCTCTTGCCGACTCCGGCGTCGCCGTAGAGCGTGACGAGCGTCGCGTGCGCGTCGCGGACGGTGCGCGCGAACGTGTTCTCGAGCAGCTCGAGCTCGGACTCCCGCCCGATGAGCCGCGCCGAGAGCGACCGCATCGGCCGACCCATCTCGCGGACGCAGACCACCCGGCTTGCGACGATCGCCTCGCGCCAGCCACGGAGCTCGAGCGGTGCAAGAGGCTCGAGGTCGAAGACGTCTCGCACCAGCCGTGTCGCAGTGGGGCCGATGACGATCTCGTTCGCTCCGGCCTGCTGCTCGAGACGGGCGGCGAGATTGACCGCCTCGCCGGTGGCGAACGTCGACTCGGTTTCGTCCGCGACGACCTCGCCGGCTTCGATCCCGATGCGAACGTCGAGCCCGAGGTCGCGGACGCGTTCGAGGGTCGCGAGCGCGGCGCGGACCGCCCGCTCGGCGTCGTCCTCGTGCTGGAGCGGCACGCCGAAGGCGGCCATCACAGCGTCGCCCGCGAACTTCTCCACCGTCCCGCCGTGGGTCGTCACGCAGTGCGAGACCTGGTCGAAGAAGCGCCCGACGCGGCGGCGCACGACCTCCGGATCGGAAGCGGCAAGCAGATCGGTCGAGCCGACCAGGTCGACGAACATCACCGTCGCAAGCTTCCGCTCCACCATGGTGCAATCGTAGTTGCGGGGGTCGACCCGGCTAGGATCGCGCGGGTGCTCGACGCGGCGGTCTTCAAGGCGTACGACGTCCGCGGGATCTATCCCGGGGAGCTCGACGAGGCCGGCGCGGAGGCGATCGGACGCGCGTACGTCGAGCAGTTCGAGCCGCGGAGGATGGCGGTGGGCCGTGACACGCGGCTCTCGTCGCCCGCGATGCAGGAGGCGCTGATGCGCGGCGCGACCGCCGCCGGCGCGGACGTCCTCGACCTCGGGCTCGTGGGCACCGAGATGCTCTACTTCGCGGTCGGCTCGCTCGGGCTGGAGGGCGGAGTCATGGTGACCGCCTCGCACAACCCGAAGCAGTACACCGGCATGAAGCTCGTCCGCCGCGGCGCGCTGCCCGTGGGCAGCGAGTCCGGCCTTCTCGACGTGCGCGACCGAGCCCTCGCAAGTAACACAGTGTTACAAGGAAAATCCGGCGGCTCGATCGAGAGTTACGACATCTGGCCGGCGTATGTCGACCGGGTGCTCTCGTTCGTGGACGTGGCGGCGATCAAGCCGTTGCGGGTCGTGATCGACGCGGCCAACGGGATGGCCGGGGCGATGCTCCCGCCGGTGCTCGAGCGCCTTCCCGTCGAGACGGTCCGCTGCTTCTTCGAGCCCGACGGCACCTTCCCGAATCACGAGCCGAACCCCCTCCTGCCCGAGAACCGCGAGTTCATCGTCCGCAAGACGCTCGAGGAGGGCGCCGACCTCGGGGTCGCGTTCGACGGCGACGGAGACCGCTGTTTCTTCGTCGACGACAGCGGCGAGTTCGTCCCCGGCGACTTCGTGACCGCGCTCTTCGCCGAGAGCCTGCTCGAGAGGGAGCCCGGCGCGAAGATCATCTACGACGTCCGCGCGAGCCGCGCCGTGCCGGAGACGATCGAGCACGCCGGCGGCGTCCCTCTCGTGGAGCGCGTCGGCCACGCCTTCATCAAGGCACGCATGCGAGCCGACGACGCGGCGTTCGCCGGCGAGGTCTCGGGCCACTACTACTTCCGCGACTTCAGCCAGGCCGACTCGGGCGTCGTCCCGTTCCTCCTCATGCTCGAGCTGATCTCGAAGAGAGGCAGCCGGCTGTCGGAGATCCTCGCGCCGCTGCGTTCGCGCTACTTCATCACCGGCGAGATCAACACGCCCGTTGCGGACGTAGCGCTCAAGCTGCAGGAGCTGAAGGAGCGGTACGGCCGAGAGGGACGGGTCTCGCACCGCGACGGGATCTCGATCGACTTCGACGACTGGCACTTCAACGTCCGGCCCTCGAACACGGAGCCGCTGCTGCGGCTCAACCTCGAGGCGACCTCGGAGAAGCTGATGGAGGAGAAGCGGGACGAGGTGCTCGACGTGATCCGCTCGTGAAGCCGCCGTTCAAGCTCAGCGCGCGGACGCGGGTCGGCTTCTCGGACACCGACGCGCAGGGGATCGTCTACTACGGCCGCTACAACCCGTACTTCGACCTCGCCCGCGTCGAGTACCTGCGCTCGCTCGGGCTGCTCCAGCGGCGCGGCGAGCCCGGGGATTTCGTGATGCGGGCGAACGACGTCGAGTACTTCGCGCCCGCGGTCTTCGACGACGAGATCGAGGTCTTCGTGCGTGTCTCGCGGCTCGGGCGCACGAGCGTCACCTTCGCCTTCGCCGCCTACCGCCTCCCCGACGACCTGCTCATGGTCACGGCGCACCAGACGCTCGTCTACGTCGACCTGGCCGAGCGGAAGGCCTGCCCCGTGCCGGACACGTTCCGCGAGCCCGTCCTCGCCTTCGAAGGGGACGATGTCGACGCCTGACGCCGACGAGCAGCTCCGGCAGGCGGTGTCCGAGCTCGCCGCGCGGGAGGGCTGCGGCTGGGCCGGGATCTACTTCGTCGAGGAGGACGAGCTCGTCCTCGGGCCCGAGGCCGGGACGCCGGACCCGGCACTGCGCACGACGGTCCCGGTGGTCTGGCGCGACACGCGGGTGGCCGAGCTCGCAGTCGACGGAGCGATCGAAGCGGCCGAGCTCGAGGCCGTCGCCGTCCGCATTGCCGACCTCTGCCTCGTGGGCTGGGACACCGGCGGCGAGACCTGGGAGAGCTGACCAGTGATGTGGCCGGTGACCTCGCCCGGTTCCCGGATCGCGAGCACCAAGCGATGCAAGGACGCAGGGCGCGTTCATAGCCGGAGGCTATGGGCGCGCCCGAGGACGCCGCAGCGCGCAGCGTGATCGCGGGCCGGGGGCCCGGCGAAGTTGCCGGTTACATCACTAACAGTCCCTCGTTCGAGGGACGAACGCCGCATGGAGACTGGGCCGTCCCTCGAATGGGGTAACCCTGGGTTGGTGAGCCTGGATCCCTCGATCGAGGGAACGCGCTAGGACGGCGTGACGCGGCGGGCGTCGAAGACGCCGTCGACGTTGCGGAGCGAGGTGAGGAGGCCGCGGAGCGCCTTGACGTCGCCGACCTCGGCGACGTACCAGTTGCGGGCCATCTGGTCCTCGACGGTGCCGCCGTAGGAGACGATGTTGGAGCCGTGCTCGGCGAACGTCCGGGCGACATCCTCGAGCAGGCGGGGCCGGTCCCAGGAGTCGACGGCGACCTGCACACGGAAGCTCTGGGTGCCGCCTCCCTCCCACTCCACGGAGGTGAACCGCTCGGGGTTGCGGCGGAGCGCCCGCACGTTCGGGCAATCGCCACGGTGAATCGTGATCCCTTTGCCGAGCGAGATGTAGCCGACGATGTCGTCGCCGGGAACCGGCGTGCAGCACTTGGCGAGCCGCACCAGGACGTCGTCGACGCCGATCACGTTGATCCCGTAGCTCTCGCTGCCGGCCGCCTCGCGGGCGCGCGGCTTCTTGACCGGAACCTGCTCCTCGGCGACCTCGCCGACCTTGAGCTGCTGGAGGACCTTGTCGACGATCTTCGAGGCGGTCAGCTTCCCGGAGCCGAGCGCGATGTAGAAGTCCTCGGCCTTCTTGAAGCCGGACTCCCGGATCACACCGGCGAGGACGGCGGAGCCTGCGAGCTTCTTGTACGGGAGGTTCTGTGCCTTGAGCGATTTCTCGAGCGCCTCGCGGCCCTTCTGTTCGAGATCCTCCTTCTGCTCGCGCGAGAAGAACTGGCGGATCTTGTTGCGCGCCCGCGACGACGCGACGAGCGAGAGCCAGTCGCGGGACGGCCCGCGCGCCGCTGACTTGCCGGTGAGGATCTCGACGTGGTCGCCGCTGCGCAGCCGGTAGTGGAGCGGCACGATCCGCCCGTTGACCTTGGCGCCGACGGTGCGGTGGCCGACGTCCGTGTGGACGGCGTAGGCGAAGTCGATCGGCGTGGAGCCGGCCGGAAGCGTCTTCACCTCCTCCTTCGGCGTGAGGACGAACACCTCCTCGTCGAAGAGGTCGGTGCGGAAGCTCTTGACGAACTCCTGCGCGTCGGATTCGTCGGCGTTGACTTCCATCAGCTGCCGCACCCAGGCGTTCCACTCCGCGTCGGCGGTCTTGGAGCGGCGCCCGTCCCGCACGTACGACCAGTGGGCCGCGACGCCGAGCTCGGCGGTCTCGTGCATCTCGCGGGTTCGCACCTGGATCTCGAGCGGCCTTCCCTCCGGGCCGATGACGGTCGTGTGGAGGCTGCGGTAGCCGTTGAACTTCGGCATCGCGACGTAGTCCTTGAAGCGGCCGTGCAGCGGCTTCCAGAGCGAGTGAGCGATGCCGAGGGCGGCGTAGCAGTCGCGCGTCCCCTCTTCGCCGTTGCGCTCGACGGTCACGCGCATCGCCGTGAGGTCGTAGATCTCGTTGAACTCGCGGCCCTTGCGGGCCATCTTGTCGTAGATCGAGTAGAAGTGCTTTGCGCGGCCGGAGATGTCGACGGGGATGTCGACCTTCTCGAGCTCGCGGTGCAGGACGTCGGCGGCCTCCGCGACGTGGCCCTCCCGGTCGGCGCGCCGCTCGGCGACCATCGTCTTGATCTCGGAGTACTTCCGGGGGTGCAGGGTCTGGAAGGCGAGGTCCTCGAGCTCCCACTTGAGCGCGTGGATGCCCAGGCGGTGCGCGAGCGGCGCGTAGACCTCGAGCGCCTCCTTCGACTTCTGGATCTGCTTCTGCTTGCCGAGGTACTCGATCGTGCGGAGGTTGTGGAGGCGGTCGGCGAGCTTGACGAGGATGACGCGGACGTCCTCGGCCATCGCCACGACCATCTTCCGGTAGTTCTCGGCCTCCGCCTGCTCGCGCGTCTGGAACTGGACGCGGGTCAGCTTCGTGACGCCGTCGACGAGCAGGGCGACCTCGTCGCCGAACTCCTCGCGCAGTGTCTCGAGCTCGACGCCGGTGTCCTCGACGACGTCGTGGAGCAGGGCGGCCGCGATCGTCTGCTCGTCGAGGCGCAGACCGGCGCAGATCGTCGCGACGCCCACGGGGTGCGTGATGAACGGCTCGCCCGAGCGTCGCTGCTGGCCCTCGTGCGCGGCGGCGGCGAAGCGGAACGCGTGGGTGACGACCCCGACGTCGACGTCCGAGCGCTGGGCGGCAAGCTCGCTGAGCAGTCCCTCGAGGAGCTCCTCGTGCCTCTCGCCTGCCTCAACCGCTGTCACCGTCTCAGTGTACTGCCGGGTTTCAGGACTAATCCCTGCGGGAGGAACGGTCGTTAAGGAAGCGAAATGACGCGTTCCATGCCCACTTTTCTCCGTTTCAGAAGACGCCGCAACATGCTCCGCCTGGCGCGGGCCCTCGCCCTTTCTCTGAACACCCGCTAGGCCGCGCGCGCGAACGGCTCCGCCCCGAGCAGTGCCCGGAAGCGGGGCGATTCGAGTAGATCGCGGCGGATGCCGTCCGCGAGCCCCAGCTCGGCGAAGATCGCCGTGGCCTCCGGGTCGCGAGCGACGGCGGGCTTTTGCCACTCCTGCGCGAGCCATTCGCGCAGCTCGAGATAGCGAGGGGCGGTCGGGAAGACGCGGCGGACGACGAGTTGCGGCGCGACCGTGCCGTTCCAGCGGTTCTCCTCGAGCCGGAAGGCAACGTCGTAGAGCGCGTCGGGGCGCAGCACCTCGAGACGAGAGCCCTGTCCGAAGGCGATCGCGCTGCCCGCGTCCCGTCCGGCCCGCCGGATGCGGAAGCGGAGATGCTTGCCGTCGCCGACGGTCGCGAGCTCGGCCAGGCCGCAGCCGGGTGCAAGCAGCGTCGGCGCCGGGTTGCCGAGCCCGAAGGGTGCGAGTCTCGCAAGCTCGCCGCAGAGGCCCAGGGAGAGGTCGGCTCCTCGTGCGACGACCGCGTCGATCGAGGTCACGGGCTCGAGATCCGCGTCGTCGAGCTCTGCGGCGGCGTGCTCGGCGAATGCCTCCGCAAAGGCTTCGACGTTGTCCTCTGCGATCGAGAGGCCGGCGGCGGCCCGGTGGCCGCCCCAGCGGCCGAGCAGGCCGGCGCACGCCCCGAGGGCGGCGTGGAGGTCGAAGTCCTGGATCGACCGGCCGGAGCCCTTCCAGTCGCCTTCCGCGCCTGCGATCAGCACGACCGGACGGTGGTATCGCTCGACGAGCCGCGAGGCGACGATCCCGATCACGCCTTCGTGCCAATCCGCTCCGGCCACCGCATAGGCTCGGCGAGCGCGCCGCTCGGCCGGCCACGCCTCGACCTGGGCGACCGCCTCTCGGAGGATCCGGCCCTCCACCGCCTGGCGTTCGCGGTTCAGCTCCTCGAGCGAAGCCGCCAGCCGGCTTGCCTCCGCTTCATCCTCCGTGAGCAGCAGCTCGAGCGCCTGCCTCGGGTGGCCGAGACGACCCGCAGCGTTCAGGCGCGGAGCGAGCCTGAACCCGACCGCCCCCGCGTCGACCGCCGCCGGGTCGACGCCGGCGCTCTGCATGAGGGCTCGCAGGCCCGGCTTTGCCGTACGCGCGAGAGCGCGCAGGCCGGCGATCGCGAGCGACCGGTTCTCGTCGACGAGGGGAACGACGTCGGCGATGGTCGCGAGCCCGACGAGGTCGAGATGCCGCCGCGGGATCTCCGAGTCGACGCCGAACAGGGCCTGTCCGAGCTTGTAGACGACGCCCGTCCCGCAGAGCTCGGGGAACGGATACTCCGAGGGGCGAGTGGCTACGACCGGGCAGTCGGGCAGCTGTTCGGCCGGCCGGTGGTGGTCGGTGACGACGACTTCGAGCCCGCGTTCCTTCGCCTCCGCGACCTCTTCGACGGCGGTGATCCCGCAGTCGACGGTGAGGACGAGCCCGCAGCCGTCGTCCGCGAGGCGGGCAAGCGTGTCGCTGCGGACGCCGTAGCCCTCGTCGAAGCGGCTTGGCAAGTGCCACGCGACGTCGGCGCCGAGCTCTCGCAGCAGCAGAACAGCGAGTGTGGTGGCGGCGATGCCGTCGACGTCGTAGTCGCCGTGGACGCAGATCCTGCGGCCCTGCTCGACGGCGGCGCGAATCTGTGCGCACGCAGCTTCCATGTCGCCGAGGAGGAAAGGGTCGTGCGGAGGCTGCTCTCCGTCGAGGAATCGGCGCGCCTCGGCCGGATCGGAGTAGCCGCGCCGGACGAGCACGGCCGCCGTGAGCTCGGAGATTCCGAGCGCGCGGACAAGCTCCGCCTGGGTGTCGGGCGGGCAGTCGGCGAGTGTCCAGGTGCCGTCGTGCATCGCGATCCACGCTACGGGGACGTGCGGACGGAATCGGTCGTCCGGCCTGTCCGGAGCGGACGGCTGTGGACGGGTTGCCCGCCGTTCCCGACGAAGCCGCGACGCTCTCGTCACGGTTCGCCCGGCACGCTCTCCCGGTCCCCAGGGTGGGTGGGGGTTTGGGACGGAGCAGATAAAGGCCTACGCGCGAGCCGCAGGCCGAGCCAACGCCGGCTACCCGCCCTCGTTCGGGAGCCTGACCCCGAGCGCCGTGAGCAGGACGAGCACTCCGAGGCCGATCAGCCAGTACGCCAGCACGCGCCGCGGGTGCCGCGACTCGCGGAGCGAGTTGAGCGCGACCTTCCCCCAGAGGAGCGCGAGGCCGACGAGGGCCGCGCCTCCGACGACGATTACGGGGGCGAGAAAGACCGCCTCCTCGAACGACCAGGAGAGCAACCACGCGGCCAGCGCGACGAGCGCCAGCACCGCCGCAAGCGCCGCCAGATAGCGGAGTACCCGCATCGGGTCAGGGTACGCTGCCGCCGTGGAAGCGGCCGGCAACTACAACTCGGGCGACGACTACGTCGTCGAGTTCCTCGGCTACCGCTTCTCCTTCAACAGCCTCGACTTCGAGGAACGCGTCACGGCCGCCGCGGTCCGGCTCGGGCTCGTCGGCAGCCCAGAGCTCGACGAGGAAGAGACGGCCGACCTCGTCGAGCTCGTCGAGCGCGACGCGATCGACGCGCCCCGCAGCGCGCTCGGGGAGTACCTCGTCCGCCACTGGGACGCGCTCGCGCTCGTCCGCGGCGAGTCGCTCGTCTACTGGCTGAAGAAGCTCGTCTTCCGCGGCGCCTGGCTCGACCACCGGGTCAAGGAGGGCCTCCTCGAGGTCGACTGGGACGACGACCGGCAGGACTTCACCTACGCCGACACGAACGGCGGCCGCGCGCTCCTCGAGCTCCTCCCCACCCCGAGCTGGCACGAGCTCCAGTACCGGCCGTGAGGATCCCCCGCTGGTACGCGGTCGCGCTGCCGGCGTACCTGGCCGCGCTCCTCGCGGTCGACACCCAGGTCGGGTTGCGCGGACAGCTCGCGCTCGGCGTGCTCACGGTCGCCGTGCTGGCCGCAACCTTGCGACCGCTGCCGTCGCTCGCCCGGGCGCAGACGATCGGCGTCGTGCTCTTCGCAACGGTCGGCGAGGTGACGGGCTCGCTGATCTGGGGCGTCTACCACTACCGGCTGCACAACCTGCCGCTCTTCATCCCGCCGGCGCACGGCCTCGTCTACCTGAGCGGCGTCGCCTTGAGCCGCAGCCTCCGCGAGCGGGCCGTCGTCTGGGCCGCGGCGATCGGCGCCGTCGCCTGGGGGATCGCCGGGCTCACCGTGCTGCCGCGGCTCGACGTCGCCGGCGCCTTCGGCGTGCCGCTGCTGCTCGTCTTCCTCTGGCGGTCCCGCTGGCGGGCGGCGTATGCCGGCGTCTTCCTCGTCGTCGCAGGGCTCGAGCTTTACGGCACCTCGATCGGGACCTGGCGCTGGGCGACCACCGTCCCCGGGCTCGGGGTCCCCGACGGCAATCCGCCGAGCGGAGTGGCGATCGGTTACGTCTGGTTCGACGTGATGGCCTTGCTCGTCGCGCCGTGGCTCGTCTACGTCGCCGGTGGGACGCTGAACCCGAAGCGCTGGACGCGCTCCTCGGGCGACTTGCTCAGCTCGATCCGGCGCAGGGAGCCGATCGGGACGATGAGCGCGTCGGGCGCATCGTCGCGCGCGTCGGTCACGTAGAGGGTCACCATCCCGAAGCCGGGCTCGGCATCGATCCGCTCGAGCACGAAGCGCGACTTGTCCGCGAGCTCGACCTCGACGAGCGGCTTCTCGACGCCGTTGGCCTCGGCGAACGACGCGATCGCCTTGTGGATCCGCTCGACGAACGCCTCGTGCGGCGGCTCGTCGACGGGCGTCCAGAGGTCGGGCATCAGTCGCCGGTGGGCACGACGCCTGCAGGCTCGACCATCAGCACGACGGTACGACCGTGTGCGATCGGCCTGTGCATGACGTTGCGCGGAATCGTGATCCCATGCTGCGGCCCAAGGACGGCGGGCTCGCGCCCTTCGATCTCTATCTCGAGCCGGCCGTCGAGAACGAGAAAGAACTCGTCCTCGCGCTCGTGCTTGTGCCAGTGGAACTCGCCCTCCAGCACGCCGAGCCGGACGACGGACTCGTTCACGGTCGTGAGCGTCTGGTTGAACCACGGCTCGTGGCCGGCCGCGAACGCGCCGACGTCGAACTCTCGGAGCTGGCCGAACTTGTCGTCCAGCTGGATGTCGTACTCGACCATCGAGGAAACTATGTACGGACCCGGGTCGGCTGCGCGGGCTAGAACAACCGTGCGTCGGCGTCGGGCTCCGGCGCAGCGCCGAGGTGGGCGCGGCCGAGCGCGGTGATCGTGCGGCCGCGGGGCGTCCGCTGGATGAAGCCGAGTTGGAGGAGGTACGGCTCGTACACGTACTCGATCGTGTCCGGCTCCTCGCCGAGCGCGGCGGCGAGCGTGTTCAGCCCGACGGGGCCGCCCGCGTACTTCTCGACGATCGCCCGGAGGAGGTCGCGGTCGAGCCGCTCGAGCCCCGCCTCGTCGACCTCGAGCAGCTCAAGAGCCTCGCGCGAAATGGCCGTCGTGATCGCGCCCTCGTGCCGCACCTCGGCGACGTCGCGCACCCGCCGAAGAATGCGGTTGGCGACGCGCGGCGTGCCGCGGGCGCGGCCCGCGATCTCGTCTGCCGCCTCGGCGGCGATCTCGACCCCGAGGATCCCGGCCGAGCGGCGGACGATCGTGGCGAGCTCGCCGTCCTCGTAGTAGTCGAGCCGGAACGTCATCCCGAAGCGGTCGCGGAGCGGCGAGGTCAGGAGGCCCGTGCGCGTCGTCGCCCCGACGAGGGTGAACGGAGGCAGGTCGAGCGTGAGCGTGCGCGCGGCCGTCCCCTGGCCCATCACGATGTCGAGCCGGAAGTCCTCGAGAGCCGGATAGAGGATCTCCTCGGCGGCGCGACTCAGGCGGTGGATCTCGTCGACGAAGACGACGTCGCGCGCCTCGACCGCGCTGAGGATCGCCGCGACGTCCTTCCGCTCCAGCGCGGGACCGGCGACTGAGCGGATGCCCACGCCGAGCTCCTCGCGGACGATGTGCGCGAGACTCGTCTTGCCGAGCCCCGGCGGGCCGACGAGAAGCACGTGGTCGAGCGCCTCCCCTCTCCCCTTCGCCGCATCGAGCGCGATGGCGAGCTGCTCCTTGATGCGCACCTGCCCCACGAACTCGTCGAGCCGGCGCGGCCGGAGGCTCTGCTCGACCTCCTCGTCCTCCTCGCGAACGTCGGGGGCCAGGAACTGCGTCGTCGCGTTCACGCAGCCTTCTTCAACGCGAGCCGGACGCGTTCCTCCGGCGGCAGCTCCGGATCGAGCTCGGCGAGCGCCCGCTCGGCGTCGATGAGCGACCAGCCGAGCTCGACGAGCGCGTCGCGCGCGACGACGTGGTGATCAGCGTCGCCCTCGGGTGCGGGCGCGAGCGTCGGATCGCCGAGCTTCTCCTTCAGCTCGAGCACGATCCGCTCCGCCGTTTTCTTCCCGATGCCGGGGATCGCCTGGAAGCGCGCTGCGTCGCCGCGCGCGATCGCGCGACGCAGCTCGGCGACCGGCGAGCCGGAGACGATCGCGAGTGCGACCTTCGGCCCGATGCCGCTCACGGTGAGCAGCTGGACGAACAGCTCGCGCTCGCTGCGGTCGGCGAAGCCGTAGAGCTGGAGCGCGTCCTCGCGCACGTGGAGATACGTCTCGACGGAGATCTCGTCGGCCGCGTCGCCCTTCCGCACCGCCGCCGGCGTCGCGTGGACGAGGTAGCCGACGCCGCCGACGTCGAGCACGAGCCCTTCCGGCGTGTTCGCGACGGGCTTGCCGCGGAGCCGGGCGATCATCCGGCGGCCTCGAGCCGGAGGAGCGGCGGCGAGAGGGCGTGGCAAATCGCGACGGCGAGCGCGTCGGCAGCGTGGTTCGGTCTGCGGCAGCTCCGGAAGCGCGAGGAGCATCTTCACCGTGCGCTGCATCTGGGCCTTCTCGGCCCGGCCGTAACCGCACACCGCCTGCTTGACCCGCGCCGGCGCATATTCGGCGCAGTCGACTCCTGCGTTCGCGGCCGCGACGAGCACGGCGCCGCGTGCCTGGCCGACGGAGAGCGCGATGCGGGCGTCGCCGCCGACGTACGACTCCTCGACCGCCACCGCATCCGGCGCGTGCTCGGCAATGAGCGCCGCCACGGCGTCGTGGATCGTCTTCAAACGGAGGACGGTGTCCTGGCCGGCGGGCGTCGACCAGCAGCCGTGCGCCACCTCCCTGATGCGGCCTCCGCTTTCTTGGACGACTCCGTACCCGCAAGCAGCAGTCCCCGGATCGATGCCTACGACCTTCACGCGAAGAGGTTAGGAGCGCGGTCGGACGATCCCGCCGCGGGAATCCGATTCGACAGCGGCGGCGTAGAAGCCGGTATGCGAGGACTCGTGCTCGGCCTGCTCGTGTTCGCGTTCGGACTCGGAGCCGGGTTCCTCGTCACGAGCCCACTGGCCGGCGCTCGAACCGCGGTCGACGGGACGCTTACCGGGAGCGTCGGCACGTCATCGAGCGGGAACGCGTTCTCGATCTCGCTCTCCGAGTCGACCGTGCCCGCCGGGACGTACGAGTTCGACATCACCGACTACGCGACGATCCACAACTTCGACCTGCTCGATCCCGACAACGTGTCGGTCGACAAGACGACCGTTGGCGGCACCGGCTCGGTCGTCTGGATGGTGACCCTCTCTCCGGGCGTCTACACGTATCACTGCGACGCCCACCCCACCCAGCTGAAGGGGACGCTGACCGTGACGGGCGGGACGACCTCGACCTCCACGACGACGGGCACGTCGACGACGTCCACCTCGACATCGACATCGACATCGACGCCGACCACGACCACCACGCCGACCACGACGACCACGCCCACGACGACCAGCGCGGCGCTCAGGGTCCGGATCGCCTCGCTGCACGCGACGCGGAAGCTCGTCGTCGTGACGGTGAAGGCAAATCAGCTGACGCGCGCCGTCGCAGTCCTCATGCACAAAGGCAAGCGATTGGCCCGCACGGCGCGGGACGGGAAGACACTGAAGCTCGGCTTGAAGCCGCGACACAAGCTTGCCCGCGGCAGCTACGTCGTGCGGGTCACGGTGACCTGCTGCGGCACGTCCTCGACCGCGCGTAAGACGATCCGCATTCGCTAGCCCGCGACGGCTTCGAGCACCCGCTCGGGGATGTCGAAGTTCGCGTAGACCTCCTGCACGTCGTCATCGTCCTCGAGCTGATCGATCAGGCGCAGGATCTTCTTCGCCTCGTTCTCGTCCTCGACGGCGATCGTCGTCTTGGGCAGCATCGTCAGCTCTGCGGACTCGATCTCGAAGCCGGCCGCGGCGATCGCGTCCCGCACGGCGGCGAGTTCCTCGGCGGCCGCCAGCACCTCGAAGCTCGAGCCGTCGAGGGAGACGTCGTCGGCGCCGCCCTCCGCGGCCGCGAGCGTCAGCTCGTCCTCGTCGGATCCGTCGACCGGCACGAGCACGACGCCGCGCCTCTCGAACAGCCACGCAACCGCTCCCGAGGTGCCGAGGTTGCCGTCGTTCTTCGCGAAGATGTGCCGCACCTCGCTCGCGGTCCGGTTGCGGTTGTCGGTGAGCGCCTCGACGATCACCGCCACGCCCGCCGGGCCGTAGCCCTCGTAGACCACCGTCTCGTAGGCGGCGGAGTCGGAGTCGGCGCCGGAGCCCTTCGCAATCGCGCGGTCGATGTTGTCCTTCGGCATCGAGTTGGACCGCGCCTTCTCGATCGCGTTCTGCAGCGCGAGGTTCGCCGCGGGATCCGGCCCGCCGTCCTTCGCCGCGACGATGATCGCCCGCGTCAGCTTCGAGAAGAGCTTGCCGCGCTTGGCGTCGGCGGCGCCCTTCTTGTGCTTGATCGACGACCACTTGCTATGCCCGGACACGTCTCTCCTCTCGCACGATGTTCAGGAACCGCTCGTGCACCCGCGTGTCGTCGGTCAGCTCCGGATGGAAGGCGGCCACGAGGAGCCGTCCCTCGCGCGCCAGCACCGCATGGCCGTCTACCTCGGCGAGTACCTCGACGTCCGGCCCCGGATCCTCGAGCCACGGCGCGCGGATAAAGACCGCCCGCAGCGGCTCGTCGCCGTCGCCACTGCCGTTAGCCGGCATCGCGAGGTCCGCCTCGAAGCTTCGGACCTGGCGGCCGAAGGCATTGCGGCGGGTTCCGTAGTCGCCGATGCCGAGGTGGTCGCGGTCGAGGACGATCATCCCGGCGCAGGTCCCGAAAATCGGGCCGCCGAAACCGCGCACCGCCTCGTCGAGGCCGTAGAGGCGCATCAGCCGCGCGATCGCAGTCGACTCGCCGCCGGGGATGATCAGGCCGTCGAGCGCGTCGAGCTGCTCGGGAAGCCGCACCTCGACCGGCTCCGCGCCGAGCCGGCGCAGCACGGCGGCGTGCTCCCGGAAGTTCCCCTGCACCGCGAGAACGCCGATCCTGAGCGGCTTCTCCACGACTCCGATGGTAATCGGAGCTACGCGGGCGGCGGCTCGGAGGCCGCAGGCACGGCGGTCCCGACCCGGCGGCCGGCGAGCCCGAGCACGACGAGCCAGAAGCCGAGGAGCCCGAGCGCGAGCGCGGGCGACCACGCGCTGATCGCCGAGACCGACGTCGACGTGCAGGTCTCACCCGCCGCCGTCGCCGTGCACGTCGTGCCCCCGCCTCCGATCGTTTGTTCCGCGATTGCCGTGGGCGAGCCGACGACGTAGTGGAACGTCGCCGCGAAGAAGCCGATCGTGCCGAGCACCGCCCAGGTCGACCGCCGCGTGGCGTACGCAACGCCGACAAAGAGGAAGGCGACAATCGAGACGATCGCCCACTGGGCATCGCTTGTGTGCCACCAGTACAGGACCGGCCCGCCGATCAGAAGGCCCGCCATGAGGTGGAACCAGAAGGAGGACGGCTCCTTGAGGATTCGACCGGCCGCCAGATAGACGAGCCCGACGACGAGCGTGACCGCCGCGGTGAAGTTCCCGCCGTTCGTGATCAGGTCGATGACGAAGATCCAGGCGACGACGAGCGAGATGAGCCGGATGAACGGGAAGCCGAACCTCCTCCGGTCGTCCCAGGCGGCCGCGAGGATGAGCAGCCAGAACGCGAGGCGCGCCCACGACCAGTGCGAGAACGACCCGCTCACGCCGGTCCAGCCAAACCAGGTGAACAGGAACGCGATGAAGACGGCCCACGCGATCACCGAGGCGAACGCGAAGATGCCCGCGGCGATCCGGCGGTCGCGGATACGGAAGGCGTGCGCGATTGCGTACAGCACGGCCAGGATCAGCAGTGACCAGCCGGCCAGCGCGCCCTTGCCGTACTGGCTCGAGAGGTATCCGAGCGCGACCAGCCCGCCGAGGAGAACCGTGAGCCCGCCCGTGTAGACCAGGAACGACGACGAAGTCCAGATCGGCTTCACCTCGCGCACGCGGGGATCGTCTCCCCCGCGCCGGACGGAGCAGCTTGGTTCTTTACCAGCCGCGGGTCTCGAGCAGCTCGCTCGGGTCGAGCGACTGCGTCGAGATGCCGACCATCGGCTCGCCGAGGCCGGCTGAGACGCGGGCGAGGATCTCCGGATCGCCGAAGTGCGTCGTCGCCTCGACGATCGCCTTCGCGCGCAGCTCCGGGTCGCCCGACTTGAAGATGCCGGAGCCGACGAAGACGCCGTCCGCGCCGAGCTGCATGCAGAGCGAGGCGTCGGCGGGCGTGGCGATCCCGCCGGCGGTGAAGGTCACGACCGGCAGCTTCCCGTTCTCGGCGACCCACTTGACGAGCTCGTACGGCGCGCGCAGCTCCTTCGCCTCGGCGTACAGCTCCTCCTCGCGCAGCGCGCCGAGCCGGCGGATGTGGCCGAAGACGGAGCGCATGTGGGTCACGGCGTTGACGATGTCGCCGGTGCCCGCCTCGCCCTTCGTGCGGATCATCGCCGCGCCCTCCGCGATCCGGCGCAGCGCCTCGCCGAGGTTGGTGCAGCCGCAGACGAAGGGGACGGTGAACTGCCACTTGTCGACGTGGTGCTCGAGGTCGGCGGGCGTCAGCACCTCGGACTCGTCGATGTAGTCGATCTCGAGCGCCTGGAGGATCTGCGCCTCGGCGAAGTGGCCGATCCGGCACTTCGCCATGACCGGGATCGTCACGGCCTCCTGGATCTCGCTGATCTTCTCCGGGTCGGACATGCGCGCGACGCCGCCGTCCCGGCGGATGTCGGCCGGGACGCGCTCGAGCGCCATCACCGCGACGGCGCCTGCCGCCTCGGCGACCCTCGCCTGCTCGGCGTCGACGACGTCCATGATCACGCCGCCCTTGAGCATCTCGGCGAGGCCGCTCTTGACCCGCATCGTCCCGTACTCGGCCATCGCCCGAGTGTAGCTAGGCAGCGGCCTGATAGAACCGCGCCGTGGAGCCGTGGTCGCGGGAGCCCTGTGTGGACGCTTCGACGAGCTCGAGATCGAGAGCGACCTCCTGCGCGACAACCCGCTGGGCGACCCGCACGTCCGGCCGCTCTGGGTCTACCTCCCGCCCGGCTACGACGCGGAGCCCGACCGCCGCTTCCCGTCCATCTACCTGATCCAGGGCATGACCGGACAGATCGACATGTGGCGGAACCGGACGGCGTTCCGGCCCAGCACGCCCGAGCGCATCGACCGGCTGTTCGCGGAGGAGGGCTGTCCGCCGGCGGTCGTCGTCTTCGTCGATTGCTGGACGTCGTACGGCGGCTCCCAGTTCATCGACTCTCCGGGGACGGGGCGCTACGGCGAGTACCTCTGCGACGAGGTCGTCTCGTTCGTCGACTCCCGCTACCGGACGCTCGCCGCGCCGGGGCACCGCGGGATCACGGGCAAGTCGAGTGGCGGCTACGGCGCGATGGTCGTGCCGATGCTGCGACCCGACGTGTTCGGCGGCCTGGCGACCCACTCGGGCGACGCACTCTTCGAGCTCTGCTACCTGCCGGAGTTCCGTGACACGGTTCGCACGCTGCGCAACGAGTACGACGGGGAGTACGAGCGATTCTGGGAGGACTTCCGCTCGCGGCCCGCGTTCACGAAGCCGTGGGACCACATCCTCCTCAATACGTACGCGATGGCGGCCTGCTACTCGGCGAACGAGGACGGCTCGGTCGACCTGCCGTTCGACACGGCCACGGGGATGCTGCGCGACGACGTCTGGCAGCGCTGGCTCGCGTGGGACCCGGTCCGGATGGCGCGCCGGCACGCCGACGCGCTGCGCAGCCAGCGCGCGATCTACATCGACGCCGGCAACCGGGACGAGTGGTACCTCGACCTCGGCGCCGAGGCGTTCCGCCGGGAGCTCGAGGAGCTCGGGATCACCGACGTCTTCTTCGAGCTGTTCGACGCCGGCCACGGCGGGATCGAGTACCGCTATCCGCTCGCGATCCGCTACCTCGCCGAGCGTCTGCAGTAGCGAGCTAGACGACTTCGAACGAGCCGATGCGCTCCCGGAGGGAGTCGATCCGGCGGTGCACGTCCTGCCGCGCGTCCGAGACCTCGCGCTCGCGGGCGCGCGACTCGTCGGTTCCGAAGCCGAAGTCGATCTTGTTGTGCAGGCGGTCGCGTTCCGCCGAAAGCCGCTCCTCCTCGGCTACCAGCTGCGCCAGTTCCGCGCGGAGACCGTCGACGCTCGTCTTGTCCATGGAGCAGCTATCGGCAGCGGGGGCACCAGGAGTTGAGCACATGTCGTGGTGCGAAGTTGTCAGGCTCGACAGCGGTGACCGGGTTAGGCTCGCGATTCAGCCGTGGAAGTGCTGCAGGATCAGCTCGAGGCGGTCGTCGCGACCGGCGTTCCGGGAGCTGTCGCAGTGGCCGTCGGGCACCGCCGGGTCGAGGGAGCGGCCGGCGTCGCAGACCTCGCGACCGGCGAGCCGCTCACGGTCGAGCATCGCTTCCGCATCGGAAGCGTGACGAAGATCTTCGTGGCCGCGCTCGTCCTCCGGCTCGTGGCGGAGGGCGTGCTCGACCTCGACGGCGATGCCGCGCCCTTCGTCGAGGGCGTCACGATCCGCCAGCTCCTCAACCACACGAGCGGCCTGGACGATTTCCCTGTCGACCTCGTGACGTTCTTCGAGCCGTACCGTCGCGACCCAGCCCACCGCTGGGAGCTCGGGGCGGGCGAGGAGCTTGCGCTGGTGCTGGAAAAGCCGCGCCTGTTCGCGCCGGGCGAGGGCTGGGCGTATCACGGCAGCAACTACATCGTGCTCAGGCTCCTCGTCGAGGAGGCGACTGGCCTGGGCCTGCGCGAGGCGCTGCGGCAGCGCGTTCTGGCCCCCCTCGGCATGGAACGGACCGCTCTCGTCGAAATGCCGCTCCGCGGCGACTGCGCTCACGGGTATCTCCCTGCGGACAACCCGATCTTCCCCGGCGCTTCGGGCCTGGTCGACGTCACCGCGCTCGACCTCCCCTTCTATCGCGCCGGCGGCGGCATCGTCTCGACCGCCGACGAAACCGCCGCGATGCTGCGCGCTCTGCTCGGAGGCGGGTTCCTCCCCGACCGGCTGCGGAGCGAGATGCTCGATGCAGTCGAGTCGGACTGGGACGAGACCGACCGCTACGGGCTCGGCATCGGCGAGATCACCGCGCTGATGGGACGGCAACGCTCGCCGTGCGGGCCCGCCTGGGGCCACCTCGGCTTCTCGCTCGGCTACGTGGCGATCGCGCTCTCGAGCGAGGACGGCGAGCGCCAGGTCGTGATCTGCGTCAACGGCAACCTCGTCGAGCCCGCCGAGATCGAGGTCTTCTGGGACGTCGTCGGACGGCTCGCCTGGGACCAGTACTGCGCGTGACTCACCCGAAAGGGTGAACTCGGGTCGTAAGCCTGCGGGAGGTTTCGGCAGAAAGTCCTCTCCCTCCCTGCCGACCTCCACTCGGGGCTGTTTCTCAAGCAGGCTCCGGCCCCCCGCCGACACGGAACGTGGGGATGAAGGTGCCGCCGCTTATCGATTGGGGGAATCGCATGCGCCGCACGCGTCGCGTACTCGTGATCGACGACGACCGGCTCCTGTGTGAGCTGATCCGGACGACGTTCGAGCTGGAGGGATTCGTCGTGGACGCCGCCCACGACGTGATCGAGGCCGAGAAGATCCTCGCCGACTCGAAGCCGGACGCAATCCTGCTCGACATCGGCCTGCCCGGGGTCGACGGCATCTTCTATCTGGAGCGGCTGCGCGAGACGCCGCAGACGAGCAAGCTTCCGATCGTCGCGATCAGCGGCTCGGAGGAGGCGGGACGCTCCGCGCGCGCGGCGGGAGCGACGGAGTTCGTGCGCAAGCCGTTCAGCCCGGTCGACCTGCTCGCGCTCGTCGCGCGGCAGATGCGCCGGTACCCCTTCGGCCCCGTCGACGCAGGCAACGGCCTGGTCGACGCCGCGGACCTGAACCGCCTGATCGACATCGGCCGCCGCCAGCACGAGCTCCTGAACGAGGCCTACACCCAGACGGTCGCCGTGCTCGCGTCGGCGCTCGAGTCGCGCGACTTCGGCACGAGCCGGCACTCGCGCCGCGTCACGGCGTACGCCACGCGGCTCACTCTCGAGATCGCACCGGGTCTGCTCGACGATCCGAGCCTCGAATGGGGCTTCCTCCTGCACGACGTAGGCAAGATCGGCATCCCCGACGGGATCCTCCTCAAGCCCGGACGCTTGACGGCGCCGGAACGCCGCCGGATGGAGCAGCATGCGGAGATCGGCGAGCGGCTGCTCGCCCACATCCCGCTGCTCAAGCAGGAAGGCGGCCGCGTCATCCGCTCCCATCACGAGCGCTGGGACGGAGCCGGGTACCCAGACCGCCTCTCCGAGGAGAGCATCCCGTTGGGGGCGCGGATCTTCGCCATCGTCGACTCGCTCGACGCCATGACCGACCAGCGCCCGTACCGCCGGCCGATCGGCTGGGACGCCGCCGTGGAGGAGATCATCAGCTGCCGCGGCAGCCACTTCGACCCGGACGTCGTGGACGGCTTCGAGGCGTGCGAGCCGGAGCTCTACCGGCTCCACACGGCGGAGCTCGCCGCTTAGTGATGTAACCGGCAACCTTCGCCGGGCAACGTCACCGGCCACATCACTAGGTCTAACCCGAGGGAGCGGCAGGCCCCTCTGCGATCTCGTCCTTCAGCCGGTCGCGGAGCACGAGCAGCTGTGGGTCCATCAACTCGTCGACGTCGGCGCTCTCGAACAGGTCCCAGAGCGCGTCGAAGACGACGATCTTCCCCGCGCGATCGAGTTCGATCCGGTCCGAGTCCTCGGCGGCTTCGAGGGCGCCGACGACGTCCTCGTCGGTGCCGCGTGCCCGGATCGCCCCGAGCAGCAGGTCCCGCGCGGCCCAGGAGATCTCGACCGGCCCGTCGCGCGTCTCCACGGCGACCGGCCCGAGACGCACACCGAGGCGCTTGGCCTCTTTGCGGTGGGCGTCCGCGAGCCCTGCGAGCAGCTCCTTCGGAGTCGGCTCGTGGTGGAACTCGTGGTCGCTCATGCCGCACCAGACGCTCGCCGTCCCGTCGGGTCGCACCTTGTAGTCGAGCGTGGCGCCGAGGTCTTCCTCGATTCGCACCCGCCACTCCTCGGAGGCCTCCCTGCCACCCCGCCCGACGTGCCTGAAGGCGAGCTGGAGCCACGGGTAGTCGCCTTTCCACTCCGCCATGCGGCGAGCGTACTGCGCCGACCGGCCGGTGCCCTAGCCTCCCCGGCGATGGTTCCGGAGGAGCTCCGACGTCTCGTCACCTGGAGCGAGCGTCATCGCCGGCTGCTGGCGCGGATCCTGATCGCCATCGGCCTGTCGGCGGTGGTGGATCTCGTGGGCGCGGCGTTGATGTGGTCGTTCGAGAGCGGCCTCAAGGGCAGCGACATCCACGGCTTCGGCGACGCCGTGTTCTTCTCGAGCGTGCAGATCCTGACGGTCTCGTCGTCGGTGAAGAACCCGGTGACCCATGCAGGACAAGTCGTCGACGTGGCGCTCGAGTTCTGGGCGATCTTCGTCGTCACCGCTGTGGCCGGCTCGTTCGCCTCGTTCTTTTCGAGCGGCGACTCGCAGTAGGGTCACGACGTGGCCGTGCAGCTGCGTCCGATGCCGGAGGATGTTCTACGTGATCGAGGTGGACGGCGAGCCGGCCGGCGACCTGTGGCTGGCGGAGCGCGAGGAGACCATGGAGCCCTGCCTGTTCGTGTACGACATCCACCTCGACGAGGAGTGCCGCGGCTACGGCCGGGCGGCGATGCTGTTCGCCGAGGAGGAGGCACGGCGGCGGGGCATCGACCGCGTCGCCCTCAACGTCTTCGGCGGCAACGAGGTCGCGCGCGGGCTCTACCGGTCGCTCGGCTACGAGGAGAACGCCGTCGCGATGAGCAAGGAGGTCTAGGAGCCGCCCGAGCGCAGCAGCTTGTAGGTCAGCACTCCGGCTGCGACCCCCGCGGCGGCCGCCGCGAACAACGCTCGCGTGCGCGACGGCCGCTCTCCGGCGAGTCGCTCCGCCGCTGCTTCTGTCGCGACGGAGCTCAGCGCGTCTTCTTCTTCGCGGTGCTCCGGGCCTTGCCCGCCGTCTGCTGCGCCTTGCCCTTGAGCGCCTTGCCGACGCCCTTGGTCTCGGTCTTGCCGCTGCCGGTCGCGTAGCCGACGTTCGCCTTCGCCTTACCGGCGGCCTCGTTCGCCTTCCCCTTCACCCGCTGCGTGCGATCTCCCATGTCGTCTCCTTTCGGTTCCAGGAGACAACGACGCGCGGTCGCGTTCCGGTTCTGGCCGTTGACAGCGCGTCGCCGGGAGGCGAGGATCGCCTCACGGCCGAGTATTTCGAGATCCCCGCTCCGTTTCCGTGCAGCGTCGCGCTGTTCGCCTGCGGCTGCGGCGCGACGGCCGTCGACTACGACCCGAAGGAACCCGCGCCGACCGGCTGGTCGATCGCCGAGGACGGCTCGGCCCGCTGCCCGCGGTGTTACGCGCGGAGCCCGACGGGACAGGCGACGCCGGTGCCGCCGATGCCGCAGTAGCCGTTCGGGTTCTTCGCGAGGTACTGCTGGTGGTACGACTCGGCGTAGTAGAACGGCCCTGCCTCGGCGATCTCGGTCGTGATCTCGCCGTAGCCGGCCCGCGCGAGCTCGGCCTGGTACATGTCGCGCGACGCCTCTACCGCAGCCCGTTGCGCTTCGTTCGTCCAGTAGACCGCCGAGCGGTACTGCGAGCCGCGGTCGTTGCCCTGCCGCATCCCCTGGGTCGGATCGTGGCCCTCCCAGAACAGCCGTAGAACTCCGTCGAGCGAGGCCACGGCGGGGTCGAAGACGACGAGCACGGCCTCGGTGTGGCCGGTGCGCCCGCTGCAGACCTCCTCGTAGGTCGGATTCGGAGTGTAGCCACCTGCGTAGCCGACGGCCGTCGTGTAGACGCCGTCCGCCTCCCAGAAGATGCGCTCGGCGCCCCAGAAGCAGCCCATCCCGACGACGAGCTGCTCCATCCCCTCGGGGAACGGCGGCTGGAGGGGCGTGCCGAGCACCTCGTGCCGCTCGGGCACGGGCATCGCGGTCGTCGCGCCCGGGCAGCGCCTTCTCGGGCGTGACCATCTCGGTCTTTGTGAAGAGGAACATGTTCCCAGCTTACTCACGTGACCCTCACCGACAGGGGCTACGTTCCGGCTGTGATCGAGGCCAGCAACCTCACGAAGGACTACGGCGAAAAGCGGGCGGTCGACGGGCTCAGCTTCACGGTGCAGCCCGGAATCGTCACGGGATTCCTGGGGCCGAACGGCTCCGGAAAATCGACGACGATGCGGCTCATCCTCGGCCTCGATGCGCCCACCGCCGGCGACGTCACGGTCAACGGCCGCCACTACCGCGACCACGCGGCGCCGCTGCACGAGGTCGGCGCGCTGCTCGAGGCGCGCTCCGTCCACACGGGCCGATCGGCCTACAACCACCTGCTCGCGCTCGCCCAGACGCACGGGATCCCGAAGCGGCGCGTCCGCGAGCTGATCGACCTCGTCGGCCTGCACGAGGTGGCGCGCAAGCGCAGCGGCCAGTTCTCGCTCGGCATGGGCCAGCGGCTCGGAATCGCCGCGGCACTGCTCGGCGACCCGAAGACGATCATGCTCGACGAGCCGGTGAACGGCCTCGATCCGGAGGGCATCCACTGGGTCCGGAACCTGCTCAAAGGGCTCGCCGCCGAAGGCCGCACGGTCTTCGTCTCCTCCCATCTCATGACCGAGATGGCACTCACCGCGGACCATCTGATCGTGATCGGCCGCGGCAAGCTGATCGCGGACACGAGCGTCGACGACTTCGTCGCGCGCGCGTCGACCTCGCACAAGGTCGTGCTGGTTCGGTCACCCGAGGCCGAGCGGCTGCGCAACGCGCTCGTCGGCCCCGGTGTCTCGTTCGTCGAGGCCGACCGCGGCGCGCTCGAGGTGCACGGGCTCACGGCGGAAGAGGTCGGGGACGCTGCCGCCGCCGCAGGGATCGCCCTTCACGAGCTGACGCCGCACCAGGCGTCGCTCGAGGAGGCGTTCATGGACCTCACCCGCGACGACATCGAGTTCGCGACCGAGATGGAAGAGGCCGTCGCGTGAGCACGCTGGCTCCCCAGGTGCGGCTGCCGCGGCTCGAGACGACTGGCCGCGTCGCCTTCCACCGCGTGCTGCTCTCGGAGTGGACGAAGCTCCGCTCGGTGCGGTCGACGAAGTGGTCGCTCGGCGCCGGCTTCGTCCTCGCGATCGCCTTCCCGGTCCTCTTCGCCGTCGTTACCCGGACGCACTGGCATTCGATGTCACCGCACGACCGCGCGGACCGCCACCCGCTCGACATCGCGCTCGCCGGTGTCAACGTCGCGCAACTCGCGATCGCCGTCCTCGGCGTGCTCCTCATCACGGCCGAGTACTCGACCGGCTCGATCCGCTCCACCTTCACGGCGGTGCCGAAGCGGCTTCCCGTGCTCTGGGCGAAGCTCCTCGACTACGCGGTCGTCTCGTTCGTGCTCGCGGTGCCGGCCGTGCTGATCAGCTTCTTCGCGAGCCAGGCGATTCTCGCGAATATTCCTCAACTCCAGATCTCCTTCTCGCACCCGGGCGTCGCGCGGGCGGTACTCGGCGGCGCGCTCTACGTGATGCTCGTGGGGATCTTCGCCCTGGCGCTCGGCGCGATCGTGCGCAATACCGCTGGCGGCATCGCCGCGTTCGCCGCCATCTTCTTCGTGCTGCCGCCGCTCATGAACGTCCTGCCGCTGAGCTGGAACCACGCGATCAGCCAGTACCTCCCGCTGGAGTCCGGGGGTCAGCTCTTCGCCCTCCACCACGGGGCGCACACGCTCCGGCCGCTCACCGGCGGCCTGGTCTTCGTCGCGTATTGCGCCGCCGCGATCCTGATCGCCGCGGTGCTGCTCGTCCGCCGCGACGTCTGACCTCCGCGCCGGGTTGGCGGCCGCTCCTGCCACCATGGGGCCGTGAGCACCGAGGACTCGCGCACCTCTCGCGTCCTGACCGACGCGGTCGCCGTCGGGTCGGCGGCCGCGGGCGGCGTCTCCCGCCGCCTGACCCGGCTGCTGGGAGGCCACGAGCGGACGCGGGTCATCCTCACCCTCGCGGCGGTTCTCGGTCTCAGCGGCGCCGACGTTGCGACCGTGGGCGCCTCGGCGAGCGAGCTGCGGTCCGGGCTCCACATCACGAACACGGACATCGGGCTGCTGGTCAGCGTCAGCTCCCTCGTCGGCGCGGTGGCGACCCTGCCGTTCGGCGTCCTCGCCGACCGCGTGACGAGAACGCGGATCCTCGGCGGCACGATCATGCTCTGGGGCGTCGCCATGCTCTGGAGCGCGACCGCGTCCGACTTCACGGAGCTCCTCTGGACCCGGCTCTTCCTCGGCGCGGTCACGGCCTCGGCGGGTCCGATGGTCGCCTCGCTCGTCGGCGACTGGTTCGGAAGTTGGGAGCGCGGCCGGATCTACGGCGTGATCCTCGCGGGCGAGTACGTCGGCGCGGGCGTTGGCTTCGCCGTCACCGGCAACGTCTCGACCCTCTCGTGGCGGGCATCGTTCGTCCTCCTCGCCCTGCCTGCCTTCGCGCTCGCACTCACGGTCTGGCGGCTGCGAGAGCCCCAGCGCGGCGGGCTCGGCGTCCTCGCGCACGAGTCCCGGGCCGCGCCGCCCCCGGAGGCGGCGGCGCCGGCGAGGGCCGGCAGGAAACCGATGCGCAGCGGCTCGCGCGGGAGCGCGGCCTGACGCCCGATCCCGAGCTCATTGTCGAGCCACGCGAGGCGCGCCGGATGGGCCTCGTGCACGCGACCAGGTACGTCCTCCGCGTGCGCACCAACGTCGTCTTGATCCTCGCGAGTGCCTGCGGCTACTACTTCCTCGCCGGCCTGCAGACCTTCGGCCTCGAGTTCTCGAAGGAGCAGTACGGGATCGACCAGCCGCTCGCGAGCACCCTCCTCCTCGTGGTCGGAGCCGGCGCATTCGCCGGCGTCCTCGCCGGCGGCTCGATCGGGGACTGGCTGCTCAAGCGCGGCAGCCTCAACGCACGGATACTCACTCCCGCCTGGGCAGCGGTGGCGACGACCATCCTCTTCATCCCGGCGATCTTCACGCGCCAGGCGGTCACTGCCGTGCCCTACCTCGTTGCGGCCGCGTTCTTCCTCGCCTCCCAGAACCCACCGCTCGACGCAGCGCGGCTGGACATCATGCCGCCGCTCCTCTGGGGACGCGCCGAGGCCGTGCGGACGCTCCTGCGCTCGCTGGCCATAGCGCTCGCACCGCTGCTGTTCGGCGCCGTCTCGGACCACGTCTTCGGCGGCGGCCGCTCGGGCCTGCAATGGACGTTCGCCGTGATGATCCTGCCGCTCGGCGCCAGTGCGTGGCTCCTGTTCAGGGGGCGGAAGACCTATCCGGGCGACGTCGCGACCGCCGCCGCGAGCACGAACGCCACGGGTTACCCTCGCGCGGAGGTGAGCACGTGAGCACCGGCAACGCGTTCCTCTTCCTCTCCGCCTTCCTCGCGAGCGGCGTGGAGATGGTGGAGGCGTTGACGATCGTGCTCGCCGCAGGCCTCGCGCGCGGCTGGCGCTCGGCTCTCGCGGGGCTCGGAGCGGCAACGCTCGCGCTGGCGGTCGCCGTGGCGGTGCTCGGGCCGGCGCTGACCGCGATCCCGATCGACGCGCTGCGGCTCGTCGTCGGCGCGCTCCTGCTCGTGTTCGGCCTGCAGTGGCTGCGGAAGGCGATCCTCCGCGCGTCGGGCTACAAGGCGCTCCACGACGAGGACGCAATCTTCACGCGTGAGCTCGCAGACGCGCGCGGCGCGGCGCACGTCGAGCGCGCGGGCATCGACTGGTACGGCTTCACGCTCTCGTTCAAGGGCGTGCTGCTCGAGGGGCTCGAGGTCGTCTTCATCGTCCTCACCTTCGGCAGCGCACAGGGCTCGATCCCGCTCGCTGCCGCGGGCGCTGCGGCGGCCCTCGTCCTCGTCGCGGGCGTCGGCATCGCGGTGCGCGCGCCGCTCGCGCGCGTGCCCGAGAACACGATGAAGTTCGCCGTCGGCGTGATGCTGACGACGTTCGGGATCTTCTGGTCCGTCGAGGGCGCCGGCGCCGACTGGCCCGGCTCGGACGCTGCGCTGCTCGGCGTGCTCGGCTTCGTCGCCCTCATGTCGTTCATCTTCGTGCGGCTACTGCAGCGCGAGCGCCGGACACAGCTCCGCGCCGCGGAGGTGCGAGCATGAAGTGGCTCCGCAGCTTCGGCCGGTTCTGGTGGGACTTCGTGATCGGCGACGACTGGCGCGTGGCGGTGCTCGTCGCCGTGGGAATCGGCGCCACGGCGGCTCTGGTCGCTGCGGGCGTCAACGCCTGGTGGCTGATGCCGCTCGTGGTCCTGCTCGCGCTGTGGCTCTCGCTGCGGCGCGCGATACGCTCGGCCTAGCCACGCGGGCCCGTAGCTCAGCTGGTTAGAGCAGCGGACTCATAATCCGTTGGTCCCTGGTTCGAATCCAGGCGGGCCCATCAGCGCTTGCCACACCGTTCTCCAGATGTGGGAAGCCCCGGCCGATCGAGTCGGCCGGGGCTCTTGGTCTCGGGGCTCGGAGGGAGCCCTAGGAGGAAGGAGAGATCGTGTTGAACACGCCCCACAGGGTGTCCGCACCCGCTCCGTCGATCGAAGCCGCTCCTCCGTTGTACGGCAACTTCGGAAGGTAGGCGTCGTCGGCGAACAGGTACAGAGGTCGACCCTTGTAGGTCACCTGCTCGGTGCCGTCGGGCCTCATCTTGGTCCCGAGGGCGTGCTGGTCGACGCCGCTTCCGGCTTCGGGCCTGCCTGAGGTGAGGACGGGCGGCCAGTACTGGGAGCACAACGCCCGGCACGGGCCGTGACCCTCCCCGGGGCCATGTCCGGGGCTCGACGTGTAGGCAGGGAAGGTCGCGTCCGGGAGGGGGCCGAAGTCATCGTCCATCGTTGCCGCCAACACCGTCTTGTCCTGTCCCGTGCCTTCGACCGGAGCCGTCTCGAGCTGCATTTGTGCCGTGCCCGGTGCGGGATTGCCCCGAGTCGGCTCGACCAGGTACCAGATGCCCGTGGGGCCGGTCAACGGGTCGAAAACATTGGCCCCTTCCGTTTCTCCCGGCACCTCGTCGCGGTTGAACCGGTACAGCGGCATACCGGCGTAAGTCACCTGCTGCACCGCGGACAGGCCGGGCAGATCTGCACGGGTCACCGTCCCGAGCAGTTTGGGATTGACCCCGGGCCCTGCGACGGGGGCACCGTCGGTCAGGAGTGCCGGCCAGAGGACGGTGTCGCAAGGCAGACCTTTCGCGTTCGGGCCGTCGTTACAGGCGAAGTGAGAACCGGTAAGCGCATGGAGCTGGTCCGATGTGAGCAGGTACAGAGAGCACCCCGAATAGGCGCCTGAACCAATGACCAGCACCTTGCCGAACGGCCCCGCTGCAACGGACACGGTCGCAGGGTCCGTTGGGGCGCTCGTCACCGGGTCGGCACACGAACTGCTCTGCGCCCTCGCGGGTGAGCTGAGCTGAAGGGCCAAGACGACGAGGCCCAGGATGAGAACGGCGGCTGCGGCAGTGCCTGCTGCCGGCCTCCGTTTGCGAGACAGGATTGTCATGACGACCTCCAATTTGGGTGTAGGAGAAAGCGGGCTCGGCTGAGGCGAGCTCATCCGCGCAAGTCCAAGAGGCCGACGGCGCGACCTGCGAGGTCGGCGTTCCCATGCGAGACCAGCGCATTGCGTCCGTGTCCTTCGAGATGCGCGTACGCGCCCGTCCCGTGCACGATCTTCCACGTGCCCGTGCCGACCGAGTAACCGCCCCCGAGATCGACCCAGACGATGCGCGCGCGCCAGGCGAAGGTGCCTCGCTTGCCCACGAACGTCCTGAGCGGGGTGTCGATCTCGATCGACTCGCCGTCACGCTGGCTGAGCTGCCCGGTCCAGCAACAGGCGGCCGCGGTGCCCGAGTCGGGCTTGATCGGCCCGGACGTGAGCGGGGTGAGAACGAAGGTGCCGGAGTTCCCGCCCGGATTCACGATCGCGATTCGCTGATGCGCTGTGGTGTGGCCGGCAGACGCCATCCCCGTCGCTACGAAGGCCGCTGCGCCAACGAGAGCCGCAACTGCCGAGAGCTTCGTGTACATCGTTGCTCCTTTCAACCGAGGAGTACTTGGAGCACGGAGCGTGGACGCCGACGCTGAGGATGGACCGAGGCTCTGCTGAGGCTCAGAAGAAGCAGACGGAGCTGCCCGCCAACCCCGTCGTCGGCGCGAGAGTCACCCAGATGGCGCCGTCGCCGGCGGCCATCGACGTCATGCAGTTGCCGTCGTACAACGGCGCGTGGGTCAGCTGGACATCCGCGACTTGTTGCGGTGGGTGCCACCGATCTACCTCCCCGCTCGGGACGTCGTACGACCAGACCGAGGCGAACGCGCCTACCGAGTCGGCACCGATGGTGCCGAGGGGACCAATGGTCCCGGTGTAGTTCATAACGTCGTCCAAGGTCTGCGGATCGACGACCTCGGAGAAGTCGCCGTCGTAGGAGACGGTCACCCATATATCGCCGGCCATTGCGACCGGTCGTCCGGCCGTCTGTCCCAGGTTGCGGAAGCGGACTGAGCCCGCGCGCGGATCGACCCGGTACAGCATCGCCGTCGTCGAGCCGACGAGCCATAGGTCCCGGAAACCGAAGGTCAACGTGTCGACGCCCGACGACAGCGGAAACCGTGCCTGAACGCTCAGCCTGCCGGTCGCCGGGTCGAGTCGCAGCAGCCGGTCGCGCCGCGGATCACGCTCAAGCACCCAGACCGCGTGGAGGCCGGTGGCGACGGCCATGGGCTGACCGCCGAGGGGCCAGCGGCGTTGCCCGCCGCCCGGGAGAACGAGCGTCAGCAGCGACCGTCCTCGCCCGTTGACGCCGACGATCCACGCGCCGCTCCGGTCGGCGGCAAGCACCGGACCAATGGTTGTCGCGAGCGGGACCGGGGTCGCCGAGATCGCCGTTGTGCGCCGGACATGGTTCGTCTGCGCGTCCACCTCCGAGACGACTCCGGCTGCCTGCGAGTAGACCCAAACGGTTCCAAGCCAGGCGGCAACTGCCCTCGGCTCCCCGCTGACGTCGATCACGCGCTGCACCTTGTTCGTGCGAGGGTCGATGCGCACGAGGGTGTTGGCGTGAGTGAGCGGCGGCGCAGCCGGGCCTCGGCCACCGCGCACCGCGACCGCGACCGCGACGGCGAGTGATGCGGTGACTGCCACGGCAATCGCTACGAAGGCGACAGCCGTGCGCCCGCCGAAGCGCGCCGGCCGGCGCAGGCCCAGTGCGCTCTCGCTGGCGGCGACCAGCGCGCCGCAGGTCGGATAGCGCTCTGCCGGTTCCTTCGCCAACGCCCGCGAGATCACCCGGTCGACCGGCTCCGGTAGGCCGCGCCGTGTCCGGCTCGCCCGGGGCGGCTCTTCCTCGAGGTGCGCCCAGGCTTCCGCGAGGCGCGAGTCACGGGGGAAGACGCGTTCGCCGGTGAGGCACTCGTAGAGCAGGCAGCCAAGCGAGTAGACGTCCGCGCGGCCGTCGACCGCCAGGCCCTCGAACTGCTCGGGCGCGAGGTAGGCAGGCGTGCCGATCGAGCGCTCCTCGCCCGACTCGGCGATCGGGTTCCCGAGGCTCCTGGTCAGACCGAAGTCCGCGAGGTAGACGTGCTCGGAGCCGTCGAGCAGGACATTCGACGGCTTGACGTCGCGGTGCACGAGGCCGCGCGCGTGTGCCGCGTCGAGCGCCGAGGCGATCTGAGCGCAGATTGCCACCGTGCGGGCCGGCTCGAGTGCCCCCTCCGCTCGGAGGAGCGATCCGAGGTCGGGGCCCTCCACCAACCGCATCGCGAGATAGAGACGGCCCTCGACGTCGCCGGCGTCGTAGATCGGGACCACGTTCGGATGCTCCAACGACATGACCAACTCGGTCTCGCGGGCGAAGCGCTCACGGAACCGCTCGTCGAGGGCGAGCCACGGCGCGACGAACTTCACCGCGACAGACCGTTTCAGGCGAAGGTCGTACGCTCGATAGACCACGCCCATCCCGCCCCGGCCGATCAGCTCCTCGATCCGGTAGCCGAGGAAGTCGGTGCCGATGTCGACAGGCGGCTGGATGTCCATTGTTTCGCTCTGCCAAGCGTACGCCTGGTACCGCGAATGGTCGATATCGACGCTGAGGCCCGGCTGAGGCTTCCCTAGGGGCGCCGGTCTGGTCATAGTGGTTTGCGACACGATGGAGTTCCGGATCCTCGGACCGCTCGAGGTCGTCGACCGCGGCCACACGCTCGCCCTCGGCGGCCCCAAGCAACGCGCACTGCTCGCAGCGCTCCTCATGGCGCCGAACCGCGCTGTGTCGATCGACCGCCTGAGCGAAGTGTTGTGGCCAACCCGACCGCCGGCTGCCGCGGCAAACGCGCTTCAGTTCCACGTCTCGCAGCTGCGCAAGTTGCTGGGCGACAGCGGCGTGCTAGTCACGCAGGAGCCGGGATACCTGGTCCGGGTCGACCCGGACCAGCTCGACCTGCTGCGCTTCGAGCGGTTGGTCGCCGAGGCAGAGGGCGCCGAGGCCGCCCAGGCGGGCAGGCTTCTGCGCGAGGCCCTCGGCCTCTGGCGCGGTGAGCCGCTACCGGACCTGGCCGACGACGCAACCTCCCAGGCGGAGATCCAGCGCCTCCAGGCTGCCCGTCTTACCGCGCTCGAGCTGCGGATCGAGGCCGATCTCGCGCTCGGCCGCTACGCCCAGCTCGTCCCTGAGCTCGAGACACTCGTCCGCGAAAACCCGCTCCACGAGCGTCTCGCCGCCACGTTGATGCAGGCGCTATACGGAGCCGGCCGTCAGGCGGAGGCGCTCGAGGTGTTCCGAACGGCGCGGCAGACTTTCGTCGACGACCTCGGGATCGAGCCTTCCCCGGCGTTGCGGGAGCTCCAGTCCGCGATCCTTCGGCAAGACCTCGAGCTCGCGCCCGAGCGTCGCGCCGCGTTGCGCGCAATCGTGGTCCTTGCTGGGGACGATGACCGCCTCGGCGACCTGCTCGCGATCGCGGAGCCACTCTCGAGCCGCCCGCGGCGGGAGCTGATCCTCGCCCGCTTCATGAGTGACCAAGGCGACCTTGCCGCTCGGACCACCGCTCTGGTGGCGCAACGAGACAGGCTCGCGGCGCGCGGGGTTACATGCCGCGTCGCGGCGTACACCACCTCCGCGGCGGGGGTCGAGGCGGCCCTGCTCGCAGCGGAGCAGCCGGTCGACCTCGTACTGGCGGAGGCACCGCCTGAGCTGCTCGACCGGGGGCAGCTCAGCGAGTCGGTCTCCGACCTCCTGGAGCAGGCTCCCTGCGAGGTCGGGCTCCTCACGACGGGAGCCGGCGCGGCCGGCGGCCCCGTTGTCACCCCGTTCGGAGGCGCCGAACACGACTGGTCCGCGATCGAGCTCGCCGCCTGGCTCGCGGCGGCGCTCGACACCAGCCTCCGCCTGCTCGGAACCGAAGCAGATCCGGCGCATGGACGGCGCGACGCGAGCAGGCTGCTCGCGCGCGCCTCGCTGCTCGTGCAACAGGTTGTCGGCATCGTGACCGAGCCCGTCCTGATCCCGCCCGGGGACAGCGGCGTCGTTCAGGCTGCGGCCGGCGCGCGCCTGCTCGTGATCGGCCTCTCGGATCGCTGGCGGGCCGAGGGGATCGGTGCCACTCGACTCGCGATCGCAACGGCCACCGACACACCCGTCCTCTTCGTCCGGCACGGCTCCCGGCCGCCGGGGCTCGGCCAGCCCGGGACACTGACACGGTTCACATGGACGCGCGGATCGGAGCACGCGGAAGCGAGTTCGTAACCGGCACTGGCTCTCGACCGCGGTCTGCCAGGCGGGCCCATCGAGGAAGGAGTAGGTTCGGCCTACGGGATGCGCGGGGTCCACCCGCGACCGGAGGAAAAGGGGCTAAAGCATGACCAGGGACCAGCAGAGAGCGCGGATCTTCGGCGTCCTCTACCTCGTCACGTTCATCACGTCGATTCCGGCGCTGTTGCTCTACGAGACAGTGCTCCGCCACCCGGTGGCCTACATCGCGGGGGCCGGGCACGACAAGCAGGTCCTGTTCGGCGCCCTGCTGGAGCTTCTGCTGATCATCGCGAACATCGGCACCGCGGTCGTGATCTTCCCGATCCTCCGCCGCCAGAACGAGGAGCTGTCGCTCGGGTACGTGACTGCGCGCGTAGTCGAATGCACCTTCATCCTCGTCGGCATCGTCGCCATGGTCGCGATCGTCACGTTGCGGAACCAGGCTGCAGGCGCGGCCGAGGGAACGGTCGCCTACACCCTCGCGGCGATCAAGGACTGGACGTTCCTCCTCGGGCCGGGCTGGGTCGTCGGCTGGGGAAACGGGCTGATCCTCGGCTACCTGATGTACCGCTCGGGGCTGGTTCCGCGACGGTGGTGCTGGCTCGGCCTCATCGGCGGGCCGCTGATCATCATCACCGGGACGGCCATCCTGTTCACAGGAAACGATCCGAGCAGTGCGCTGCGCTCGGTGCAAAGCATCCTGACCATCCCGGAGTTCGCGTGGGAGCTCTTCCTCGGCGTCTACTGCACCATCTGGGGCTTCAAGCGCGACGCGCCGATCCTGCAGGATCCACTGAGAGTGTGACGGTTCGAACGCCGCGTCGGGTAACGATTCCCGCAGAATGGCGACGGCGATGAAGGTGTTCCAGCACGAGACGCGCCTGCGCACGGCCGGCGGGCTCACCGTCACCGACATCACCGAGGACGTGCAGCGCGCCGTCCGGGCCAGCGAGGTCGGCGACGGAATCGCCTGCATCTACTCGCCGCACACGACGTGCTGCGTCCGGGTCAACGAGATGGAGACCGGCTTCCTCGAGGACTTCTGCGACCTGCTGAAGCGGCTCGTGCCGAACGACTCGTACTACGCGCACGACGACTGGGACCGGCGCACAGAGAACATCTGCCCCGAGGACATGGATCAGGGCAACGGCCACTCGCACTGCATGGCGATGCTGCTCGGCACCGCCGGCGAGTCGGTGCCGGTGCGCGAGGGCGAGCTGCAGCTCGGCACGTGGCAGCGCGTCCTCTTCATCGAGCTGGACCGCGAGCGCGACCGGCGCTGGCTCGTCCAGGTCGTCGGGACCTAGACGAGCCCGCCGTCTGCCCCCGGCTACTAGCCGCCGAGAGCGGCGTCGATCTTGCTTGCCGCCGTCTTCGCGGCGCTCGTGACGTCGGACTGCTGGATCGCCGAGTCGCTCGCCAGGAAGAGGAACTCGGCCAGGTTCCCCTTCGAGAACACGACCACGGCGCTGCCTCCCGAGGAGCCGTTCGCGATCACGCCCTTCGCGCCGTCCCCGAGGCTGCTCAGATCGAGAGCAGTAGCTCCGTTCTCGCCCCAGCGCGAGCGCGGTCGCGAAGTCGGTGAGGAAGCTCGCCTTGTTCGCGGTCGGAAACCACTCGACCTCCTGATCGAGGAGGCCGAAGGGGCCACCCGGGAGCATGAGGACGCTGTAGTCCGAGACAGCGGTCGGGTCGACGAGGTAATCGTTCGCGAGAAGCGTCACCTGGCCGCTCAGATCGGTGGCGGCGAGCGCGAGCTTCGACAGGTCTGGCCCGCCGGAAGGCGGTCCCGCCGTCTGCTTTCCCGGCAGCTTCGTGGGCGTCCCGCGGAGACGCCCCTTCAGAGCGAGGCGCAGCCGCGCGTCGAGCTTCTTCGCGAGCTTCGGCGCCAGGGCCTTGGCCGTTGACGCCGACCCGGCGGCCACGGTGACGTCGAGCACGTAGCGCCCGTCGGCGACCTGCTCGTCGAGGACCGAGACCGGGGCGATGTTCGACGCGCTGAAGCTCGTCAGGTCGGCGAAACGCTTCGTCCCGACGGCCGGCACCTTCACGAGCGCGTTCGTGGCCTTGAAGCCGGACTGGTCGAGCGCGCTCTGCTGGGCGTCCTCCTTCTGCCAGAAGGCAAGGCCCCGCTTGGCGTCGGCCGAGCTCTTGTACTCGTCGACGCCGGTGCGGACGGCGGTGACGCCGGACGCCCCGCTGAAGGAGTCACCGTAGTCGAGCGCATACCCGCTGACGCGGCCGAGCTTCGTGAACGTCCCCTTCGTGGCGTCGGTCGTGTTGTTCGCGGCGATCGCATTCGAAACGGTTCCGGAATCGTGCGCGAGAGCAAGGCCGTGAGCCGCCGAGCCGAGCGCCGACTTCGGCAGCGGCAGGAGCGCCGGCTTCACGCGCGGTGCGTGGCTCGCGGACGCGGCCGGGGCGAAAATCACCGCGGCCAGCGCAGCGACGAGCAGAACCTTCTTCACCGAAACCTCCTCAACTGACCTGCAAATGGGGCGCCAGAGTAGCCCACACTGCTTTGGACTGCGAACTAGTGGCCGTTGACCGAGAAGTGCATGTAGTCCTTCGTGGAGCCGAACCACGAGCCGCCCCAGCCCCAGCCGATCGAGGCGAAGACGCGGCGCACGGCTCGGCGTCACCATCCCCGGCCGGCGCCAGGACCGCTTCATGTACGAGATCGCCGTCTTGTCGCGGGTCATTCCGCAGCCGACGTAGGGGTTCTCGCGCGGGTCGAGGTCGATCGCCTCCCCGAAGGCGTGCATCGACCAGTGATGCGTTGTCGAGCTGCTGCTGCACGGCGACGCGCCCGCGTTGCGGCACTCGAACGAAGCCGTCACGTCGCCGCTGCGCCACGGATGCGGGCCGTATACCGACGAGAACGCTCCGTCGCGGATCGGGAACCGCATCCCGTAGAGCTTGGCGAACACCGTGGCGACCGGCTGCGCGACCTTCATGTTCACGATGATCTGCCCGATGTGCGTCTGCTGGTCGAAGCCGTGGTAGCGGTAGGTGACGACGCGAAGCTGCGAGGGCCAGACCGGGCAGCCGCGGTGCCATTCGCCGGCGTCGATGATCGCCTGCGTCTGCTGGTGCGTGAGCCGGGCGACGCCCGTCTGCGCGGTCGCGTGGTGGTTGGTGGTCGCCGCGCCGACCGACAGGACGGCGCTCATGAGGACGGTCGCGATGCCCTTCATCGGACGGCCATGGTGCCAGCGATCCCGTCCGGTCGCCAGGAGGAGGGCTGTCCTCCGAGCGGGAGGGCCGCGTACGGCTGCGGCCCTCCCGCTTTCCCCTCGGAGGCCTAGAACCCGCCGATGCCGTTCGGCGTCCCGTTGCCCGTCGGCCCGTCGTAGCCGGTTTCCGCGGTGCACAGGTAGCCGCAGGCTGTATCGGGGGTGAAATTTGAGCCCTCTGTAACGTCGAAGAGGGTCTTGGTGTGGCTGTACGAATACGAGCCGTACGTCACGTACTTGGCGTTGCCTGCGAGTGCGTAGACGCTCGCGATCAGGGGCGAGGCGATGCTCGTGCCCGCGACGACGCCCCAGCCTCCGATCTCGGGCGAGGAGTCGTAGATCGCGACGTTGTCGGCGACGGCGGACACATCCGCCACCGTCCGCCCCGAGCAGCCGGCGTCGTGCTGCCACGCCGGCTTCGGCTCCCAGAGCGAACAGCCGCTACCCGTTCCCTCGGCCTCGCTGGGGACGATGCCGGGCAGGAGGCTCCCCCACACCGACTCGCTCCAGCCGCGTGCCGTGGTCGGATCCTGCACGAGCTCGGTACCGCCGACCGCCGTTACGTAGGGCGACGCGGCGGGCCAGACCGTCCCGTAGTCCTGGTCGCCCGCAGAGGCGGTGATCGCGACGCCGGGATGGTCGTAGTAGTGGTCGAAGAAGGTCTGGTCCGGCTCCGGCCCCGCCGAGCCGTAGCTGTTCGAGACCTCCGTCGCGCCGAGGTTCACGGCAGTGTCGACCGCCGCCCCCAGGTCGCTGTGCTGGACCGGGTTCGACGTCGCCACCGTCTCGTCGGCCGAGTTCGCCTCGACGAGGAGAATGTGGCAGTTCGGGCAGATCGCCGACACCATCTCGGTGTCGAGCGCGATCTCCGGCTCCCAGTCCGGGTTGGCGATCGGCGGGTAGTTGCCCTGCTCGCCGTCCTGATTGACCTTCTTGAAGCAGCCGTTCGCGGTGGTACATGGCGGAATGCCGTAGTACGCGCGATACGTGTTCACGTCCGACTCGATCGTCGGGTCGTCGTACGCGTCGACGAGCGCGACGGTCTGGCCCTTGCCGTTGCTTGCTGCCGCCGCTGCGAGCTTGTACGCCGCGCGCAGGTCGGCCGGGCCGAGGCCGCTGTGCGATGCGGTCGCGTCGGCGACGATCGGGAGGTCGGTCCGCAGCGCGGACATGCAGCGGATCGGGCCGACCGTGCAGAACGGCCGCAGTGTCGGGACCGTCGTCGCCGCCCCCGATCCGGGGACGGCAACGGCGCCGAGCGCCGCCAGGCCGGCGACGCCGAGGAGAACGAGGACACGTCTCATGAAGAGCACACCCCCAACAGCTCGTCGTAGGTCGGCCCTGCCGAGTCGGCCGGCTCGAGCGGCCCCTGGTTCACGCCCTCACGTACGTACGTCGCCGCCGAGGGCCTCAGCAGTGTGGAGCCGCTGGCCACGCCGGGGAAGTCCGAGAGCGGAGCGTCGACCTCGGCGGTGCCGTTCGGTCCCAGCGTGATCGTGCCGGTGTCCGTGTGCTCCTGCAGGTACTTGTTCTCGAGGGAGAGGCGCACGAGCTCGCCGTCCCAGGCGAGCACCGTCCCTCCCGGCTCGACGGCGAGCTGGGTGAAGTACTGGTTGCCGCCGAACGTGAACACCATCTGGTAGTCGTTCTCGCCACCGCCGGTCGGGATCGTCGTCGACAGGTTGCTGACGGTGATGATCGTCCGCAGCGTCTGGCCGTCGGGCGAGAGGACAGCCCGGCCGCTGAGGATGTCGAGCTGCGGCGCCATCCCCGGAGCCGAGAGCGTCTCGCCCTCGAGGGCGTACGAGTCGTCGCCCGCGGCGTCGGAGAAGAGATTTCCGCAGGTCGTCGACGAGGTCGTCACGACCGGAGCAGGCGCCGTGTTGTGCGTCGGCGTGAGGCGGCCCGTGAGGTCCTGCATGATCTGCGAGATCTCGGGCGTCCCCCAGCCGGTCGTGTTGTCGTAGCCCGGCTTGGCCGGATACGGCTGGTTGTCGCCGACGGTGACGTCGTAGAAGTCACGGCCGCCGGACGACTGCGCGAGCTTGTAGATCGGGTAGTTCGCGAAGCCGAGCCCCTTGTTCGTCGGGGCCGCCGCCTGGATGCGGGTCCACATGCCGAGCCAGAGCGGCGAGGAAAGGCTCGTCCCCGCGCCCTGCGAGTCGGCGCCGCTGTCGTCGTTGATCAGGAGGCCGTTGCCGGTCGCCACGTCGCCCGAGATCGCTGCGACGTCCGGCGTCGAGCGGCAGATCGGACCGGCCGCGCCTGCGCCCGGGACATACGGGTTGCCGTTCGGGTCGAAGAGGCAGTTCGTCGAGGCGACGCCGGTCTGGTAGCTGCCGGCCGGCTCGCTCGTCGAGTTGCCGCCGCCGGTGTACTCCCAGGCGGTCTCGGTGAAGCGATGCTCCGGCGTGTTGCCGTCACCGGTCAGGTCGGTGCCGCCGACCGCGACCGCCCACGGGCTCGCCGACGGCCAGTTGAGGCCCGGGTAGAGCTCAGTCGCGACGCCGTTCGTCGAGCCGACCACCGGCAGGCCGATGATCGGGCAGGAGGCGCCGGTGTCGCCGGTGGACGAGAAGAGCGTGCGACCCTCCGCGGCGGCCTGCTCGAGGATCTTGTCCCCGGGCACTTCCATACCGTCGGTGATGATCGTGTTTGCCGAGTTGCCGACGTTCTCGCACTCGCCGAACGAGGCGCTGCCCTGCAGCGGCCCGTTCTTGTCGTTCACCCAGCCGGCGAACGCGGCCAGCGCTTCGGTGTCGTCGTTGTGACGCGAGAAGTAGAGCGTCTCCGACTTGACGTTCGGCGCCATGCCGGTCGACGCCTGCGTGTCGAGCTCCCACTCGGTGGTCGCCCCGTCGCCGCTCGTGTCGGGCGTCGACGTGTCGCCGTACTTCTTGACCGTGATCGGGACGCCCGGAAGGTTCCACTCGGCCTCGAAGGAGCGCAGGTCGGGGATCACCGGATCGGTGACGCCCCAGCCGAAGATGGCCATCGTCTGCCCGTTGCCGCCGTTCGTCGACGGCGCGTCGTAGATCGACCAGAGGTCCCTGATGCTGAGGAGCCCCGTCTTCGGGGTGTTGCCGCTCGGGACCGTCGCCGTCGTCGTCGGCGTGCCGCTCGCCTGGACGCGCGGGATGTGAAGCTTGTTCCAGTTGTTCAGCCCGAAGACGTTGGAGATCCCGAGCGACGCAGGCACCGTCGGCGCCTTCGTGTTCGCGTAGAAGCTCCGGCCGGCTGCGGTGTACGTGTTGAGCGGCGTGCCGAAGGCCGTCTCGACCCGAGCGGCGGAGCCGCTGGCGAGCACGTAGTCGGTGGCGCCGTCGATCGGGGTCACCGTCAGGCCGGCTCCCTGCAGCCAGGACGTGGCAGCCTGGAAGCTCGACGCCGGCACGCCGAACTGGGTAGTTGAACGTGTCGGGATCGAGGTAGTTGCCGTAGTTCGGGCTCGACGGGTCGTAGAGCTGCTTGACGTAGGCGTCTTCAGCAGCCTGGTTCGGGTTCGACAGGAAGACGCCGACCGTCACCGTCTGCGACAGGGGCACCGAGCCCGTCAGCGTCGCGAGGCTCAGGTTGTGGACGACGTCGGTCGCGAGTGTGGTGGTGGCGGCGCCGCTTCCCGCCTGTGCCGGGCTGCCTGCTCCGAACAGAGCCGCGCAGCCGACGACCACGAGCGCGAGAAGCGCCCGGCGCGACTGCGCGCGCCGATGACCTGCTGGCATCGGATCCTCCTCCGAGGGGTGAGAGAGACTGGAAAAATGCAGCGGGCGGTTTTACCACCAATCTGCAATTTCTAATCCTCTCTTTCCGATTGACTATTCAGTCAAAAATCGCCGAGCAAATTTGACTGCCCATTCAATCGACCCCGCGCGACACCCGTCTCACGCGGCGAGACGGGTCGGGCCCGGGGCTTATGCCGGGCCCGACCCGCACGTGGAGTGCTCCTCGAGTCGGTCTAGTTCATGCAGCCGGCGATGGAGGCCGTCGGCTCGCAGTTGTCCACGAGGTTGTCGGTGACCTTCGTATCCGACAGCGTTACCGTGCCGCCGCGGTTGAAGATCCCGCCGCCGTGAGCGGCGTGGTTGTGCCGCACCTCGCTGTGCGTCAGCGTCACGGCGCCACCGACTCCCGGGCCTGAGCCTGGCAGGCCGTTGGCGATGCCGCCGCCCCACCCGCCGGCGCTGTTGTCGTCGATCGTGCTGTGATCGATGTTCAGGACTGCCGCCGGGACCGCACCGGGCGGGCCCTGGGCGTCGAGAATCCCGCCGCCCGAGCCGGGGACGCCGCTCGCGGCCGCAGTGTTCCGGTTCACCTCGGAGTGGCTGATCGTCATCATCGCGTGGTTCACGATTCCCGCTCCTGCGGCGTTCGGGCTGCTGTTGTCGTCGACCGAGCTGTGGTCGATCACGGCCTCGCTGCCGTTGGCGATGCCGCCGGCCGCGATGGGCGGGCCCTCGCCTCCGGGCGCTGCGGTGGCCGTATTGCCGTTGACCTCGCTGTGGCTGACGTTCAGCTGGGCCGTGCCGGGGCCTCCCGGTTGCCGCTGGCGATGCCGCCGCCGTTCAGCGAGGTGTTGCCGTCGACCTGGCTGTGGTCGACGTTCGCCGTGCCGAGCAGGTTCTGGATCCCGCCGCCTCCGGCGAGGGGAGCGGTGTTGCCGTTCACCTGGCTGTGGTCGACCGTGAGAACGGTCGAGCCGGTGCCGAAGAAGTCGGCGCTGACGATTCCGCCGCCCTGGCCACCCTCGGCGGTGTTGCCGTTCACCTGGGTGTGGTCGAGCATCGCCGTCCCGCTGATGTTCGCGATCCCGGCGCCGCCGACGCCTCCCGTCCCGTCCTCACTGAATGGGAGGGTCTGCTGATTGCCGTTCACCGAGCTGTTACGGAGCGTCAGCATTGCCGGGCTCGACGGGTCGAAGGTGAGGTTGGCGATCCCACCGCCGGCCAGGACGGCCGTATTGCCGCTCACCTGGCTGTGATCCAGCATCACCGTGCCGCTGAAGTTGGCGATCCCACCTCCGATATTGGTGGGAATGCCACCGTCGGGGTCGGAGGCCAACCCGCCGGTGATCGTCACATCGCGAAGTGACAGGTTCCCGCCCGGGTCGACCTCGAAGGCCCGGACGACGCCGGTCCCATCGATCGTCGACTTGCTTCCGTTCACCGTGATCGTCGTCACGATGACCGGCAGCCCGTTCACCACGTTGTTGTCGACGCTCGTCAGCGCGTAGTCGCAGTTCTTCGCGAGGTTGAGCGTGCCGCCCCCCGCCGAGTTGGCCGCGTTGATCGCCGCCACGAGCGCGCTCTGGCCCCCGCACGGCACGTTGATCGGCGGGCCCGGTGGCTTCGCAAGCGCACCGGCTACGAAGAACAACGCGAGCGCCAAGGCGCCCGCGACCACAGTTGCAAGACGAATCCGTTTCATTCGATCTCCCATCCTCCCCTGTCGTTGACGGCACGTCCAAAGCCGCAGAAGACCCCGACCGCGCCGCACCGGCCCAACACGCTAGCTGGGTCTGATGAGACTTTCTACGCGCTCGCGGCCCGGGGGCGCTGCGCTTTCGCAGCGCTCTCCCGAGCGACCTCGGCCACGGCGGTGTTGCGGCTCAGTTTGGCCTTCTTCACGAGCCGGCTCGCGGCTTCCAGGGCTACGTCCGCGGGTCTCGACTCCTCGAGCAACGCCGCTCCGACGGAGGCGGTGATCGTCCGAGGCCGCCCCTCGATCGCGAAGGGCCGGGACTCGAGGAGCAGACGCAGGCGCTCGGCGAAGTTCGCGAGCTCGGGAGCCTCGAGGTGCGGCGCGAGCACGACGAACTCCTCCCCACCCCACCGGAACACGACGTCGCTCGCGCGCAGCTCGCCGCGCAGCCGCTGGTAGACGTCCACGAGCAGCCGGTCGCCCGCGGCGTAGCCGTAGGTGTCGTTGACCGACTTGAAGCGGTCTAGGTCGAGGAAGCAGATCCCCGCCGGCCGGCCGCCGCGGCGCATCCGCGCCTGCTCGGCCGTGAGCGCCTCGGCGAGCGCGTAGCGGTTCGGCGCGTTCGTCAGCGCGTCGACGCGGGCGCGCGAGCGTTCCTGCGCCAGTGTCCGCTCGAGGCCGAGGTGCACCCGCCTCCCGACCCCGACCACGAGCAGCAGGCCCGCCGCGTACGCCAGCGCGAGAGCCGGAGTCGTCTGGAAGAGGTAGAGGAAGGCGACGAGCAGCGGGGCCGGGAGGCACCACGTGACGAGGATCTCCCGCCAGGACGCCACGAGCTCGGCACGCGCACCGAGACCACGGGCGTGGGCGACGAACACGATCGCGGCGATGTTCAGCGCGCAGCCCGTCAGCAGCCCGAGGGTCGCTGCGACGACGGCACCGGAACTTCCACCTTGCGCGAGCTGCGCGCCAACCGCTCCGATCACGAAGCCCTGCAGAGCGCCGGCGGCTGCGTAGGCGGCTCGCCTCGGCCAGGCGCCCTTGGTCGTGACCAGCTGGATTCCCGCTCCGGCGCAGGCGCCGAGCAGCGGCCCGCCGACGAGGGCTGCGGCGACGAGGAACGGGCCGGCGGTCGAGCCGCTCGCGCGCCGGTCGGCGAGGACGTTTCCGCGCATGCTGACCATTGCACCGTCGACGCCCGCCTTCCTCTCACTCGAATGAGGGAATGACGGCGGGCCGCCCCGGAGGGCGGCCCCGCGCGTCTTTTGGCTTCGGTCAGTCGCCTATGCCGTCGGGGACTCCAGCGAACGCCTCAACGACTCGACGGTTCGGGCCCGTTCGCTTCTCGCCAACAGGGCCGCCAGCGGCTTCATCAGCCGCATCACTCCGAAGAGCTGGCCCTCCGCGACGTGGTGAACGATCGTCTTGTCCCGGTCCGCCTCGAGGGTGTAGTTCGGGCGCGCTTCCATCAGGTCGGAACCGAACAAGTGGAGGGTCTCGCGGAAGCCAATCCTCGCCGGCGGCTCGTAGTCGGTCACTTCACCGCGGAAAGTGCCCATCCTCGTGGCGTCGAAATAGGCCGTCCCCTGGCCGAGGGGGCCGTCGGAGGTTTGCCCTGACCGGCGGAACAACCCCGTGCGGCGCATCCACGTCCTGTAGCCATCCAGCTCGGCCAAACGCGAGAACACGTCGCCGATGGGTCTGTCGATTGTCGTGCGCGTCTCGTACCGCACGGTGGTACTGGCTCTCTTCGTCATGTCAGGCCGCCTCTCCGAGTGCGGGTGTCAGTTCGTCGGTGGTTTCCTCCGTCGACGTGCTCGCAGCCGCGCCCGGCTCGATCATGATCGCGCTGACGACCGCAGCGAGTGCCGCGAGGGCGGCTAGGACGTAGAACGCGATCTGGAAGCCGTGCGTGAGTGCGGCCCCGTCGAGGGGGCCGACGCCGGGGTGTCCGTTGAGGTAGTGGCTCGTGTAGGTGGTCGCGATCGTCGTGGCGATGGCGACTCCGATCGCTCCGCCGATCTGCTGGTTCGTATTCAGCAGTCCAGAAGCCACGCCGGCGTCATCCGCTCGCACGCCGGTGAGCGCCCCGATCGACATCGGCACGAACGCGAACGCGAGCCCGATCCCGCTCAGGATGAAGGCCGGGAACAGGTTGGAGAAGTAGGTCCCGTGAACCGGCAGCTGCGCGTACAGCACGAGGCCGGCGGCCGACAGGGCCATGCCCACGGGCAGGACGAGCCGGATGCCGACGCGGGTGACGAGCGCCTGCGAGACGGCCGAGAAGCCGATGATCGACAGCGTGAGCGCGACGTAGGCGACTCCCGTCTTCAGCGCCGAGTAGTGCAGCACCTGCTGCATGTAGAGCGTGAGCAGGAAGAACTGCGAGAAGACCGCCGCCCCCATGAGCAGGGCGGTGATGTTCGAGGCCGTCAGCGTGCGCAGGCGGAAGATGCGGAGCGGCAGCAACGGCGCCGGAGAGCGCATCTCGATCACGAGGAACCCGACACGAGCGCGGCGGAGGCGGCGAGGAGCCCGACCGTCTCGGTCGTGGCCCAGCCGTGCTGGCTCGCGTGCGTGAGCGCGTACACGAGCAACATCAAGCCGCCGGTGATCGACGCGGCGCCGGCCGTGTCGAAGTGGCGGTGGTCGAGGTCGGCACGGCTCTCCTTCAGGAGCACCGGGCTGAGCGCGAGCACGAGCACGCCGACGGGGACGTTGATGAAGAAGATCCACGACCAGCTGAGCGCGCTGGTCAGCGCGCCACCGAGCAGGACGCCGGCGGCGCCCCCGCTCCCGGAGGCTGCGCCCCAGATTCCGAGCGCGACGTTGCGGTCGCGCCCCTTCCCTGAACGTCGTCATCAGGATCGACAGCGCCGCAGGCGCGAGCAGCGCGGCGCCGAGCCCCTGCAGGCCGCGGAAAGCGATCAGCGAGCCCGACGACCAGGCCAGGCCGTCGAGGAGGGAGAAGACCGTGAACACACCCATTCCGACCATGAACACGCGCCGGCGGCCGAGCAGGTCGGCCATCCGGCCACCGAGCAGCAGCACGCCGCCGAACACGATCGCGTAGGCGGTGATCACCCACTGCAGGCCGTCTTCGGTGAAGTGGAGGTCGTTCTTGATCGTCGGCAGTGCGACGTTCACGATCGCCACGTCGAGCACGACCATGAACTGCGCCACCACCAGCAAGGACAGGATCACCCAGCGGCGGTCGCCTTCCCGGACATCCGAGGTTGCTGCCACACTTGAACTGCTCATTCGTTATCACCTCTAATCGTGGATTCTTTCCACGGTCTATCACATCCACGATGGTCTGCGCTACTCTTCATCTGTTGAGCTATGGAGACACCGTCAGTGAATAGCGGCCTTCCGGATCACCCCTGCTTCCCTCGCGAGCTGATCGCGAGCCCGGCGTTCCTGCTCGCCCGGCTCGGCGTGGGACTCAAGACGCGCGCGTTCCAGGAGTTCGAGCAGATCGGCTTCAGCCCGTACCACTACAGCGTGCTGGCGCTCCTCGACGAAGGCGCGCGCGAGACGCAGGCGACCATCGCGGATGCGCTGAAGCTCGACCGAAGCATGCTCGTCGGCATCCTCGACACCCTCGAAGAGAGAGGAATGATCGAGCGGCGCCGCGACGCCACCGATCGTCGCCGCCACCTCGTCAACCTCACCCCCGCCGGCAAGCGCCAACTTGCTCGTTTCCGCACCATCGTCACGGCGATCGACGACGAGTTCCTGGCGCCGCTCGACGCCGAAGCACAGGCGGCCTTTCACGCCACGCTGCTCACGCTCGCCGAGAACACCGACACACGCTTCGTGCTCGAAGGAATCGTCGAGTCCGACGCAGCAGCGCCCGCGACCGCGCGATAGGCGCCGGCGGCAGTGGTCAAAGAACTGGTCGCGGAAGGCTTCGAAGGACCGGCGCTTCTTGACGAAGTGATGCGCCTCACCGGGCTACCGGCGCCGGACGCGCAGCTTCTGATCAATGTCGAGTTGAAGGGCCAGGGAGACACCGATCCGCCGCTCGGCCGGACGCCCGATCTCTCCCACCTCCTGCGACGCCCCAGATGAATCAGGGAGACATGACTACGAGGTTGCACAGGAACTGGCTGCTGCGCGAAAGTGGCTGGGAGTCCACGCCGCGCCTGGAGGCGGAACTCGACTTCCTGGAGAACGAAGGGCTGCTTCTGACGGACGATGAGTTCCTGCGCCGCCAGGCGGCGGGCGAGTCTCTCGATCCCTTCCCGCTGACAGGCCCCAAGCCGCTTCACTGACGCCACCGCCGCTCGTGCCGGATGGCGCGTTCAGATCAGGGCTCGCTCGAGCGCCCGGCGCCATGCTTCGCGGTGTGCTTCGGCGGTCGACCGATCCATTCGCGGCTCGAACGTGCCGCCGCGGCGGACGAGGCGAGCGACGTCGGTCGCTGACTCCCACACGCCGACGCCGAGGCCGGCGAGGGCCGCGGCGCCGAGAGCCGTAGCCTCTTGCTCCGAGGAGACCTCGACGCGCGTGCCGATGAGGTCCGCCTGGAGCTGCATCAGGAAGCCGTTCGCGCTCGCGCCGCCGTCGGCGCGCAGGACGGCGACCTCCAGTGGAAGAACATCGAGCACGTCCGCCACCTGGTGGGCGATCGCTTCGAGCGCGGCGCGCACGAGATGCGCGCCGGTCGAGCCCCGCGTCAGACCGCAGATCAACCCGCGGGCGTTTGGATCCCACTGCGGCGACCCCAGACCCGTCAGCGCCGGGACGAAGAACACGCCTTCCGTCGAGGCGAGTCCGGCCGCGAGCGCCTCGGACTCGGCTGCGTCGGCGATCACGCCGAGCCCGTCACGCAACCACTCGAGCGCGGCGCCGCCGACGAGCACGGATCCCTCGGCGGCGAACTGTGCCGGCGCCGCCGGCGCGACGGCGGCAGCCGTCCCCAGCACACCGTTCGAGACGGGCGCGAGACGCTCGCCGAGGTTGACGAGCACGAACGTCCCCGTGCCGTAGGTCGCCTTCGCCTCTCCGGGCGCGAAGCACGCCTGGCCGAAGAGCGCGGCCTGCTGGTCGCCTGCGATCCCGGCGATCGGCACGCCCGCCCCCAGCAGCGAGGCCTCGGCGACGATCCCCGACGAGCCGACGATCGACGGCAGCACCGACTGCTCGACGCCGAAGAGCTCGAGCAGCTCGTCGTCCCACTCGCCGGTCGCCAGATCGAGCAGCATCGTCCGCGAGGCATTCGTCACGTCCGTGATGTGAGCCGCGCCGCCGGTCAGCTTCCAGACGAGCCACGTATCGACCGTCCCGAATACGAGCTCGCGCTGCGGAATGTCCGTGCGCCCGAGGATCCATTCGAGCTTCGTCGCCGAGAAGTACGGATCCGGCACGAGGCCGGTCCGCTCCCGGATCAAATCGGCCGGCAGCTGCGCGCACCGCGCGGCAGTGCGGCGGTCCTGCCACACGATGGCGCGGTGGACAGGGCGGCCCGAACGTCGCTCCCAGACAAGCGTCGTCTCGCGCTGGTTTGTGATCCCGATCGCGGAGAGCTCATGCGCCCGCACGCCCGCGTCCGCCAGAGCGTCCGCGGCGGAGCCTTCCACAGTCGCCCAGATCTCATCCGGATCGTGCTCCACCCAGCCCGGCTGCGGAAAGTGCTGCTCGAGCGCGCGGTAACCGCGCCCGATGGGGCGGAGCGCCTCGTCGACGACGAGACACGTCGTGCCCGTCGTGCCCTGGTCGATCGCGAGAATCACAGCCGGCCAAAGGTAACGCGACGTCCTGTGCAAACCGCCGCCGCCAAATCCGGCAGACGCCGATCCCCGCCGAAGAACTGTGGCAGGAGATCGCGACCGTGTCGCTGCGCCGTGACCCTACGGAGGGGCGTACTTGCTTCCCGGTTGCAGCCGCGCGTCCAGGGTGTTGTGAGGTTAGGTTCTCCAAGCGGGGTCCCTCACGACGCGGAAAGGAACTCCCATGCCAAAGGTCGTGTTCACCCACGCGGTCGTCGACGTCGACCGCTGGTTGAAGGGCAAAGCCGATCGCGCAGCAGCCCTCGGTAGCAATGTGGTCGATTATGTGGCCGAAGACGGGAGCAACAACATCGCCATCACTGCCGACGTCGACGATTTCGCTGCACTGCAAGCGATGTTGGCGGCGCCGCCTGCAGAAGTCCAGGCACAGATGGACGAGCACGGGGTCGTCCCTCCCATCACGACCTACACAGAGGCCTAGTCCGCCCCACTCGATCGAACTCGAGGCCGGCGGCGCAGATCCCCGAACGGGCAATGAGGATTCGCGCCGCCGACCCAGAGGTGGAGGCGGCGGGAATCGAACCGGCGCAACGTTCCGATCGGGAGCGCCCGGAGCTCTGGACACGCCGCGGGCTGGCGCTTGAGTGGGAGCCACGGCCACGCGCAGCGGCCGGGTGCGCAGGGCCTAGCAGGGGCCACGCGCATCTGGCCGCGCCGCGCCGTAGTCTCGCTGAGGTGCCGACGAAAGTTCGGACGACGCGCGAACTCTCACGGACCGTGGCGTGCCGCAAGTGCGGTGCCATGGCTGGCCAGAAGTGCCGGCGTGTCGACGACGGCACCGCGCGCGAGTCCTCGCACGCCGAGCGCCATGAGCTCGCGGTGCGCTGTGGCGCCAAGCTTCTCGATCTCTCCGCCCGGCCCTCGTAAGCGGAGCCCTGCGGCCGGAGCGCCGTCGTCAAGGCCGAGCGCAGCGAGTGCCTTGCCGTAGGGAAACGACGGCGTGGAGGCCGCGATCCTGGTCCGCGTTGAGGGCCGGGCTACTGCGGCTCGCCGTCGGGACGGGTCGAGGAGGGCATGTGGCCCAGGAGGATCGGGGGATTTTCGCGCAGGTGCTTGTCGAAGCGGCGGGACGCAAGCCAGAGCCATGGCTGCAGCTGCAGCTGCAGAAGGTACGCGGCGACGGCGCCCAGCACCCACACGGCGACCCTCGCGTACATCGGCATCTGGACGAAGGTGATGACGCCGCCACACACAAGGTAGAGCGGGAAGACGACGCGCGCGACGACGGCCATTCCGACACGGTAGCCCGCCCGGTGGCGGTCGGGCCACGTTCGCAACGGAACTCCGGCGCGTCGCCGGCATCGACGCAGCGTCTCAGGCGCTCGGTCACGCCGACCTCAACACGACACTGTCGATCTACGGGCACCGCGACCTGGGCGACCTCGAGCGAGCAATGGAGGCGCTGGCTCTGAGGCGCGATGGATCCGTGTCGCCGAGGCTTACGCGGCCAGCGTTGTGACCGTGTCCGTCAACTCCGTGATCCCTGCCTTGATCATCTCGTTGGCCATCGCGAGCGTCACGGAATTCTGGTCGGTAGTGGTAGGAAGACCGCCTTCCGGCGTCAAATCGTCGATCGACGCGCGGGTGAGGATCGATAGATCGATCACGGCAAGTGCATCGGCGACCTTCCTCCACGGGAGTGTTCCCATGTGAGCCGCGAGCAGCTTGAGGTCGTCGACGTGGATGTCGGGTCGCTCGACGGCCCCCACCGGCCACCAGGCGCCGTTCGTGGCTGCGAATCGGATGTTGACTTCGACCGTCTCAAGCCTGCTGGCTAAGACCCGTGCGATGCCGACGATGACCTGGGCCTCTCGCTGCTCGTCCTTGGAGGAGCGGCGAACCTCCTGCTCGGCCAAGAATTGCTGGCGCTTGTCTTCTCCACGGAGGGAGAGGTAGCCCGTGACTGCTCCGCCCACCAGTGCTCCGAGGATCGCGGCGCCTGAGCCGATCGCGAGAGTCGGCCACGTGTCCTGCGCCTGGTGTAACACAACAGTGACGGCGAACGTGAACAAGGCTCGAACGCTAGGTCGGGGCTCGGACGAAGCTCGTGTGATGCACGGCTCAGCGCGCTCTGCGATGCTGCTACAAGTGTTCCGATCGGCGACAGAAGAACCCCCTGCAAATCGGGGGTTTAGTGGAGGCGGCGGGAATCGAACCCGCGTCCGCAGCCGCACCGGCTGAGCGTCTACAAGCTTAGGCTGCCCTTTCGTTTCGCCCGCCGGCCGGGGTGCAGCCGCCCTACCGACGCGCTAGTCGATCCTTTCGGTGTCGCGCTCCGGGCGATCAGCTCTCCCTCGGCGCCGAGCCCGTTTGTTGGCGCCGCCTCCGGGCCACGGGCGCATCCCGGGGCGGCGTCGCCACGCTAGGTCGCCCTAGGCGGCGAGTGCGAGATCGTTCTTCGCACTTGCGTTTTGCCGGTGGATTTACGAGGCCAACCGGCGACCTCGGCTTGCAACTCATCCGGATGGATCGACCACGTCGAAGCCAGGTCGCCCCCGTATGTTTGTGTACGAATTCTAGCTGTGGCCGATCGGAACCAACAGATCATCGACGAGTTCCGGGCGAACGAGGGTCGTGTCGGCGGACATTTCGAGGGCCGCACCCTCCTGCTGCTGCACCATCGCGGCGCCAGGACCGGCACCGAGCGCGTCAACCCGGTCGCCTACCAGCGCCTGTCGCCCGACTCGGTCGCCGTCTTCGCCACGAACAGCGGCGTACCGACGAATCCCGACTGGGTACACAATCTCGTCGCCCATCCCGACGCGACCGTCGAGATCGGCACGGAGACCTTCCCCGTACGGGCGCATGTCGCGGCCGGCGAGGAGCGCGAGCGGATCTGGGAGCGGCAGAAGCACGACTGGCCCGTCTTCGCCGAGTACGAGGAGAAGACGAAGGGGATTCGGGAGATCCCCGTCGTCGTGCTCGACAGGGCCTAGCGCCGGAGGCTCTTCAGCTCGCGCTCGATCTGGCGCTTCGCGTCGCGGTCGGCGATGTCGCGCCGCTTGTCGCGCAGCTCCTTCCCGCGCGCGAGCGCGAGCTCGACCTTGACGCGGCCGTCCCGGAAGTAGAGCCGCGTCGGGATGAGCGTGAAGCCCTTCTCGGCGACGGCCGAAGCGAGCCGCTCGATCTCTCGACGGTGGAGGAGGAGCTTGCGCGGCCGGTCGGGATCGTGGTTGGCGCGGTTCCCCTCCGGTACTCCGGGACGTGGAGGCCGACGAGCCATGCCCTCGCCGTCGCGCACCTCGGCGTACGCCTGCTGCAGCGTCGCCTCCCCGGCGCGCAGCGACTTCACCTCGGTGCCGGTGAGCACGAGGCCCGCCTCGACGCGGTCGAGAGGTGGTACTCGTGCCGCGCGCGGCGGTTGTCGACGATGAGCTTCTCGGCCATGGGGCCAAGTGTAGGGTCGAGCCCGTGGAGCTCACGCTCGCCCAGCTGCAGGAGCTCGGCTCGCTCGGCTTCCCCGGGCTGCTCGGAATCGACTTCGACGAGGCCGGCGACGGCTTATGCGCGCGCCGCCTCGAGCTCGAGGAGAAGCACATGGCGCCGAACGGCTACCTCCACGCGGGCACGGTCGTCGGGCTTCGCCGACTCGGCGTGCGGCTACGGCTGCATCCTCAACCTGCCCGAGGGAGCGACCGGCTTCACCACGATCGAGCTGAAGACGAACTTCCTCCGCAGCGCGCGCGAGGGGACGATCGAGTGCGAGGCGCGGCTCGTGCACGGCGGCCGGACGACGCAGATCTGGGACGCGACGGTCACCGACGCCGGAGGGCCGGACGCATGGCGCTCTTCCGCGCCACCCAGCTGATCCTGCGCTAGCGCCGCCTGCGCGGTAGCCGCGCGCCATGAAGCAGCGGTCGCAGAGCGTCGCCCACGGCGCGGTCCGCGCGCCGCAGACGCGGCAGCGGCCGATCGTCGGATCCTCGATCTCGGCCCGCAGCTCGCGCACGACGCGCGCCGCCGCGGCCTCCTCGAGCGCCGCGGCACGCTCGATCGTGACGCCGGCGACGCCCGGGTACTGGAGCGCGAACCAGCGGAGGATCGACGCCTCCCGCGCCGCCTGCTCCGCCTCCTCGAGCCCGGCCGCGTCGAGGCGGCGCGGGTCGAGGATCCAGCCGATCACCGTCTGCTGCGGCTTGTCGCCCGCGACCGCCGCGGCGAGCGTGCCGAGGAGCGGCAGCGCCGTCCTCGTCGACGGGCGCCTGCACGAGCTTCCAGACGTCCGCGAGCTCGAGCGTGCGGCGCGCGTGGTGGAGCGCGTCGCGCACCGCGTCGAGCCGGAGCGAGGAGCGGCTGGATCGACTCGACCTCGAGCCAGCCGTCGACGCTCCAGTAGCGGAGCGCCGCGTGGCGCCACGCGTGGAGCGCCGGCTCGAGCTCGTCGACGCGCGTCGACGTTGAGGTCGGAGAGCTGCGGGCGCAGGCGGCCGCTAGTCGACGACGCGGTAGCCGAGGTGGCCGTCCTCGATCGGGACGTGCGGGACGAGCGCCGCGCGCACGAGCTCGGGATCGGGATCCGCCCACGGCAGCCCGGTGAGGACGCCGACGTGGCCGCGCTCGTGGAAGCCGAAGCGCCCGGCGCGCCCGGCGATCTGGGCGATCTCCCACGGCTCGAGGTCGCGCCGCTCCTTGCCGTCGAACTTCGTCGTCTCGGCGAAGAGCAGCGTCTCGCACGGGAGGTTGACGCCGTGCCCGAGGACGTCGGTCGCCGCGCAGACCTCCGCGCGGCCGGCGATGAAGCGGTCGATCTCCTCCCGCCGCGACGCGAGCGGCATCGCGCCGTAGAGGCAGGCGACGCGGCCCGGGTGGAGCTGGTTCAGCTCGCCGGCGAGGCCGATCACGGCGCGCCGGCTAGAACGCGACGACGACCGTGCCCGGCCCGAGGCCGGTGATCGCCCGGCGGCCCGACCCAGTCGAGCGGCGCCTTCCGCTCGAAGAAGCGGATCTCGACCTGCGGGAACGCGTGCCGCACGAGCGGCAGCGCCTCGACCGCGCCGAGCAGCAGGATGTGCCGGTACTCGCCGCCGAGCAGGAGCCGCGTCCACGCCGAGCCGCGCTCCTCGTCCTCCGCCCACTGCACCTCGTCGAGCACGAGCGTCTCGCCGCTCGCCGGCGCCATCTCGGCGGTGCAGCAGACGATCGGCGCGTCGGGATTGACCCGCTCCTCGCCGGTGACGAGGCCGACGTCGCTCCTCGCCGAGCTCGGCCGTGAGCCGCCGGTGCGCCTCCTGCGCGAGCATCCGCAGCGGCGCCGCGTAGACGCCTCTCCCGGTCTCGACGAGGAAGCGGAGCGCGTCGTGCGTCTTGCCGGAGTTCGTCGGCCCGAGATGCGCGATCACCGTCTCCGGCTCGACGCGCCGCTCGGGCAGGCGAACGGTCAGCTCGGAGACGGGCCTCCGCGCGGAGGCTGCCGCCGCCGATGCCGCTCGCTCCGGCTCGGCGCTTCTGCCGCTGGTGTCTGCCCCGTCCCACGAGGCGACGGTAGCTAGACCTGCAGGAAGCGGCGGAGCGTCACGGCCGGAGCCGGTCGCGCCGAGCAGCAAGCCCGCGACGAGCAGCGCGAGCGCGTTGAGCGTGAAGGACAGCGCATGCACGTCGGAGTCTGCTTCGCCGCCGATGTGCGGCAGGATCGACGGCAGCGCGATCGTCTTCCCGAGCACGAGCAGGATCACGGCCAGCACCGAGCCGAGCGAGGCCGCAGAGGAGCCCTTCGAGCATGAACGGCCCGCGGATGAACCAGTTCGTCGCGCCGACGAGCTTCATCACCTCGATCTCTCGTCGTCGCGCGAAGATCGAGAGCCGGATCGTGTTCGCGATCAGCAGCGTCGAGGCGACGACGAGCAGGACGACGGCGATGAGGAAGACGAGCGAGATGACCTTCGCGATCGTGAGCACGCGTTTCGTGCGCGTCGCATGCTCCCCCAGCTTCGACGCCGTTCGTCGACGCCCGACCCAGCGTGCGCGCCTTGCACGTCCTTGCCGATCAGCGGCGTGTACGTCGGCCTTCGTCGGCACGACGACGTACGAGTCCGGCAGCGGGTTGCTCGGCAGCTGCAGCCTTGTACGAGCTGTCGGAGTCTGCTTCTTCATCTTCGCCAGCGGCCTTCGCCTTCGAGACGAAGACGACCTGCTTCGACGTGCGGGTCGTTGCGGAGCTTGCGCGACGCCGCCCGCGCCTGCGTCGCGTGCTGCTCTGCGTCGCGATCGCGTCGCAGAAGTAGACGTGCACCTGGAGCTCCTTCTGGATGTGGTTGCTCCAGGAGAGCACCCACGTGCCGAGCGCGATGAACAGGCCGAGCAGGCACATCCCGATCAGCACGGTCATCGTCGCCGCGAACGTCGTCGAGAGGTTCATCCGGATCGAGGACCACGCCTCGGAGAACAGCAAGCCGGACGCGACTCATTCGGAGGTGTACCCCCCGCGCCGCTCGTCGCGGGCGAGCTTGCCGTCCTCGAGCGCGATCACGCGCTTGCGCATCTTGTCGACCATCTCGCGGTCGTGGGTGACCATGAGGATCGTCGTGCCGGCGCGGTTGATGCGGTAGAGGAGCTGCATGATCCCGACGCTCGTGTCGGGGTCGAGGTTCCCGGTCGGCTCGTCGCAGACGAGGAGCGGCGGGTGGTTGACGACGGCGCGCGCGATCGAGACGCGCTGCTGCTCGCCGCCCGAGAGCTCGTCGGGGAGCGAGTTCATCTTGTTCGCGAGCCCGACCATGCGTCATCACCTCGGGCACCTTGCGCCGGATCGAGGCGCGGCTCTCGCCCTGCACCTTGAGCGCGTAGGCGACGTTCTCGGCCGCCGTGCGGCTCGGCAGGAGCTTGAAGTCCTGGAAGACGCAGCCGATGTTGCGGCGGAGCTGCGGCACCTTGCGAGTGCCGCAGCCGGCCGAGGTCGCGGCCGCCGATGATGATCCGTCCCGTCCGTCGGCTCGAGCTCCTTCAGCAGGAGCCGCACGAGCGTCGTCTTGCCCGAGCCCGACGCGCCGACGACGAAGACGAACTCCCCCTTGTCGATCCCGAAGCTGACCGAGTCGAGCGCGGTGACGTCCGGCTCGTAGACCTTCGTGACGCTCTCGAACACGATCATCGAGCCCGCTGGCCGGCTTGGCCTGCTCGCTCGGTCGTGACCTGCCCGTTTGCCGAAGGCTGTGCGACGGCCGTTGTGGGCTGTTCTATCTGTACGTCAGTCACGTCTACCGGGTTCAAGTTGGGGCGGGCAGCGTGCCCGGCGCCGGTGGAGTCGCGTGTGAAGCGGTCCCACTCTAGCGCAGCTTTCGGCGCGCTACGTAAGCCTCTCCTGCAGTTTGCAGCAGATACGCGCGGATGAAACCGTCGAGATCGCCGTCGAGAACGCCCTGCGTGTTGCCGACCTCGTAGCCCGTGCGCGCGTCCTTGACCTGCTGGTAGGGGTGGAGGACGTAGCTGCGGATCGCGTTGCCGCCGAAGCCCATCGAGACGCCGCCGCGCTCGCGCGCGAGCTCGGCCTCCCGCTCCTCCTCGGCTTTCTCGGCGAGCCGCGAGCGGAGGATCTTCATCGCCGTGTCCTTGTTCGCCGACTGGCTCCGCTCGTTCTGGACGGCGACGACGATGCCGCTCGGCATGTGCGTGATCCGCACGGCCGAGTCGGTCTTGTTCACGTGCTGGCCGCCGGCGCCCGACGAGCGGTAGGTGTCGATCCGGATGTCGTCGTCGGCGATCTCGATGTCGCCGGCCTCGTCGAGCAGCGGCGCGACGATCACCTGCGCGAAGCTCGTGTGGCGGCGGTGCGCCGGAGTCGAACGGGCTGAGGCGGACGAGCCGGTGCTTGCCGCGCTCGGCCTTGAGGATCCCGTACGCGTTCTCGCCGCGCACGGTGAACGTCGCCGACTTGATCCCGTACTCCTCCCCCGGGCTCGACTCGATCACCTCGGTCTTGAGGCCGCGCTGCTCGGCCCAGCGGAGGTACATGCGCAGCAGGATCTCGGCCCAGTCCTGCGCGTCGGTGCCGCCGGCGTCGGACTGGATCGTGACGACCGCGTCGCCCGCGTCGTACTCGCCGGAGAAGAGCGCGTCCTCCTGCAGGCGCGCGAGCTCGGCGCGCACGTCGCGCAGCACCGGCTCGAGCTCCTCGTCGGGGAACGTGCCCGCGCCCTCGCGCAGGAACTCGACGTTCGAGACGAGCTCGTCGTAGCGCTGGAGCTTCTGCTGCGCGCGCTGGTGCTCGGCGCGAGAGCCGCGCCGCGCGCTGCTGGTCGTTCCAGAAGTCGGGTTGGCGAGCTCCTGCTCGAGCTCGTCGAGACGGGCCTTCAGCGCAGCGGGGTCAAAGGTAACCACGGACCCAGTCGAGCTGGGCCCCGATCTCCTCGAGCTGCTCGCCGAGCGGGATCTGGACGTCGTCGCTCATCGAGCTAGGCGCCGTGGCACTTCTTGAACTTCTTGCCCGAGCCGCACCAGCACGGGTCGTTGCGGCCGATCTTGTCGTGCTCGCTCGCCTGCACGGTCCGGCTGACGACGCCGGCCGCCGACGGGACGCCCGCGGCGACCGCCGCTCCCCCGCCCGCCGCCGCGATCGCGGCTGCGCCGGCGGAGGTCTCGTGCTCGTAGTGGATGTTCCCGTTCGTCGTCTGCGCCTGCTGGAGCTGCTGCTCGCCCTGCTCCGGCGCGATCTCGGCGTGGAAGAGATGGAGCACGACCTCGCTGCGGATGATGCGCCCGAGCTCGGTGAACATCCGCTCGCCCTCGGCGGTGTACTCGACGAGCGGATCCTTCTGCGCCATCTGGCCGCAGGTGGACGCCCTCGCGCAGCACCTCCATGTTCTCGAGGTGCTCGCGCCAGCGCATGTCGACGACCTGGAGGACGATGAAGCGCTCGAGGTCGCGCATCAGCTCTGAGCCGAACTCCTCCTCCTTCGCCTTGTACTCGTCGAGCGCGTCCTCCTGGAACTCCTCGACGAGCGCGTCGCGGGAGATCTCTGGCCGAGGTCCTCGCGCAGCTCCTTCGCCGTGATCTCGGTCTGGTAGAGCTGGGCCATCGCCTGGGTGAGCGCCTCGAGATCCCACTCGAGCTCGGACTCCTCCTGGGTGAACAAGTTGACGGTGTCCTCGACGACCTCCTCGATCCAGAGCTTGATCTGGTCGGAGAGGTCCTCGCCGTCGAGCACCTGGCGCCGCTGCTCGTAGATCCGCCCGCGGTGCCGGTTGAGGACGTCGTCGTACTTGAGCGTGTTCTTGCGGATGACGAAGTTCTGCTCCTCGACCTTCTTCTGCGCGCCCTCGATCTGCCGGGAGAGGATCTTCGCCTCCATGGGCTGGTCTTCCGGGATCTTGAAGCGCTCCATGACGCCCTTGATCCGGTCGCCGGCGAACAGGCGGACGAGGTCGTCCTCGCCGGAGAGGTAGAAGCGCGTCTCGCCCGGGTCGCCCTGGCGGCCCGAGCGGCCGCGGAGCTGGTTGTCGATGCGGCGCGACTCGTGGCGCTCGGTGCCGAGGACGTAGAGACCGCCGAGCTCGCGGACGCCGTCGCCGAGCTTGATGTCGACGCCGCGGCCCGCCATGTTCGTCGCGATCGTGACCGCGCTGCGCTGGCCGGCGTCCTTGATGATCTCGGCCTCGCGCGCGTGCTCCTTCGCGTTGAGGACGTTGTGCTTGATCCCTTTGCGGGTCAGGAGCTGCGACAGGTACTCGGACGTCTCGACCGCGATCGTGCCGACGAGGACGGGCTGGCCCTCGCGCGCGCGCTCCTCGATGTCGCGCACGACGGCGGCGAACTTCCCCTCCTTCGTCTTGAAGACGAGGTCGTTCTCGTCGGCGCGGGCGACGTCGACGTTGGTGGGGATCTCGACGACGTCGAGGCCGTAGATCTCGACGAACTCCTTCTCCTCGGTCTTCGCCGTACCGGTCATGCCGGCGAGCTTCTCGTACAGGCGGAAGTAGTTCTGGAGCGTGATCGTGGCGAGGGTCTGGTGCTCCTCCTGGATCTTGACGCCCTCCTTCGCCTCGACCGCCTGGTGGAGGCCCTCGCTCCAGCGGCGCCCTTCCATGATCCGGCCGGTGAACTCGTCGACGATCTTCACCTCGCCGTCCTGGATCACGTAGTCGACGTCGATGTGGTAGAGCGACTCGGCCTTGAGCGCCTGGTAGAGGTGGTTGACGAGCTGCGTGTTCTCCGGCGAGTAGAGGTTGTCGATCCGGAGCGCGCGCTCGACCTTCGCCACGCCCTGCGGCGTCACGCCGACCGTCTTGAACTTCTCGTCGAACTCGAAGTCGGCTCCCGCCTCCTCGGCCGCTCCCTTCGGGTCGCCGGGCGACGCGCGGAACGGGACGAGCTGCTTGGCGACGCGGGCGAAGTCGTTGTAGATCTGGGCGGCCGTCTCGGGCTCGCCGGAGATGATGAGCGGCGTCCGCGCCTCGTCGATCAGGATCGAGTCGACCTCGTCGACGATCCCGTAGGCATGGCCGCGCTGGACGACGCCTTCGAGGCTGACCGCCATGTTGTCGCGCAGGTAGTCGAAGCCGAACTCGGAGTTCGTCCCGTACGTGATGTCGGCGTCGTAGGCCGCCTTGCGCAGGTCGAACGGCATCATCGTCTCGATGTAGGCGACGCTCATCCCGAGCGACTCGAAGACGGGCCGGTTCCACTCGGCGTCGCGCTGGGCGAGGTAGTCGTTGACGGTGATGAGGTGCACGCCGCGGCCGGCGAGGCCGTTGAGGTAGAGCGCGAGGCTCGCGACGAACGTCTTTCCCTCGCCGGTCTTCATCTCGGCGATGTCGCCCTCGTGGAGGACGATCCCGCCCATCAGCTGCACGTCGAACATGCGCTGGTCCGACGCGCGCTTGCGGGCCTCGCGGACGGCCGCGAACGCCTCGAAGGTGAGGTCGTCGAGGCTCTCGCCGTTCTCGAGCCGCTGCCGGAACTCCGCCGTCTTGCCCTCGAGGTCGGCCGCGGACAGCTTCTCGAAGTCGGGCTCGAGCGACGTGATGTACGCGGCCTGCTCCT
>CAWGVE010000052.1:0-36891 GCA_963825805.1 uncultured Actinomycetes bacterium | reverse complement strand
GTCATCTCGACCGTCAATCACTGAACGGCACAGGAACGCGGCAGACCGACACATCGCGATCCCGTTTGCAAGGACACCGCACTGTATGCCCCGTTCCTGAGAACTACGTGAGGACCAGTTCCGGCTGTCCCAACCGCCGCGCCGCACTTCCGCGATGCCTTCCCGTCGGGTGAGAGGACGCTGGCCCAACCCAGCGTGCTGTGCGTTATCTGAATCTGTCAGGTACGCCCAGGCGAGCGGTGCGTCGGCATCGGGTGCTTGTTGTTCGCGGACCGCTGCGTCGTCCTGTCAACAACCGACGTAATCCTCATGTAACACTCAAGCTCGCGGGATAGGTTCCGCAAGCTTTGCGGTGGATCATCTCGGCGGGTGTCTTGGCAGCTCTACTCGGGATCCTCCTCCTTACGTTAGGCGAGGCACCGAAGCTGCGGCGGGATGCGCAGGCGTCAGTGGGTCGGTCGTTGTCGGATGGGACGCCGGCGGCGATTCACAAGATCCGGCACGTGGTGATCATCATGCAGGAGAACCGCTCGTTCGACTCCTACTTTGGGACGTATCCAGGAGCGGACGGGATCCCGATGAAGAATGGCGTTCCGACGGTCTGCTCTCCCGACCCGAGGACGCACCTGTGCGTGAAGCCCTACCACGACACGTCCGCCCACAACGAAGGCGGACCGCACGAGCACCTCGATGCGGTCAAGGACATCGCCGGGGGCGCGATGAATGGGTTTGTCGGGCAGGCACGAGTCGGCCGTTCCCTGGCCTGTCACGCGGTCGACGCACCCGCCTGTTCTCTCGCGCCGTCGGCCCCGGACGTGATGGGCTACCACGACTGGCACGAGATCCCCAACTACTGGGACTACGCCCGGAACTTCGTGCTGCAGGACCACATGTTCGAGTCGGATACGTCTTGGAGCCTGCCGGCGCACCTGTACCTCGTCTCAGGCTGGTCGGCCAAGTGCTCGATCAAGGCAGACCCGATGAGCTGCCGGCCCTCCGTCCAGAACCCCGGCTCGCCGCCGCACAGCTACGGCAACTCGACGAACAAGCCACCGAACTACGCGTGGACTGACCTCACCTATCTCCTGCACCGCCACCACGTCAGCTGGCGCTACTACATCGCCAAAGGAAACCAGCCCGACTGCGCGGACGGCCAAATGTTCTGTGCGCCGGTCGCCCAGAACGCGAAGACGCAGGGCATCTGGAACCCGCTCCCCTCGTTCACCACCGTGCGCCAGGACCACCAACTCCGTGACGTCGCCCCACTCAGCGCCTTCGAAACGGCGGCGCGGAGGGGGAAGCTCCCAAACGTCGCCTGGATCGTCCCTTCGCAGGCCGTAAGCGACCACCCGCCAGCGTGGATCACGGCAGGCCAGACCTACGTCACCAGTCTGATCAACTCGATCATGAGCAGCAAAGACTGGAACTCGACCGCAATCTTCCTCGCCTGGGACGACTGGGGCGGCTTCTACGACCACGTCGAACCACCTGCGGTCGACGGTCAGGGCTACGGGCTGCGCGTGCCCGCGCTAGTGATCAGCCCCTACGCGAGACCGGGCTACATCGACCATCAAACCCTCAGCTTCGACGCGTACCTGAAGTTCATCGAGGACGACTTCCTGCACGGACAGCGCATCGACCCCCACACCGACGGCCGCCCTGACTCCCGCCCGGACGTGCGCGAGAACCAGCCAATCCTGGGCAACCTCGCCCACGACTTCAACTTCAGCCAAAAGCCACGACCACCCCGAATTCTCCCCCTCCACCCACCCTTCAGCTAACTCGCCCAGAGAATGACACGGCGACTCCCGCGACTCCCCCCAAGACATGCCCCCGACAGAAACACCCTCCTCTGGCTCTGGCTCACGGCCTCCATCAGCGGCCTCATCCTGAGCCTGCTCCATTTCACCGGCAACCTCTAACGTGAGTTGGCCGAGGGCTCACCCGTGAGCTCGTCCGTAGATCTCGACCGCCAGTACCTCTTGTAGGAGACGACGTTCTTCTTGGTGACGGTGATGGGCTGGTCAAGCCGCAACTCACGGTGCTTCGCGTAGTAGAAGACGATCCCGGACAGACCGCCCGGACAATGTCCGGCCAAAGAACGAAATCCGCGGGTTTGGCCGGGTTACGTCGATTCCTATAGCCCCGTGCTCGCGGTAGCCTGAGCTCTCGCCGCCCCCATCGACTAGCGGTCCAGGTCGCGGCCCTTTCAAGGCCGTCGCACGGGTTCGAATCCCGTTGGGGGCACCTCGTCCAGCTACGCTCGACTCATGTCCAAGATCGAGAAGTCCGAGCAGGCGTGGCGCGAAGAGCTGACGCCCGAGCAGTACAAGGTGCTGCGCGAGAAGGGAACCGAGGCGCCGTTCAGCGGCGAGTACGACCACGTGTTCGAGCCGGGCACGTACCGCTGTGCCGGCTGCGGGGCCGAGCTGTTCGAGTCCGACGCGAAGTACGACTCCGGTTGCGGCTGGCCCGCTTTCTCTGCGCCGGCCGGCGAGGAGGCGGTCGACGAGGAGACCGACACGGCCTACGGGATGGTGCGTACGGAAGTGCTGTGCGCGGCCTGCGGCGGCCACCTCGGCCACGTCTTCCCGGACGGCCCGCACCCGACCGGGCTCCGCTACTGCATCAACTCCGCCGCGCTCAAGCTCGACGAGGCCTAGCGATACCCTTCGCCCGCTCGGGCGGTTAGCTCAGCTGGGAGAGCGCCTGGTTTACACCCAGGAGGTCGGCGGTTCGATCCCGTCACCGCCCATTCCCGTCCCTCTAGCCTGCGACCGCCTTGCTCTCCCAGTAGCGGTTCAGCGCACCCTGGATCTTGATCGTCCAGACGAACCAGCCGACGATCGGCAGGAACAGCCACAGCCCCGTCCACCCGGTCATCGGCCCGGGGCGCCCGTCGTCTCGGTACATCTTGCCGACCTCGGACGGCATCACGAACCAGATGACGATGTGGAGGAGGATTGCGATGACCAACGCCAGCACTCCGCCGATGCCCTGACCGGTGTGACGCTGCATCTCGTGGAAGTTCTTGTAGACCCAGTAGAAGTGGTAGATGCCGAACGTGACGATCGAAATCAGGATCACGAACGCAACCCCGCGGGGCTGGCCGATCGGACCGTCAGCGCGTGCCGTCAACGAATACCTCGCCTCCCTCTGCGCGGGAGTCTACGAGTCGAGCAGGAGGTCGGCTAGTAGCCCGGGCCCTGCGGCGGCACGTCTTCTTCCTCGACCACGCGCCGGCGCGGGTAGCCGCGGCGCGCCGGATACGCGCCGTAGCCGGGGCCCTCGTCGACGTACGTGCGGCGCAGGTAGCCAGGCCCCCACGACGACCACAGGATCAGGTCTGCGAAGAAGGCGATCAGGCCGAACACGACGAGGATCCAGCCCACGGTGTTGACATTCACCGAGCCGGGGTGCGTCGGATGGACGGCGAGCGCGAGGATGAAGCCGACAGCGGTGATGATGATGCTGACTGCGAATCCCATGGCCGTCTCTGTGCCCTTGTCAGCGAGAAATCGAACCCTTCACGCTTTCGATCGGGACAGCCGTGCGAGACTGAGCGGGTGGAAGCGGCGCAGGTGAGCCTCCTCCGCTGGCTGCGCCGGCAGCTGCGGCAGCCGATCCCCGCCCGCGAGCACCTCGAGGCCGCGGTCGAGAACGACGACGTCGCGGAAGCCCGCCGCCTCCTCGCAGGCTTCGAGTTCAGCGACGACCAGCGGCGGAACGTGGAGCAGCTGCTCGACGCCTGGGAACGGCAGACCGCGTCCTAGTAGAAGCCCTCGCGCCGCCGGTACCGCTCGGTGCGCGCTTTCTCGTAGTCCTCGACGTCGAGCTCCGGATCGGCTACCGCGCGCAGCATCTCGCCGGACGTCGGCAGCTCGGACCGGTCGACGTGCCGCTCGGGATTCCAGAGCTCCGAGCGCAGCAGCGCCTTCGGGCACTGCGTATAGGCCTCCTCGACCTCGACGAGGACGCCGAGCTGCGGCGCCTTCCCCTCGACCTCGCTGTCGGCGAGCAGCTCCGGGTCGTCGACGATGCGGGCGCGGCCGTTGACGCGGAACGTGTCGTTGACGCCCGGGATCAGGAAGAGCAGCGCGATCCGGTCGTCGCGGAGGAGGTTCGTGAGCGTGTCGGCCAGCTTGTTCCCCGGCCGGTCGGGCAGGAGAAGCGTCCGGTCGTCGAGGATCCGGACGAAGCCGGCAGGATCGCCGCGAGGCGAGACGTCGAGCCCGCCGTCCGGGCGGCCGGTCGCGACGACGACGAACGGCGAGCGCTCGACGAACTGCCGCGTCAGCGGGTTGAGCCGGCCCGCGATCTTCTTGCGGACGAGCTCCGTCGGCTCGCCGAGCACCCCGCGCAACTGGAGCTCGTCCATCACTCGAACCTCGGCGGCCGCTTCTCGCGCACGGCCGCGACGCCCTCGCGGACGTCCGGCCCCGTCATGTCGAGGAACTCGAGCGTGAGCGAAGCGTCGAAGATCGGCCCCGCCCTGACCATCCACTCGTTGAGCGCGAGCTTGGTGTGCGAGATCGCGGCGCGTGCCCCCGACGCGAGGCGGCGCGCGATCTCGAGGGCGCGCTCCTCGAGCTCGTCGTCCGGCACACAAAGCGAGACGAGGCCGATGCGCTCCGCCTCGGCGCCGTCGACCTGCTCGCACAGCAGGAGGAGGTACTTCGCCTTCGCCATCCCGCAGAGCAGTGGCCAGACGATCGCCGCGTGGTCGCCGGCGGCGACGCCGAGCTTCGTGTGGCCGTCGACGATGCGGGCGTTCGGGCTCGCGACCGAGACGTCGGCGAGCAGGCCGACGACCAGCCCGGCCCCGACGGCGGGCCCGGTGATCGCGGAGACGATCGGCGTCGGGCAGGCGAGCATGTTGTAGACGAGGTCACGCGCCTCGTTGAAGACGCGCAACCGCGTCGCGGCGTCGTCCGCGATGGCGAGGACGAGGTCGAGATCGCCGCCGGAGCTGAACGCGCCGTCGGCCCCGCGGACGAGCACGGCCCGCGTCTCCGTGTCCTCCCCGATCGCCTGCCAGACGCGCGCGAGATCGCCGTGCTGCGCCTCACTCACGGCGTTGAGGCGCCCCGGCGCGCGCAGCGTCAGGCGCAGGATCCCGTCCTCTGGCCGGTCGAGATCGAGTGACGGGAACTCCGTCTCGTACGGAAAGGGCGCCACGGGCAGATCCTACGGCGCGGCGGTACCCTCGCCCTGCAGCGCGGGCCGGTAGCTCAGTTGGTAGAGCAGCGGACTTTTAATCCGAAGGTCGCAGGTTCGATCCCTGCCCGGCCCATCCAGCTCGCATTCACTCGTGCTAGGCGATGCGTGGGGCTTCCGTCAGGAGCTCGTCATGTGTCGAGCCCTGGACAGCGTGCTGCCACAGCCGTCGCCACTGCTCCATTGCTTCGGTGTCCGAGTAGAAGGCTTCGTTCTCGCGCTCGAACGTCGCGAGATCCGGGAAGTCGATCTCCCAGATGACCTCGTTGGCCGTGCCGAAGGCCGGCGCCCACAGAGCCGGCTCCGCCAGCCCGAGCTTCCGCCGCTGCGCGATCACCTCCTGCGCAACGGTCATGTATTCGCGGAACTGTCCGTAGAGAACCTGTTGCCGGATGCTGTTGCCGGTACATGCCAGCCTCCCCTGTTTTGGCGAGTAGACGCTACTCGCCTCCGCCGGTCGACGCGGGTCTAGACAAGCGGAGTCCATCGGTACACAATGCAGCCGCGCTTCTCACAGGGAGGAGCGGGGTCTGTGTCATCTGATCTCAAGGAGGGGTAATGGCAGGTCGTGGCTTGCGGCTCTGGACGAGCCTGAGCGGACTGGTGTTCGTGGTGCTGGCGGTGATCGGGTCGATCCTGCTCTTCGACGGGCCGTCGGGCTCGTCGCCGGCGAAGATGACCGCCTACTACGGCAGCTCGAGCCACCGCACTCATTTCAACATCGGGTGGCTCCTGACCGGGATCGGCTTGTTCTTGTTGCTCTGGTTCGTCGCCGCCCTGCGCGAGCGGGTGCACGCAGCCGAGCTGGCGGCACCCCAGGAGGGGGCCTTGCTCTCCACCATGGTGCTCGCGGGTGGGACGGTCTATATCTCGGTCACGATGGCCGGGATCGCAATCGCCGCCGGGATCAAGACGATGAGCGACGACACGTATCACCACATCGTCTACAGCGGTGTCATCCACGCCGCCGGTGACGCCGCCTACATCCTGATCGTGACGGCAGGAGCCGCGATGGCGGCGCTCATCATCGCCGCCTCGCTTGCGGTCCGGCGCTTCGAGATCCTGCCGCGCTGGGTCAGCTGGTTCGGCTACGTCGCAGCCGTGGCCGCGTTGTTCTCGCTCTTCTTCTTCACGATGCTGGTCTGGCTGCTCTGGATCGCCGTCGCGTCAGTGACGCTCTTCCTGCGCACCAGGCAGGAGACGGCGGCGCCGCGGTCGGCGGCCGTCTCGGCGTCGTAGGGCGAGCTCGAGTCGAAGGGCCGAGGCGGAAGCACTCGCCTCGGCCCTCTGGAAAACGGAAGAGCTGACGCCGGCTTAGAAGCCGGCGTACAGGATCTCCGTGAGCGACCTTCGGCCGACGGAGCTGCTGGTGGCGAAACGGCGTGCGGTGAACGTGGACGGCGCACTGCTCCCGAAGAACGTCCGCCTGCAGGAGACGATCCAGCTTCCTCCGTCGGAGGACGGCCTTGTCCGGTGGCAGAGCCAAAACACGCTGCGCCCCGGCACCTACTTCGCGCAGGTGAAGGCGGTCCAGACGGGCGACGTGCTGGACTGCCCCCCGAAGATGCCCACCTGCGACGTGCACTGGTCGAACGTCCGGCGCGTCGTGGCCCCGAAGACCGGCTGAAAAGAGGAGGGCCGCCAATGGCGGCCCTCCCTTCGTGGGGTCTAGTGATGTGGCGGCGGCGGAGAAGGAGTCCCTCCGGCGCCGGGCACGGATTGTTGCTCAGGGTGTTGCGGAAGTTGTTCATCCGTTGGCTGACGCTGGGGCCGCCGACTGGATAGTTGGAGACCAGAAGGCCGCCGTACTCGACGCCCGAGACACCCCCGAAGTTGTTCGTGCGTACCGGGGATGCTGCCGCCGCCCTCCTGCCACCAGCACGAGTTCTTCGGCCCGGTCGTCGTGGTGTAGATCGGGTAGAAGCTCGCGCCGTTCGGCGGATCCACGCACCCCGAGCCGGGGCTCGGATCGGCGGGATTGCTCAGGTGTGCGCTGGCAGTTGTTGTTCGTCGAGGAGTCCGTTCCCTCGATGCGCGGAAGGTCGGCCTCGAACGCCACCTGCGAGTAGTTGCTATTGGCCTTGCCTTTCCCTCCCTTGCTGAAGAGCGGGCTCGTGAACACGATCGGCGTCGAGACCTTGCTCGCGTCCGCTCCGCGTGCTCCCTGGCCAGTTGCCGTTCTGGTACTCGGGCCCGTCGAAGTCGCTGTCCCCGGCGACGTCCAGGCACCCGTTGAACATTGGGTTGGCCTGGTTGTCCTGGGAATCGAACACCGGGAGCGTGAAGCAGCCGCGTGTCGTCGCCGAAGGGCGCGGACGAGCTGGTGACCTCACCAGGGTCCTGCACCGTGCAGTGGCCGCCCTGGCGGGAGATCGGGGCGTTGCAGTACTCGAAGTGGCCGATCTCGTCCGAGTAGGCGACGTTGTACGAGTGCGCCGCCCACAGCACGCGTGTGTCTCGGGCTCGACGTGCTGTACATCGGATGGTAGGCGTACGGCTGGTCGGCGCACGTGGACGCGTTCGGCTGGAACAGCGGATGCCCGAACCCGTTGGCGATGCTCGCCGTCATCGAGCCGGTCTGCCCGGTCGTCAGGTCGTGGATCATGACCTGGAAGCCGTCCTTCGTGTCGTGCATGGTCGACAGCTGATCGCCGTTGTTCATCTCCAGCGTGTCCGCGGTCGTCTCGAAGCCCTGGTGGACTGCTGGCGGAGCGGATCGGCCGGGGCCTGCGGTTCCCGCTCTTGGTGACGATACGCGTAGTTGACGTACTCCAGCGCCGGCCTGGTTGAGGCAGTCGGCGTTGTTCGACTCGCCGGTGTTCGAGTTCTGCCCGAAGCTGTCGATGGTCATCGCGGCGCACCACTTGTGGTTCGCGGGGCCGCAGCTCAGTGCCTGCCTACGTCGCCCCACCCGGGCGGATAGAACTGCATCTCCATGAAGGCCGTGCCCGGCGTGTTGCCGAGGTAATTCGGCTTGCTCGGGTCGGTGCCCGTGTGGATGTTCTTGTCGCTGTCGGCCGGGCAGTTCACTCCCGGATTCGGCGCGGACTGGTCGTCGCACATGGCCATGCCGAACCAGAACGCCGGGTGGAGCTTGAAGTTCCACGTTACCGCCGGTCCCGTCTGTCATCGGGCGCGGTCGGCGGGTCTGTCGGTAGCGTCAGCTGGTAGTCGTTCGAGTTCCCCGAGCCCGGCTTGTTCGAGTAGAACAGCAGTGACGGCTCGTCGTGGCCGGAGACGTACGTGTAGCCGTTCCAGGACCACGGGCTGTTCGCTTCCGCACAGAACTCCGGGTGCTGGACGCAAAGCGGAGCGTTCGTGGCGGCCTTCGCGGCCTGAGTGCCGCGTGCACCGCCGGCCGCGAGCACGCTGACGAGAGCGAAGACCCCCAAGACGATCGCTCCTGCCAGCACGAGGCGGCGTGGGACGGGTAAGGCGCTCATAGGCTCCCCCTTCTCGACCCCTGTTTGGACGCCGGGGATCCTGACAAATCCTGCGCGGCCGTGAGTCGATTACGATCGCCCCATGCCGTTCGTGGTCCGGATCCTGCTCGGCTGGGCCGTGGACGCCGCAGCGCTCGCGCTCGCGGCCTGGATCTTCACCGGCATCTCGGTGGGCGGATCGGCCGGGACGCTGATCCTCGCCGCCCTCGTCTACGGCCTGCTCGCGACGTTCGTGAAGCCGCTGCTCAAGCTCCTGACGCTCCCGCTCGCCATCCTCACGCTCGGCATCGCGTGGTTCTTCGTCGCGATGTTCATCCTCTGGCTCACCGACTTGATCGTCAGCGGCTTGCACATCAACGGCTTCTGGGACCTCGCCGGCGGGACGATCGTCGTCTGGGCCGTAGGCGTGGTGGCCGACTACTGGCTGTTCCCGAAGCGGCGCGTCGGGCGCGGCTGACGCGGATCCCCGCGTTTCGGGCGCGCCTGAACGGAAAACAACGCCGGAGCTTGCGGTCCGGCTCCGGTGGCGCGCGTGCGGGACGTTGCGCCTGAGGAGCCGGCCGCAGCTAAACCTGGCGGCTTAACCTTGCGCGATGCGGCTCTTCCTCCTCGCGCGGCACGGTCAGTCGCTCTTCAACGTCGACAAGGTCGTCAACGGCGATCCGGAGCTCGACCGGGGCCTGTCGGAGCAGGGAATCGAGGAGGCGACGCGGCTCGGAGGCCAGCTTGCGGCGCTGCCGATCGACCTCGTCGCCGTCTCGCCGTTTCCGCGCGCGCTTCAGACGGCGAACATCGCGCTCGGGAGTCGAGACGTGCCCCACATCGTCGACGAGGACCTTGGGGACGTGCGGATCGGCGACCTCGAGGGCGCGTCGCTCGACGCCTATCGCGAGTCGGCGGCGCACCACGACCGCAAGGTGCGCTTCCCCGGCGGCGAGAGCCTCGACGAGGCCGCGCTCCGCTACGCCGGCGCGTTCGAGCGGCTCCTCGCACGCGCCGAGCCGGTGACGCTCGTCGTCTGCCACGAGATCCCCGTCCGTTACCTCGCCAACGCCGCCGCCGGCAGCGAAGACCTGAACGGCCCGCTCCGCTACGTCGCGAACGCGACTCCGTACCTCTTCGACGAAGACTCGCTCGGCCGCGCCATGAAGCGCGTGCGAGAGCTCGCGCGGTAGCGTCGCGTCATGGCGGTCGCGGACATCCTGGAGCTGCTCGACTGGAAGCGGCGCGTCTTCGCGCTCTATGCCGAGATCCGCGCCTCGAGCGATCCCGAAGCGGCCTGGCGGCTGTGGCGCTCGACGCGAGACGAGCTCTTCCGCACGCACCCGCAGTCGCCGCGGCCGGGCTACTCCGACCTCGCGTACTACGACTACGACCCCGGGGCGCGCGTCGTCGCCGAGCTCGAGGATCTCGAGGCGGCTCCCGAAGCGATCGAGACGAGCGGGCCCGAGCCGATGCTGTTCACACCCTTCGCGCGGGCGCACTTCCAGCTGCGCGGCGAGCCGCTGACCCTGGAGCTCGACTGGCTCGCCGGCTACGGCGGCGGGGTCTTTCTCTGCTTTCGCGACACGACGAGCGGGACGGAGACGTACGGCGGTGGGCGCTATCTCCTCGACACGGTGAAGGGAGCGGATCTCGGGGAAGAGGAGGGGCGGCTCGTGCTCGACTTCAACTTCGCGTACAACCCGTCCTGCTCGTACGACCCCGGCTGGGTCTGTCCGCTGGCGCCGCCGGCGAATCGGCTGGCAGTCGCGGTGGAGGCGGGAGAGAAACACCTCTCATGAGCGAGCTCGAGGGACTCCGGACCGAGATCTCCGAACTCGACCGGCGCCTGCTCGAGCTCCTCAACCGGCGACTCGAGCTCGTCGCATCCGTCCGCGACTACAAGGACGCTGCCGGCGAGCGCTGGATCGACCCGGAGCGGGAGGCGGAGCTGCTGGAGGCGCTCGTCGCAGCGAACCCGGGACCCCTGTCCGAACGGGGCGTGAAGTCGATCTTCTCTGCCGTCCTCGACGTGCTCAAGCAGGAGGTCGCGGCGGACCGCCGGGCGCCGCAGGCGCCCGCCGCGTCGCCCGGACGGGCGAGCGCGGTCGAACGCCTGGCCGTGGTCGGCACCGGGCTCGTGGGCACGTCCGTCGCCCTCGCCGCGGCGCGTACCGGCACGCGCTGCCGCGGGTTCGACGGCGACCGTGGCGTGCTCGAAGGATCCGCGGCTCGCGGGGCGCTCGAGCCGGCGGCCTCGCTCGCCGACGCGGTAGCCGACGCCGAGCTCGTCGTCGTCGCGGTCCCGGTCGGCGGCGCTCCAGCCGTCGTGCGGGAGGTGCTCGCTGCCGCTGGAAGCGACACGGTGGTCACGGACGTCGCGTCGACGAAGCGCCCGCTCGGCTCGATCGCCGATCCTCGTTTCGTCCCCGGGCATCCCGTGGCCGGCGGCGTGACCGGCGGCCCGGCCCGCGCGTCCGCGGATCTCTTCGACGCCGCCACCTGGTTCCTCACCCCGACCGACGCCTCGTCGGCGGAGAGCGTCGCGCTCGTGGAGCGTTTCGTCGTCTCGCTCGGGGCGCGCCCGGTCCGGACGGAGGCCGAGGCTCACGACCGCCTGCTCGCCCTCACGAGCCACCTCCCCCATGCGCTCGCGAACGTCCTCATGCTGCGCGTCGCGGAAGCGGCGGCGGACGACGACGCGCCGCTCGCCTTCGCCGGCGCCTCGCTGCGGGAGATGACCCGGCTCGCCGGCGCCAACACGACTGTGTGGAGCGACATCTTCCTCGGCAACGCCGACGAGATCGCCGCGGCGCTCGCGGGGTTCCGCGCCTCTCTCGACGAGCTCGAGCGGTCGCTGCGGGCGGCAGACCGCGACTCGATCGAGTCCTCGATCGCCACCGCCGCGGCGGCGCGGGAGCGGCTGGATTCGTTCGCCTATCGCACCGAGCCGGCGCAGCTGAACCGGATTCGCGTCCGTGTGCCCGACCGGCCCGGCGTCCTCGCGCGGATCACCCAGATCCTCGGCTCCGCCCAGATCAACCTCGAGGACTTCGAGCTGCGCCACGTCTCGCCGGAGTACGGCGGCGTGCTGGTGATCATCGTCGCGGGCGCCGACAACGCCGCGCGAGCCCGCGAGCTCCTCCGCCGCGAGGGCTACGCCGCCGCCTGAGCGGGCTAAAGGGCCGCGACGCCGGCTTCGGCTTCCGTCACGCAGCGGTCGAACTCGGCGAAGGCGTCCGCCCACGTCTGCGGGTTGCGGAGGTCGACGCCGATCGGCGCGAGCAGGTCCTGTGGCGAGCGCGAGGCGCCGCTCCCGAGGAAATCGAGATACGCCGGCACGAACCGCTCGGGATCCTCGCGGTAGCGAGCCGCGAGCGTGAACGCGATGAGGTGCGCGAACGCGTACGCGTAGGTGTAGAAGCGAACGTGGATGAAGTGCGGGATGTACGACCAGCCGAGCCGGTACCCCTCGGGCAGCTCGAGCGCGTCGGCGTAGTAGCGCTCGTTCTCCTCGATCCAGATCTCCGAGAGCCGGTCGCGGGTCAGCCCCTTCCCTTCGCCGCGGACGCCGTACGCGCGCTGCTCGAAGCGCGCCATCATCGTCTGGCGGAAGATCGAGGCCATGGCGCCCTCGGCGCGGTCGGCGAGGAGCATCACGCGCGTAGCCGGATCCTCCTCCTGGTCGATCAGCCGCTCGACCGCGAGGAGCTGCGCGAACGTCGAGGGCACCTCGGCCAGCGCCAGGCCGGTGTGGTACGAGCGGTACGCCTGCCGCTCGAGCGCGAGCGTCCCGTGCACGGCGTGGCCGAACTCGTGCGCGAGCGTGACGACGTCGCGAAGCTGGTCGGTGTAGTTGAGGAGGACGAACGGCAGGACCCGCTTCGAGATCGAGTTGCAGTACGCGCCTCCGACCTTGCCGGGACGCGGCTCGGCGTCCACGTGGCCACGCTCGAGGCACGTGAGGAAGATCTCGGCCAGCCGCGGGTCGAAGTCCCGCAGCGAGCCCTCGACCATCTCGACCGCTTCCGTCCACTCGACCCGACGGTCGCTGCCCACCGGCGCGTACTGGTCGGCGAGGAGGAGCCGGTCGAGCCCGAGCGCCTCCGCCTTGCGCACGAACCAGCGGCGGGCAAGCGGGTAGTGCTCCTCGATCGCCGCCATCATCGTCTCGACCACCTCTCCGTCGAGCTCGTTGCGCTGGTTCGTCGGCCACATCGCGTCGGGGATCCCGCGCAGCCGGTCGACGGCGAGCCGGTCGCCGACGAGCGCGTCGTAGCAGGCCGCCTGCACGTCTCCGAGCCCCTCCAACGCCTCGAAGAGGACGTCGAGCGCGGCGAGCCGCACCTCGCGGTCGGGATTGTGGACGTACGAGAGCAGGCGGTCGATCGTGTGCGGCTCGGGGCCGTCGCCTCCGTCGAACTCGACCGTCAGCGTCGCGAGCTCCCGGCCGTGGAGCGAGCTCCACGCCGAGAGCACCGGGCCGCGGACGTTGAGTGCCTGCTCCTCTCCCTCGGCCAGGGCGTAGGGCTTCTCCTCCCGAGCCACCCGCAGGCGATGGGCGTACCCCTCGAGCTCGGGGGCGCCGAGCAGCGACTCCGCCTCGGCATCGTCGAGCGCCAGCCACTCGAGCTCGACGAAGAGGAGGAGGCTCTCGAGGTCGGCGGCCCGGTCGCGGGCCAGTGTGGCCAGGTCGTTGGTCTCGGGATCCATCGCCTCGGTGTGCTCACGGGCGGTCGCGTAGAAGTGGACGCGGGAGATGTCCTGCGCGAGGTCGTCGAGCTCGTCGAGCAGCTCCCGCAGCCCCTGCGGCCCGGCGGAGCCAACCGTGCCCCGGCGCCGTTCGGCGAAGTCGCGGGACCGGGCGAGGAGCTCGTCCCACTCGCGCCTGCCCTGCTCGGCGTCGGGCTCGAGATCGCCGAGGTTCCACCTGATTCCGCTTGCGCTGAGGGATGAGCTGACCGCCACGGCCCCGGAGCGTATCGCGCGAGGCGCTCCCGGGCCAGGCTCAGCCGCGCGCCGGGGCCGCAGCGGCCGAGCGGCCGGCCCGCCAGGCGACGGCCGCCGCGACGCTTCCGACGGAGACGACGTAGAGGAGGCGGAGCCACCCGGCGCCGGCGTCCGTGCCGGCCCCGATCCCGTGCGCGGTCGCCGCCGCCCAGACGGCGAAGGTGAGGTAGTGGATCCGCCGCCAGCGCGCATGTCCGAGCCGTTTCCGCAGCAGGTTCGAGATCCCGACCGCCGCCAGCAGCTCGAGCGCGACGGTGCCGAGGGCGACCCAGAACGGCCGGTAGGAATCCGCGCCCGGCACGAGCACGGCCACGAGCGAGGTGTGGACGTACCGGTCGAGGAGCAGCGTGTAGACGTGGAGCGCGACGAACGCACCGGTCAGGAGCGCGACGAAGCGGTGGACGTCGGTGACCGCGAACTGCGGCCACCGGGGCAGCCGGGCGCGGCCGGCGAGGAGCACGCCGAGGAGCACGCCGCTCGTGAGCAGGCAGTACGCGACCACGCCCGCTGCGCGCGCGGCGTACCAGTCGATCGCGTTCACGACGTCTGGCTGGCCACCGGAGGGCTCCCGCCCGACGACGGCGCTATCGAGCCGCCGCCGAGCGAGGAACCGCTCTGGTCGAGGGAGGAGGACCTTCCCGTCGAGTGCGACACGCTGCTGGTCGACGTGGGGGTCGTCGACGTGCCGGCGGCGGGATGCCCCTGCCGGGCGACTGCGAGCAGGACGGCGAAGCCGGCCGCGGCGGTGAGGGTGACCGCCCGCTTCGCGGCTCTCGCGCGTCTGCGTCCTGCTTCGACTCGGGTCGCCTGCGGCATGTCTCCATTCAGCCCGGCGCGTGTGAGACGGCGCTGTGAGCAGGCGAAGAGTGGGCCGAGAGCGCTGTAAGGACTTTTGGCCGAACCTACGCCAACCTGGCGGAAGCTGCGGTCCCTGACCCGATCGGGTGATACCAGCGACCGCCGCGTGTGCTCAACTCCGGGCCACGCCGAGAGCGAGCGGCCGCACCATGCGACGGCCGCGCCCATCGACGGGAGCACCAAGTCTTCATGCGGCCAATCCGCCTTCTCATACTGTTGCTCGCCATCGCCCTCGCACTCGTGCTGGCGCTCCTGCGTCCGCTTCAGGGTCGGGCAGGCCACGGGTCGGCCGCGCCGGCAGTCTCGATGAAGATGGCAGACCTCGTGCCGCTGCGCAGGCGTCACCTGATGTCGGTCCCGGCGACGGCGACGCGGGAGATGCTGGGCCACCGGATCGTCGCCTATGCGCGGCACTTCCTCGGCATCCGCTACAGCTGGGGTGGCACGTCGCCGCGCACCGGCTTCGACTGCTCAGGGCTCGTCCGCTTCGTCTACGCCCACTTCGGCATCGGGCTGCCGCATTCGAGCTGGGCCGACCTCGGGCGGGGCCACCGTGTCGGCCGCCGCGGGCTGCGGCCGGGCGACCTCGTCTTCTTCGCCGGCGCGAGTCACGTCGGCATCTACGCCGGCAGCGGCCGCTTCATCGACGCGCCGCACAGCGGAGCCGTCGTCCGCATCACGACGATGCACGGCTGGTACGGCGCCAGCTACTACGGCGCCCGCCGCTTCCGCGGCTAGCAGCCTCCTAGCTCAGCGCAGCTTCGCGGACATCGCGGTGAGGAGCTTCCAGGCGATCCCCGAGTTGCTCTCGACGAGCGGCCGGAAGTCCCACGGCGTCATGCCGTAGCAGACCATGTCGGTGCGAGCCGTGAGGGTCGCGGTGCGCGGCGAGTCGTTGAGCAGCGCGATCTCGCCGAAGTAGTCGCCCGGGCCGATCGATGTCTTGGCCTCGCCGCCGACCGACACCTCCGCCTCGCCCTCCTCGACGATGAAGAAGCCCGCGCCGCCGGAGCCCTCCTGCGTCACCGTGTCGCCCTCCTTGAAGCGGCGCTCGCGCATGCTGCTGGCGATCTGCGAGAGCTCGCGGTCGTCGAGCTCCGAGAAGAGCGGCACCTTCTTCAGGGTGTCGATAGAGACGCTCACCGCCGCATTTATATCGTGCGGCGCTTCCCCGTGCGAAATCGGACGTCCAGCAGCGAGGATAAGCGGATGCAAGTTCAAGTAGTGGGCTGCTCGCCGGCCTGGCCGAACCCGGGCGGCGCCCAGTCGGGCTACCTCGTCGAGGAGGACGGCCGCAGGCTCCTGCTCGACTGCGGGCCCGGCGTGCTGCCCCGCCTCCGCCGGCTCGAGGGCTGGCCCCGGCTGGACGCGATCGTGATCACGCACTTCCACCTCGACCACTGGGGCGACCTGGTGCCGTGGGCGTTCGGCGGGCTCTTCGGCGCCGGGCGCGAGGTGCCCGCGCCCGAGCTGTGGCTGCCGCGGGGCGGCCGCGACACGCTCCACGGGCTCGATCCCGTCCTCTACGCGAACGCGATCCTCGAGCTCTTCGACGTGCACGAGTACGAGGAGAGGACGACGTTCTCCGCCGCCGGCTTCGAGCTCGGCGCCTTTCGGATGCTGCACTACGCGCTCGAGAGTTACGGCCTCCGTGTCACGAACGGCGAGCGGACGCTCGCCTACAGCGCCGACTCGGCCCCCTGCCCCGGCCTGATCCACCTCGCGCGCAAGGCCGACCTCTTTCTCTGCGAGGCGACGCTCGCCCAGGCAGAGCAGGGCATCCGCGGGCATCTCACCTGGGACGAGGCGCAGGAGGCATTCGAGACGTCCGGCGCGAGCAGGCTCGTGATCATCCACCGGCCGGACGAGCTACCGCTCCCGGACGGTGTCGAGCGTGCCTACGACGGCCTCGAGCTCGACGTCTGAATCCCGAATCCCGGACCTGTCTTTCCTTGTAACACAGTGTTACTTGGGGAGGTGGAAGGCACGCTCGCCGAGGAGCCGGTGGCCCTCGATGGAGGGGTGGTCTCCGTCGTCCGTCAGTCCGGGCCGCATCCGGCGCGGCTCGGCCGCGTCCACCAGCGTGTCGTGGAACGGGAGGAGCGTCGCGCCCGCTGCGTCGGCTAGCTGCCGGATGAGCGCATTGAGGCGCGCGATGTGCTCCGACGCCCGCGCGTCTCCGTTGTTCCACGGCAGCACGTCGGCGAGCGCGAGCGCTAGTCCGGCGGCGCGGCCGCGATCCAGCATGGCCTCGAGATCTCGGGCTGCTTCGTCCACCGACCGCTGCTGCACGACGTCGTTGATGCCGCCCTGGACGACGAGCACGTCGGCGCCCGGCAGGACGCGCTCCAGCCTCCGGGCGATCTCGTCGGTGCGCTCGCCATAGACCGCGGTCGTCCGGAACTCGAGCCGAGCGTCGGCGCGCGACGCCCAGAACTGCCACTGGCTCCGCTCGTCCGGCGCCGCGATCCGCGCCCGGACGGCCTCGTCGGGATCCCACAGCGGCGAGCCGGCCGAGATCGAGTCGCCGGCAACCGCCACGACGATGCGGGACATGTCCAACCTAGGAACAGTGTGTTACTTGCGGGGTTCGAGCTCGACCACGAGCTCGCAGTCGAGCGCCTCGGCGATGCGGAGGAGCGTGTCGATCCGCGGCGGCCTGCCGCCGCGCTCGAGCCTCGCGATCGCCGACTGCGTCGTGCCGCATAGCTCGGCAAGCTCGCGCTGCGAAAGGCCCATCGCGGTGCGCCGCTCGACGACCCGGTCCGCGATCCGGGCGAAGAACCAGCCGCGGTCACCCGCGACGATCCGCTCGTGCAGCCGCTCGACCGGACCCTTTTCCGGTGCCGGTGCCTTCTTCCGCGCTCTCGCCGCCATGACGAGAGCATAGCGACCCTGCTATGTCTCGACCGGCTCGCGGACGAGCGGGCGCACGGGATCACCGACGCGGACACGTCCCGGCTGGACGACGGCGCCGTGGACGCCGAACGGCAGCGGCTCGGTCCGCCCCTCCCGGCGGTAGGCCGCCAGCGTGTCCAGCGTCTCGAGATCGTGCTCGCCGGTGTCCGGATTCTTCTTCGTCACCACACAGCGGCCGACATCGCCGACGAACGCCACGACCGCGCCGCCGATCTCGACGCGGCGGCCGAACCACTCGTCCTCCTCATGCGCCCCGACGCCGTCGATCTCGAACAGCATGCGAAAACGACGCCCGTCAACCGGGCCCGTCACGCCGGCCTCCTGCCCCAGCCGCTCGAGCGAGCGGTGGGAGATCAGCGTCACCGCGCCGCCGCCGGTGCCCCGGTCGACCGCGCCGCTCTCCGACCACAGGAGCGTCAGCGGCTCCCCCGCGTAGTCCGAGAGCGCCTCCTGCCACGGCCCCGGAACCGCACGGGACGCGTGCGGCTGGCCGTACATCTCCGCCTCGACGGGCTCGCCAGGCTCGACGACCCCTTCCACCTCGCTGCCGTCCGGGAACGAGAGGACGAGCTGTCGCGTCGCCTCGTCCCACGCGGGATGAACGCGCAGCAGCTGCGGGCGCTTCTTGTCGTTCACGAGCCGGCCGTCGCGGTCGACGAGCCAGAAGCGGCGGTCGCCGGCGACGCCGGCGTGCCCGAGCTCCACCTCGTCGGGATTGACGACGTGCAGCGCCTTGACGGGCGCGATCGAGATGCGGACGACCTTGCCTTCCACGTCCGAAAACCTAGCTACGAGGGAGGCTCGCGCACCTCCACGACCTCGCCGCCGCGCCGCACCCCGCTGCCGTCGAGCTCGAAGATCCAGAAGTTGCGGCCCGTGACGTGGACGGCGACGTTGTAGACGGGGATGTCGCCGATGCAGCCCTCGAACGAGCCTGCGTGGGCGTGTCCGTGCAAGACGAGGTCGGCGCCGTTCTCGGCGATCGGCGTCGCCAGACGCTCGCAGCCGAGATACGTGTGGATGCCGGGCGGCTCGCCCTCGAGCGTGTCGACGACGGGCGAGTAGTGGAGAAGGACGATCCGCAGGTCGCAGTGGACGATCTCCTGCAGCCCGCGCGCGATCGCCTCGGCCTCGGCGCTCGTCTCGGCGTAGACGCGGCGGAGCAGCGGCTCGCCGAAGTCCGGCAGCGCCGAGCCGGGGAAGCCGCCGACGAAGCCCTTCGTCCCCACGACGCCGAGCTCGAGCCCGTCCACCTCGCAGCTCGCACACGCTCGGTCGAGGATCCGCACGCCGGCCCCGCCGAGCACGTCCTCGATCTCGCCCGCCCGCCCCGCGTGGTGGTCGTGGTTGCCGAGGACGGCGAAGATCGGCACGTCGAGTTGCAGACAGGCGTCTGCGATCACCCGGGCCTGCTCCGGCTCCCCGCTCGTGGTGAGGTCGCCCGCGAGGAGGACGACGTCTGCCTCCCCTGCAAGCTCGGCGAACGCGCGCTCCACCCGTTCGCGAGTCACGTCCGAGGCGTGGATGTCGGCCGCTGCCGCTACGCGAACCACGAAGCCTCATGTTGCGCGATCGGACAAACCGGAAACGACCCGACGATGCCCGAACCGACCTTCGAGGAGCTGCTCGACGCGATGAGGATGGGCGCCGGAGCGCTGCAACAGAGCGAGATCCCGTTCGTTCTGGGCGGCGGGCTGGCCGCGTGGGCGCGCGGCGGCCCGAAGAGCGAGCACGACGTCGACTTCATGATCAAGCCGGAAGACGCCGATGCGGCGCTCGACGCGATGGACCGGGTCGGCCTCCGCACCGAGCGCCCGCCCGAGGGCTGGCTGTACAAGGCGTGGCACGACAACGGCGCCCTGATCGACCTCATCTTCGCGCCGTCGGGAGGCCCGATCACCGACGAGACGATCGAGCGGGCGCCGCTGCTCGAGGTTGCCGCGGTGCGCGTCCACGTCTTCACGCTCGAGGACGTGATGTCGACGAAGCTCCTCGCCCTCAACGAGCAGGAGCCGGACTTCGCGCAGTTGCTCAGTTACGCCCGGGCGCTGCGCGAGCAGATCGACTGGGACGAGGTGCGCGCACGCAGCGAAGCGTCGCCGTTCGCGCGCGCGTTCTTCACGCTCGTGGAAGGTCTGGGAATCGTCGAGCGCGCCGGCGTCTAGCCGGAACGACAGCGACGCTCAGGCGAAGGGCCGAGTCTCAGGAGCCGACCTTTGCGCATATCGCGTAGACCTTCACAGAGAGGCTGAAGTTGCCTGACACGCCCATTTGGTACTCGACGAGCCAGCCGCCGTTTGCCGGAAAGCTGCCGTCCTCGAACGGCCCGATTGAGGACGTTCCGCTCAGCACCTCGCCACCGCCGCCCAACGCCTTCGTGCCCGCCGGACAGGCGGCTGTCGCGCCGATGCTGTTCGCGGAAACGCTGTTCGTGTTCGTGACAACCGTGTAGTCACTCATTCCCGGCGCTCCCGGCGTTCCTGCAGTCCCCTGCAGCCCTGCATTCCCCTGTGCGCCGGTTGGCCCTTGAGGGCCTATCGGTCCACGAGCGCCTGTGCGGCCGCGATCTCCCTTGAGGCCCTTGATCGCGCGGTTTGTCAACCGATTCTTGGGGATCGAATGGGGCTTGATGTGCGTGCCCTTGATGTAACCCGTGGCGGCATACGTCGTCCCGCCGAGCGCGACGAACAACGCGATCAGCGAAATGACGAACGCCGTGCTCGGTGCCCTGAACCGACGCTTCATAGTGACCCCTCCTTGGGCTGGTGGCGTAGGCGCGAGACTAAAAGAAGAAGCTCGACCACGCTGACCACCAGTCGTCGCCGCGGGCGACGAGCGAGCGGCCGCCGGTGACCTCGACGCCCTTGCGGTTCGCGTATTCCTGCAGGCGATCGGGTGAGGTGAACTCGATCTCTATCTCGCACGGCTTGCCCGGGTCGTAGGGCTTGACGGCCGAGAGGTCGGAGAGAGCCTTCCTCGCGCCGGCCTCGATCAGCTCGCGCGCCTCTGCCGGCGTCTTCATGCGGGCGCTGAAGCGGCCGAGACCCTCCTTGACCTCGACCGTCGTGAGCCCGTCTCCGAGCAGCTCCCGCCCCTCCCGGCACACCGCGCGGTCGCCCGTCACGAGCACGACCGGCACGTCCCAGTGGCCGCAGATCGCCGCGTTGATCCCGGTCTCGCCAACCAGCGTGCCGTTGAAGCGGAGGTTTTGCCACGCCTGGCCGGAGACGGTGTGCGAGAGGACGCCGTCGCCCGTGCCGGCCATCGCGTGCATGCCGACCAGGAGCGCGGCGTCGCAGCCGCTCTCGAGGAAGCCGGTGTACTCCGTCCACTCCTCCTGCACGACGAACTCGCAGGCGGGATCGAGGAGCTCCGGCAGCAGCGAGTTGAAGCTGTAGGCGCCGCCGGCGCCGTGGTTGTCCATGACGACGATCTCGGTCGCGCCCGCGGTCTTTGCGCCGCGCACGGCCGCGTTGATCTCCTCGGTGTAGAGGACGCGGCCCTCGTTGTAGAGCTTCTCGCCGCCGGACACCTGCTGCCATTTGACGATCCCGGCGACGCCCTCCATGTCGCTGATGATGTGGACGCGCACGGCGGGACGATAACGTCAGGCCGTGGAGACGGGACTGGCCGGCAAGGGCGTTCTCGTGACCGGTGGGGCTGGGGGGATCGGCTCGGCGTGCGTGCGCGCGTTCGCGGCCGAGGGCGCGCGGGTCACCGTCCACTACAACACGAGCCGTGACCGGGCCGACGAGCTCGCCGCGGAGGTGGGCGGCGTGGCGATCCAGGCAGACCTGACCGACGAGGCGCAGGTGGACGAGCTGTTCGCGCGGGCGGACGACGTCGAGGTGTGCGCCGCGGTCGCGGGCTTCTGGCCGCGCGAGGACGAGCCCGTCTGGCAGCTGCCGCTCGAGCGGTGGGAGGCGACGCTGCGCGCGAACCTCACGGCGACCTTCCTCACGGCGCGGGGGTTCCTGCGTCTCGTCGAGCGCACCGGCCACGGCAACCTCGTCCTCGTCGGCTCGACTGCAGGGCGCTTCGGGGAAGCCGGCCACGCCGACTATGCCGCCGCCAAGGCGGCGATCCAGGTCGGGCTGCTTCTCAGCCTCAAGAACGAGATCGTCCGGATCGCGCCGCGCGGCCGCGTGAACGCCGTCGCGCCGGGCTGGACGTACTCCCCGATGACGCGCGGCGAGCTCGACGACGAATTCGTCGCCCGACTCAGCCGGACGATGGCGCTGCGCAAGGTCGCGGTCGCGGACGACATCGCTCGCGCAGTCGTCGTGCTCGCCTCGGACGAGCTCTCGGGCCACGTCACCGGCGAGCTCGTGACGGTCGCAGGAGGGATGGAAGGCCGCACCGTCCACGACGCATGACTCGAGACGAGGCCGAGACGCGAACCTCCGCGGAGGCACACCTGACGGTGCTCCTCGACAGCGACGACCCGGTGCCGGCACTGCGCGCACTGGGCGCGCCCGTGGACCGGGAGTGGCGCCGCGGCCAAGGCACGAGCCGCCGGGTGCGCGACACGGATGAGTACAGCGGCTTCGAATTCTCGTCGTCCCTCGCCGAGACCGCAGATCCGAGCGAGCACGCCGAGCAGCTGATCCAGCGCCTGCGCCCGCTCGCGCCTGCGCTCCGCGGGATCAGCCGTCACCCCGCGACTCACTCCATCCGCCTGACGGTGGCGGAGCACACGTTCTCCGACAATCCGACGATCGGGCTCGACGCGGCGGCGATCTCCATGCTGGCGGCGATCGGCGCCGATTTCGTCGGCGACATCCACGTCTACCGCGACGAGGACGACGCTAGGCGATGAGCAGGTTCGAGGAGCGGCTCGCGTCGGAGACGCCGATCGTCGCCGACGGCGGCATGGGTGCGTTGCTCTCGAGCGCGGTGCCCGACCTCCGCTGCCCGGAGGAGGCGAACCTCCGCGCGCCCGAGAGCGTGCTCGAGGTGCATCTCGGCTATCATCCGGGCGGGCGCCGAGCTGATCGAGACGAACAGCTTCGGAGCGAACCGGGCGAAGCTCGCGCGGCGGTTCCTCGGCGACGAGCTCGAGTCGATCAACGCCGCCGCCGTGCGCATCGCGCGCGAGGCGCGCGAGGTCGCCGGCCGCGACGTCTTCATCGCCGGCTCGATCGGCCCCCTCGGCGACGTCGAGCTGGCCCGCACGGATCCGGCCGAGCTCTTCGCCGAGCAGGCGCGGGTGCTCGAGGGCCGGGGCGTCGACCTGTTCATGGTCGAGACGTTCTTCGACCTGGAGGAGCTCGAGACGGCGATCGGCGCGATCCGCTCCGTCTCGGCGCTGCCGCTCGTCGCGCTCCTGACGTTCGACGCCCAGGGAGAGACGCTCGCCGGCGTGAGGGCGGAGGACGCGGCGGCCCGGCTACGACCGCTCGGCCTCGCCGCCTACGGCGCGAACCACGGCGCGGGCCCGGCGGCGGCGCTCGCGGCGCTGGCCCGCATGGGCGGCGACGGAGAAGTCCTCGCCGCGCTGCCGAACGTCGGGCTCGCGAGCATGACCGGGCAGCGGATCGTCTTCCCGCATGCGACGCCGGGGTACTTCGCGGAGTTCGCGGCGCAGGCTCGCGCGCTCGGCGCGCGGCTGATCGGAGGCTGCTGCGGGACGACCCCGGCGCAGATCGCGGCGATCCGCGAGGCAGTCGACGCCGGCCGCCGTCCAGCAGGCTCCTTCCTCGTCCGCGAGCGAGAGCGGGCGGCGCCGTTCGAGCCGGCGACCGGCGAGACGCTGCTCGCCCGGCTGCTGCGCGAAGGCGAGTTCGCAATCTCCGTCCAGGTCGACCCGCCGCTCGGGGCGAATCCCGAGGCGCTGATCGAGACGGCGCGCGCCGTGCGGGAGTCGGGCCGGGCGCAGTTCGTCGACGTGAACGACAACCCGCGCGCGCGGGCGCGGATGAGCGGGATCATGGCCTCGGTCGCGATCGAGCGGTTCACCGGCGTCGAGACGATCCCGCACCTGACCCCGCGCGACTCGACGATCACCGGGCTCGAGTCGCTTCTCCTCGGCGCGCATGCGGAGGGAGTGCGGAACATCCTCGCGGTGACCGGCGACCCGCCCGAGGCGGGCGACTACCCCGGCACGCACGCCGTCTACGAAGTCGACTCGATAGGCCTCGTCGAGCTGATCGCGAAGCTCAACGCGGGCGAGGACTGGCACGGCCGCGCCATCGACGCGCCGACGACGTTCTTCCCGGGCGCCGCCGTCAACCCGACCGCCGACGACCTCGGGCTCGAGGCCGACCGCTTCCACCGCAAGGTCGCCGCGGGAGCGCGGTTCGCGATGACCCAGATCCTGTTCGACCTCGAGGCACTCGACGCGTTCCGGGAGAGAATCGGCGGCGAATGGCCGGTGCCCGTGCTCGTCGGCGTCTGGCCGATCCGGACGACCGAGACGCTCGTCCGCGTCCACAACGAGGTGCCTGGCATCGTCGTCCCAGAGCAGGTGCAGGAGCGGTATCGGGCCGCCGGCCCGGCCGCGCGTGACGTCGGCCTCGCGCTCGGGCAGGAGTTGATCGAGGGTGCGCGCGCGGTCGCGGGCGGCGTCTACGTCGTCGCGCCGTTCCGCCGGCCGCTCGACGTCGTCGGGCTGCTTCCCGAGCCGCCGGCCTAGGGGGCGCAGGCGCCCGCCGGCACGGAGCGGGTGCCGGCGCGGGCGAGATCGCTGCGCAGGATCGACGGCGGCACGCCGTAGCCGCTCGCCGAGCCGAGGCGCGCCGCGAAGATCGTCGACTCCACGTTGCCGGCCCGGTCGACCACCGGCCCGCCGGAGTTGCCGTGCTCGACCTTCCCGGCGACGGCCGTGATCGTCCTCTCCACCGGCCCGTGTCCGAGCGCGTCCTGCGTCAGCACCGTCGCCGTGTTCCCGATCCGGCCCGCGGTCGCGGCGAGCGGCCCGTCGAGGGGGTAGCCGAGGATCGCGACGGCGGCGCCGGGGTGCGGGTCCGCTAGCCGCAGCGGCTTCTCGTCCGCGCCGGGGACGCGGAGCACGGCGACGTCGTTGTGGACATCGAGCAGTACGACGTCGACCGGGTGAGAGAGCGAGTCTCCGGGGATCTGGACGATCGTGTCGCGGGCCCCCGCGACGACATGCGCTGCCGTGACCACGAGGTCGGGCCCCGCGAACCAGCCGCTCCCCTCGACGCCCACCCCGCAGGCTGTCCCGAGCACCTTGACGACCCGCGCGCTCGCCTGCCTGATCGACCGGTCGCGCAGGACGCCGGCGCTCGGCGGCAGCGTCGGCGCGCTCGGGCCGGCGATCGACGGGAACGGGTCGATGCGCGCGAGCAGGTTGAGCAGGGTGCGCGGCGGCAGCGCGGCGTTGAGCTGCTTGACGATCGCCGAGCGCTCGACCTGGGAGCGCAATCCCGTCTCTCCCGGGCGTCAGCAGCGCGACCGAGGATCCGACCCAGACGATCGCCAGCCCGATGGCGACGCCGAGGAGGAGCCCGCCGGCCGAGTCGAGCACCCGCAGCGGGCTCAGCCGCAGCCCGCCGCGAACGAAGGAGCCGGCGAAGAGCGCCCCGATCTGAAAGAGCATCGCGCCGATCACCGCGCCGACGAGTCCCGCGACCGGCGTCCACCTCGAGCTCGAGCCGCCGTGCAGGAGGTGCGGCGCGATGCGCGAGCCGATGTAGGCGCCGGCCGCGAGCCCGACGAGGGAGAACGCGCTGACGACCAGGCCGCGACGCATCCGCCGAGCGCCGCGAGACGCACGATCCCGATCGCGATCCAGTCGGCGAGGTCGAGCGCACGGCGCCAGCGTAGAGGCCGCGGCCGGCGGAGGGCGCTACACTGGGCCATCCCGCGGGGGCGTAGTTCAGTTGGTTAGAACGCCGGCCTGTCACGCCGGAGGTCGCGGGTTCGAGTCCCGTCGCTCCCGCTCCGAACTTTCCCTGCAAATAGGAACTTCTGTTGTCGCTCACGGCACCAGAGCGGCGTCTTGTGGTCCACTCGTGGCCCGAGGCCTAAACGCAAAGTGCCTGCAAATTCCATTTTCGGGTCGCCGCTTGTGCGCCGGTCTCACAAGCAGAACCAGGTCATCGGGCAGGTGACCGCCGGCTGCTCACGCCGGTGGCTTGAGTCGCCGGACGCCACCGGTGATGCGAACTGCATCATCTTCTTCGTCGCGGAGAGAGGTTCTTCGGACTCGACGGCGCCGATCCCTCGGCGAGGAGGCAGCTCGAGGCTCTAGCTCCCATCCCGCAGAAGCCGCAAGACGAGGCGCAACTCGGATTCACCTAGCAACGGCTCGATTGTGCGCACGATCGCGTGCTGGCCCCCGACCTCGATTCGATCCCCGATCTCGAGCGGCTGCTCGCGGCTGAGGTGGCCGGTCGCGACCACCTCGTCGCCGCCGCGAAGCTCATAGCGATAGTCGACCCCAGCCACAGAGGACCGGGACGGTACGCGGGGCGAACCTATTTTGCTCCCGTGGACGACTCCTGCTGGGCACACCCGTTCGGAGAGAATACAAGCCGGATGGATGTTGAGGAGATCATCGACCGCCTCTACGCGCTCCCCCTCGAGGAGTTCACGCCGGAGCGCAACCAGGCGGAACGCGAACTGCGAAAAGCCGGGCAGCCAGAGCAAGCGGAGCAGGTGAAAGCGCTGCGCAAGCCGACCGCCGCCGCGGCCGCCGTGAACCACCTCGTCTACGGCCACCGCGCCCAGGTGGAGGCGTTCCTGTAGGCGGCGGCGACGCTGCGCGACGCACAGGTGGCGGGCAAGGGAGACCTCGCCGCGGCCGCAAAGGCCGAACGAGAAGAGCTGGAAAAGCTGGTCAGCCTGGGCGGCAAGGCGGTCCGCCCCACGCTGCAGGCGGCCGCAGTCGACGACAACACCGCACGCGACCTGCTTGAGGCGCGACTTGTGCGCGAGCCCGAGCCGGCCGGCGTCGGCACCTTGCTCGCCCACGCCCCACCCGCAGCCAGTAACAGCACCTCCAGACCCCAGAGAGAGAACCGCGCCGGCGCCGACCGGGCGGCGAGCAAACCACCAGCGACGAAAGCAGCGCCCAGGAGGCAACGCGAAGCTAAGCGCGCGAGGCCCGGTGACGGGGCGGCCCGCCGACGACTACAGGAGACAAAGCGGATGCTGACAGCGGCGGCAACGGAGGAGCGAAAGGCCCGACGGCACTGGACGCAGGCACAACGCGAAGTCGAGAAGGCGCAGGCATCCGTCGAGAAGGCACAACACGAACTCGATCGCTGCCACGCCAGTGGCGGAGGAGCTCGCGCTTTCGCGGCACCGGCCGCGTGCGCGAGCACCGAACGATCCGGAAGAACGATGTCGAGCAACAGCACATCCGGCCGGAGCCGCTCCGCCTCGCGCAGAGCGGCCTCGGCATCTGCGGCCTCCCCCACGACCGCGAAACCCGCCCTGACGAGCAGGAGCGTCGCCAGCCGACGGAAGCTCGGACTGTCATGACGACGAGGACGAGCATCGTCGGCTGATCGTCGCAGCCGACGACCTGGGACGATCACGCGAAAGTCGGCGCCATCATCCGCAACGAGCGGCCGGAGGGCATGGTCTTCGCGCCGCCGGCGAGGTCGACGGCCGCTGGAAGGATGCGGGGGGACGCGGCCCCGTCGCCTCCCCCTCGCTGCGCACACCAGTCAAGGGCGTCTGAGCGGGATGCTCAAGCAGATGGTCGAACACGACTTCCCCGCGCCCCGTGCACTTCGCTAGACCTCATGCCGGCGAGGTCCGCGAATGCGTGTTGCGCTACCGTGTGATCAGCGTCCCCGTGTTCTGATTCCCGCACGAGCCGCTTGCCGTTTCCGGGGGAATCACGATGGGGAGAGCGACAATATGAGGGCGAGCCTGAAGCAGGTTCTCTACTTGTTGCGCGCGGCGACCACCGAGAGATTCCGAGAGCCGGCGTTGGTGCGCGGCAGCCTGCAGCGGCCGCAGCGAATGACGCGGTCGCGGGGCTAGCGCGTGCGGACCGCGATTGTCTCCACGTTTCCGCCGCGTGCCTGTGGGATCGGCACCTTCTCAGCCGACCTGCGAGCGACGTTGACCGGCACGGGCATGGTGACGGTCGCCGATCTCGTCGCGGTTGTGCATGAACCGTCGAGCCCCCAGCGGCGAGGCCTGCTCGCGACGATCGTGCAGGCCGTGCGTGGCGACTATGTCCGCACTGCTCGGATGCTGGGACGGCTCGATGTCGACGTCGTGTTGCTTCAGCACGAGTTCGGGATCTTCGGCGGCCGTGACGGGGAGTACGTGCTGTCGTTTGCGCAAGAACTGGCGCAGCCGCTCGTGGTGACCCTGCACACGGTGCTGTCGGAGCCCACGCCGCACCAGGGGGACGTGCTGAGGGAGCTGTGCGCCGAGGCGGAGCTCGTGATCGTGATGACGGACACGGCGCTTCGATTGCTGGTCGAGTCGGGCGCTTGCTCGGAGGGGAAAGTGCGTGTGGTGCCGCACGGAGCGCCGGCGCGGATCGCCGAGCGGGCCGCAGCTGGGCTTCGGGTCGAGCGGTCCACATCGTCTGCCGTCTCCGATCCTTTCCGGCTCTCCACTTTCGGACTGATCTCGCCCGGCAAGGGACTGGAGACGGTGCTCGAAGCGCTACCGGGGATGATGGAACGGCACCCTGAGATCGTCTACACGATCGCCGGCCGCACCCATCCGGACGTCTCGCGTCGGGAAGGGGAGCAGTACCGGCTGATGCTCGAGCGGCGTGTGTTCGAGCTCGAGCTTGGCGATCATGTCGAGTTCGACGATCGGTTCCTGTCGATCAACGAGCTCTCGGACCTGCTCGCCGCAACCGACGTCTTCCTGACGCCGTACGGAAACCGGGAGCAGATCGCTTCCGGCGCACTCACGTTCGCAATAGCTGCCGGCTGTGCTGTCGTCTCCACGCCCTACTGGTACGCACAGGACATGCTCGCTTCGGGGGCCGGGCTCCTCGTGCCGTTCCGCGATTCGGAAGCTCTCGCCGATGCGGTCTGCAGCTACATCGAGCGGCCGGACACCCTGCTCGCGGCACGCGCCGAGGCCCAGCGGATCGGCTCGACGCTTGCGTGGCCGGCCGTCGCAGAGGCCACTGCTCGCGTCTTGCAGGAAGCCTGCGAGCTTGCGCCGCGGCGACGGCCCGCCGGCGTCGCCGACCTGCACCTGACGAGCTTGCGCACCGATCATCTGCTCACGCTGGCCGACGATGTCGGCATCGTGCAGCACGCGCACGGAATCATTCCCAACCGCAGCAGCGGCTATTGCGTCGACGATGTCGCCCGGCTGGCGGTCGTCTCGCTGGCACTCGCAGGGCGCGGCGACGAGCAGGTCTGGACGTCGAATCTCTACCGGGCGCTCGCGTTTCTTCAAGCGGCTGCTGAGGACGGCGGGATGCATAACTTCATGGGTTACGACCGCCGTTGGCTCGACGAGCCGCACGTTGGCGACCACGTGGGACGCTCGATCTGGGCGCTGGGGGACATCCTTGCGACGGCGTGGATCCCCGCCGTCGTGCGACCGGCGCGCGATCTCCTCGACCGGCTCGTCGGCATGCTCGGCGATGACGTTTCCCTGCGAACGGCGGCCTATGCCGTGCTCGGCCTCTCCCGCCTCGACGCCGACCGGCGCGAGCCCGCCGCGCACCGGCAGCTCGAGCGATTCGTCGAGCAACTCGCCGAGGCCTACGAACGCAACTGCACGGACGACTGGTGCTGGTTCGAAGACGAGCTCAGCTACGACAACGCTCGGCTTTCCCAGGCACTCCTCGCCGGCGCCTACGCGCTCGACCGGCCGGAGCTCGTCGAGGTCGGACTGGAGTCGCTGCGTTGGCTCGGGGACGAGTGCGGACTCGACAAGAACGCTCTGCGGCTTCCGGGTCACCGCGGCCGCCGCCGTGGCGAGCCGGCGCCCGGCGCCGGCGATGAGCAGCCCCTCGACGCCGCCGCGCTTGTCGAAGCCGAGCTGACTGCCTTCGCTGTCACTCACAAGGCCGAGCACGGAGTCCGGGCGATTCGAGCGTTCGAGTGGTTCCTGGGCCGTAACCATCTGCAGAAGCCGCTCTACGACTTCGCGACGGGCGGCTGCAGCGACGGGCTCGGCCACGATGCGTTGAACGACAACGAAGGTGCCGAATCGACGCTCGCCTTCCACCACGCCGCGCTCCTCCTCGACGCCGCCGGCGTGCGGGCAGCCGACCGCGAACCCGCGCTCGAACCCGCCGCGGCATGAACGCGCTCGAGCTCTTCGAGCGCCACTCCGCCAACCCGATCCTGACCGCCGGCGACTGGCCCTATCCCGTGAACGCCGTCTTCAACCCCGCGGCGGCCGCCTACGACGGCCAGACTGTCTTGCTCGCGCGCGTCGAAGACCGTCGGGGAATCTCACACCTGACAGTCGCCCGCTCGGCGAACGGCGTCGACGGATGGACGATCGCGCCCGAGCCGCTGCTCGCCCCCGCCGACGGGATCGAAAGTGAGCAATGGGGGTTCGAGGACGCCCGAGTCGTGTGGCTCGACGAGCTCGGGCGCTGGGCGATCACCTGCACCGCCTACGGCCCAGCCGGACCTGCCGTCTTTCTTGCAACCACAGAGGACTTCGACACCGTCGAGCGCCACGGCATGGTCAGGCAACCCGAGGACAAGAACGCGGCGCTCCTCCCGCACCGGATCGACGGCCGCTGGGTACTTCTTCACCGTCCCAAGACCGAATTCGGCGGCGGGCACGGCGAGATTGTTCTCTCCCGCTCGGACGACCTCGTCAGCTGGAGCGCCCCCGAGCAGGTGCTCCAACCTCGCGACGGCGCCTGGTGGGACTCGCTGCGGATCGGCATCGGCCCGCCGCCGCTCCGCACCGAGCACGGCTGGCTGCTCGTCTACCACGGCGTCAAGGGCACCGTGGCCGGAGACATGTATCGCGTGGGCCTCGCGCTGCTCGACCTCGACGAACCGACCCGCGTCCTCCGCCGCCTACCGACCTGGATCCTCGCCCCCTTCGCGGACTACGAGCGAACCGGCGACGTTCCCAACGCCGTCTTCCCCTGCGGTCTTCTTCACGATGAGGCCAGCGACGAGATCCGTCTCTACTATGGCGCCGCCGACAGCTCCATCTGTCTCGCCACCGCACGACTGCGCGACCTGATCGAAGCCGTACTCGCCGCACCAGGCGAGACGTAGGCGCTCACAAAGGGCTGACCCCGCAGAGAAGTCCGTTCGCCTGACGCTCCTCCCCTCGCGCGCGACGCGCGTCGGTGTGTTGCGATCGATGATTTGCCTCCGGCCAGGACATGCAGGTCGCCTGCAGTCAGTCGGTCATGCCGGAGGGCTCGTCTTCATGTCGCGTCTGCTCCCGATAGCGGTGGTACAGACGGGGCAGCTGTGCGCGCGGGTTGAGAAGAAACTCGTTCCGGTCGATGTCGATCCACCCGTCGGCATGTCCAGCAGTGCACCGTTCGGCGCCGACGAACGCCGCGACGGCCGCGACCGACGGTTTCGGTGAGCCATCGACTCGCCACAGGCCGAAGGTGCGCTCGTGAGGAGCCAGATCGAGGGGCGGACTCTCCCAGAGCGCTGGGTCGTAGTCCGAATAACACCAGAGCATCGCGCCGAGGCAGCCGGCGCGACGAAGCGCCTCGAGCGCCCGCACCGTGTATGCGGCCGCCGCATCCTCTGCGACGAGAGGCGAGCGGCCCCGCCCGGAGGTGCTCGGCTCTCCCCGACCGTCGCGGCGGTAGGTGGGCAGACCGAACTCGCTGAAAAGGACGTCGCGACCCTCGCCAAGCCACCGTGTTGTGCGGGCGAGGAACGGGAGCAGTTCGTCGTCGGTTGGACCGTCTGCCCAGCCAGCGTAGATCGGGTAGCCATGCATCGAGAGGAGATCGCAGACGCCGGAGGCTTCGAGCGGCCCGAGCTGCCGATCGTCTTCCAGGTCTTCCATGTGCAACCCGACCGTGACGAGCGCGGTGTCGTCCGCGCCGCGGATCGCCGAGGTGAGGCGGCCAAGCCAGGCGCGCGCCGATACCTTGGTTGGGGGGATCGCGCAGTTGGAGTTCTCGTTGCCGAGATCCCACGCCCAGACCGCCTCGTGCCCGGCGAGGGCAGACGCAGCCTCCGCAGCAAACAGAGCCTGGGCAGCTCCGACCGCGGAGTCGGCGTACCAGTTGCGCAGCCTGCGTTGGACGACCCTACCGCCGGAGACGACCCGGAAGCGAGGATCACCGCTCGAGCCTCCGAGCGCCCAGGCCGGGATCCAGTTCACGCCGCTCATGTGACCGGTGAAGAGGGTGGGGATGAGCCCGAGCCCAAGCCCACTGGCGAGATCGGCAACCCCGACGAGCCGCTCGAGCATCCATCGGTCGACCCGGTCTGGAGTCGGTTGGAAGTCTTCCCAGGTGAGAAAGATCCGCACGGAGTCGAGACCGCAGGCGGCGATCCGCGCAAAGTCGGCTTCAACCTCTGCCAGAGCGAATTTCGACCACCAGCCCATCCCGGTACGCGCCGGCCAGTAGTTGACGCCGACGCGGAACAGCTCCCCCTGCGATCTCGGACTCAGCGGACAGCTTCTTTGCTGTTCCGTGCCTCGCGGTGGAGTTCGACTACGCGCTGATAGAGGGCGAGGTAGTCGTCCACCATCCGCTCGACGTCGAAGCGCCCTTCCACCGACGCTCGCACGGCTGGTCCGGTCGAGCGCGCTCGACGCCTCAACGGCGGCAACCGCCTCCTCGCTGGGTATCGACGAGGAACCCGTTCTCCCGATGACGGACGATCTCAGCCATCGAGCCGCGTCGCCTCGCAATGACCGGCGTCCCACAAGCCATCGCCTCGACGACGCTGAAGCCGAATGGTTCGTCGAAGTTGACGAGGTGCAACAGCGCCCTCGCGCCGCCGAGCAGGCCGCCGCGGCGGTCGGGTCCGACTGGGCCGACGTAGCTCACCCGCTCCGCGTCGAGCCGCGGCTCCACGAGTTGCTCGAAGTAGCCACGGTCCTGAATGATCCCGGCGATCACGAGCGGCATGCCGGCGCGCTCGGCGACGTCGATCGCCTCCACTGCCCCCTTGTCCGGATGGATCCGCCCGAAGAACAGGAGGTAGTCGCCCGGCGTCCGCTGAAGCTCGAATTCGCCCAGGTCGATGCCGTGGTGGATCGTGGCGACATAGTCGAGACGCTCGTGCCGGTCAGCATCGCTGATCGCGACGTAGTAGCCGCTCCCGTTGTACTTCTCGAACACGGGAACGATCTGCTCCGACGAGAACCCGTGGATCGTGGTCACGACGGGGGTTTCGACCAAGCCGCTGTAGGTCAACGGCAGAAAGTCGAAACTGTTGTGGATCACGTCGAACTCGCTCGCGTGCTCGAACACCTCCGCAATGTGCAGCGCCTCCCAGACCTTCGCATCGAATGCCGGATCCTCCGAGTAGCCGGTCGGCGCCGATCCAACGAGACGAGCGGTCGTGACGGAGTCCGCGGTGGCGAACAAGGTGACGTCGACCCCTCGCCTGACCAGCCCCTCGGTCAACAGAGACGCGAACTGCTCCCACGGCCCGTACCGCGCGGCGGTACCCGCCAAGAGATGGGCGCCAGAATCGCGACCCGCAAGGTCTCGCCAGCAGGAAGCGGGGGCGACATCAACCTGCGAGGGTAGCTTCGACGCACCGGCGACGTCTGGGCAAAGACGCTCCGCCGGAGGAGATCGCCGCAGCCGTTCGCATCGTCGCCAGCGGCGAAGCGCGCACCGGCGGTCACGCGCGCGGTGGTCGAGGAGTTCACGCGGCAATTACCCTCCGCCCCAGCCCCGCCGCCACCGCGAGCGCTCGAAGAGCTAACCCCGCGCGAGCAAGAGGTCCTCGACCTCCTAGCGCGTGGGCTCTCGAACCCCGAAAATCTGCTAGCAGCTCGTGATCAGCGAGGCAACCGCGAAGGACGCACGTCGCGCGCATCCTCCAGAAGCTCGACTTACGCGATCGAGTGCAGGCCGTGATCTACGCCTACGAAACCGGCCTCGTTCGCACCCGGCTCCCCACGCTGACAAACAGCCTGCGGGGGGATCGGCGAAGATCGACGCGATGCGCCGTTTCGCTATTCGATTAGCTAGACCCTTCTAGGTCGAGCCGCCCCGGGCTGACGTCGCGTCGTGCCGTGCCAGTGAGTGGTCTAACGATGCCGTCCGGCGACTCGTAGATCTGGCTCAAGACGTAGCGCGTGTCGCCGTGGCGTTGTGGCGTGTTCCAGAGGGAACCGAATTCGCGCAACCCACAGGCTCCACGTCGATCAGCCGACAGAGCCTTCCATCTGGATCTGGATCAGGCGGTTCATCTCGACCGCGTACTCGAGCGGGAGCTCCTTGACGATCGGCTCGACGAAGCCGGAGACGATCATCGCCGAGGCTTCCGATTCGGACAATCCGCGGGACATGAGGTAGAAGAGCTGCTCGTCGCCGATCTTCGAGACGGTCGCCTCGTGGCCGATGTCGACCTCGTTCTCGTCGATCTCGATGTACGGGTAGGTGTCCGAGCGCGAGTCCTCGTCGAGGATCAGCGCGTCGCAGACGACCTTCGACCTCGCGTTCGTCGCGCCCTTCGCGACCTGGAGCAGCCCGCGGTAGCCGGCGCGGCCGCCGTCCTTGGAGATCGACTTCGAGGTGATCAGCGAGGTCGTGTTCGGCGCGACGTGAACGACCTTGCCGCCCGCGTCCTGGTGCTGGCCCGTCGCCGGCGAACGCGATCGAGAGCACCTCGCCGTGGGCGCGCTCGCCCATCAGCCAGATCGCCGGGTACTTCATCGTCAGCTTCGAGCCGAGGTTGCCGTCGACCCACTCCATCGTCGCGTCCTCGTAGGCGACGGCGCGCTTGGTGACGAGGTTGTAGACGTTGTTCGACCAGTTCTGGATCGTCGTGTAGCGGCAGCGGCCGCCCTTCTTGACGACGATCTCGACCACCGCGGAATGGAGCGAGTCGCTCGAGTAGATCGGCGCGGTACAGCCCTCGACGTAATGCACGTACGCGCCCTCGTCGACGAGGATCATCGTCCGCTCGAACTGGCCCATGTTCTCAGCGTTGATCCGGAAGTAGGCCTGCAGCGGCAGCTCGATCTGCACGCCCGGCGGGACGTAGATGAACGAGCCGCCCGACCAGACCGCTGTATTCAGCGCCGCGAACTTGTTGTCGTTCGAGGGGATGATCGTCCCGAAGTACTGCTTGACGAGCTCCTCGTGCTCGCGCAGCCCCGAGTCCATGTCGAGGAACAGCACACCCTGCTCGGTCAGCTTCTCCTGCAGCTTGTGGTAGACGACCTCCGACTCGTACTGGGCGCCGACGCCGGCGAGGTACTTCTTCTCCGCCTCCGGGATGCCGAGCTTGTCCCAGGTGTCCTTGATGTCGGCGGGCAGGTCCTCCCACGACTCGGCCTGCTTCTCGGTCGGCTTGATGTAGTAGTAGATGTTGTCGAAGTCGATCCCGGAGAGGTCGCCGCCCCAGGCGGGCAGCGGCCGCGCGAAGAAGTAGTCGAGCGCCTGATGGCGCACCTTCCGCATCCAGTCCGGCTCGTTCTTGTGCTCCGCGATCGCCTCGACGACCTCGTGCGAGATCCCGCGGCCCGACTTGAAGAAGTAGTCCTCCGCCTCGTCCGGATTCGAGAACCCGTACTTGACCGCGTAGTCGGAGCCGATCCCCTCGACGATCTCAGTCTCTGTCTGTGCCACCACAACGACCACCTCCCTTCAACGCCAAACTCGATCCGACCCGCGCGCCACGGGTGAACACTCGAACGATGGACCCAACTAATCGCTTCCGTTCTAAGAAGAATGAGCCCTGCGAGTCGAACTCTGTTTGCCTCGGTCCCTCATCTCGCGCGCGTAGATGGCGCGTCGATGCCGTTTGGGCCTCGGCCGGCGTCCTGGCACGCAGGGCCAGTCCAACCATCGTACTCGCTTCAAGCCGATCCTGCGAGCCGCCGTGCTTACCAATCGGCCGGGCGCAGCAAAACACGTGGGGGCCGGCGCGCATGCAGCACCCTCGACAGCCTTCTCGGGTCGAAACTCGTTCAGGAAGCTCAAGCCGACGTTCAGCGCGATGATTCACTGATGTTCGGCGCCTCAGTCGCATCGCCGACGACCGCCGGCGACCGCGCGGTGGGGCATTCCGCGCTGGGTTGAGGCGGGTGCCTTTACCCATCCCCTGACGCATGTGTACGCGGCGCCGGCATGTTTGACGATGTTCGCGAGTGCCTCCCTAGGTGGTCGGCCGGAAGCTCGCGGCAGCAGCGACGTTCCACTTCGCCATACGATCGCGGCCACCAGGACGGCGGTGCCGGTGAGAACGCCGAGTACGCCGATCGAGACGGCGACGTGAAGCGCCTCGGAGGCGCCGACGCCGGTGGTGGTGAGGGCGGCGCCGCCGGCGCCGGCTTGGGTGGCTGCTCCAGCAAGACCGAGCGGCAGCGCTGCCGCAGCCGCTCCGGCGCAGAGGAAGAGGAGCGCGAGCGAGATCGAATAGCCGACTCCGAGCGCGCCGAGGAGCAGGAAGAACGCGACCGCCCGCACGAACCAGCAGGCGGACACGAGCGCCCACGCCTCCGACGCGCGCCGAGGCGAGGTCGTGCGGGTGCTGACCCATCGGCCGAGGCGGAAACGCAATGTTCGCCGGCTGCTCGCCACTCGGGGCAGCACGGAGATCACGACCGCGGCTGCGAGGCCGGCGGCGGCGACGACCGCAAGCCCGATCCGCACGCCCGTCCCGGCGTGGGGAGCAGCGCACCGGCCAGCGCGAGCGGGGCGAGGGCGACGCTGTCGATCAGGCCGAGCATGACTAGCGAAAGACAGAGCACGCGGACACCGGCCGGACAACTTGGATAGCGGCGAACGACGGCGATGCGCATCGCGTCGTCGAAGCGGCCGGGAAGGAGATCCCGACCAGGGCCGCGCCCCCGTTGCCGGCGGCTAGCGCTAGCAACGGCGGCCGCTCGGACGGCGTGAACAACCGGCCCCAACCGAAGGCCTTGAGTGCCTGGGCGAGCACCAGCAGCACCGCGGCCGCCACGAGCACGCCGGGGTGTCCGCTCGAGAGCGGCCAGGACATCGCCGCAAAATGGCGAGCCGCCAGCGCCGCCAGCGCGAGCGTGACCGCCCCTGAGCCGGCGCCCATAGCCCAACGCGCGCGTCGGGACCGGCGGAGACGCACGTACGCGCTGACGAGCAGCCGGTACCGCGACTCGAGCAGGATCGGCGTGAAGGAGACGACCACCGCAGCCAGCGGAGGCAGCGCAGCCGCTCGCGGCGAGATCGGAGGCCCCGCCGCCGCACGCGACTGCGACACGACCTCCGCCTCGGAGAACTCGCCCGCGACCGCACCTGCGCTGCCGCTCGGGCGGCTGAGGAACCCGCGACGGAAGCCGGGCTCCGCCCCCATCAGCCCGCCTGCTCCGCCGACGCGCCACCCTCCGACTCCCAGGCCAGCACCGCCGCCGGCGAGGCTGCGACAGCGATACC
>CAWGVE010000051.1:0-99175 GCA_963825805.1 uncultured Actinomycetes bacterium | reverse complement strand
GCCTACGAGACCCTGCCGATCCCGATCGAAGAGGCGATGCTCGACTACCAGATCCTCGAGGAGAAGAACGGCCCCGACCGCGTGCTCCTCGCCGTCGCCTACCGCGACCTCGTCGACCGCTTCGCGGAGACGTGCGCCGCGGCGAAGATCGACCTCGTCGGCATCGACATCGAGGCCTTCGCCCTGCTCCGCGCGGTCGGCGGCGAGCCGCTGAGCCCCGGCGAGCGGGCCGAAGCCGCACGCGTCGCCGTCTCGATCGGCCACGACCGCACGACGGTCGCGGTCTCCGACGGCCGGCTCTGCGAGTTCACCCGCGTGCTCGACTGGGGCGGCGCCCGCGTCACGGCGGCCGTCCAGCGGGCGCTCGACGTCGACGCCGAGGAGGCCGAGCAGATCAAGCGCTCGCTCGACATCTCGGTCACCCCGACGGACGAGCCCGCCGACGAGCGCACGACGAAGGCTGCCGAGGCCGCGCGCCGCGAGGTCAACGGCCTCGCGCGCGAGCCCGCCTCCTCTCTCCACTTCTACCAGGATCAGGTGGACTCCCTCGGCTTCGCCGAGATCAGTCACCGGCGGTGGCGCCCACCTGCAGGGGCTCGCCGAGCAGCTCGAGGAGCTGATCGGCATCAGCGTCCGTGTCGCCGACCCGTTCGTGCGCGTCGGCTCCGGGCATGGCATCAGCTCCAACGGCCAGGACGGCGCTCTCGCCGTCGCAATCGGACTGGAAATCGAGGATGATGCGGCCGTCTCCTTTCCCCCGCCAGCAGGTCGAGCAGCGGCACGAGCGGCCCAACGCGGTCGTCCTCGTCGCCGCGATCGGCGGCGCCGCCGTCGTGCTCGCACTCGTCGCGGGAACGCTTGTCGCCAACCGCAGCGTCAGCCGGCAGCAGCAAGCGCTCAGCAGCGCGCGGGCCGTGCTCGCCGTCACTCCTTCGCACCAGCTCTCGGTGCAGACGCAGGCCTTCCGCCAGCAGGTGCTCACGCAGCGCGAGCAGCGCTCGCTGGCCCTCGCGTCGGCGCTCGGCAAGCGTGTCGCGTGGGATCGCGTCCTCCGCCGCTTCGCGCTCGTGCTGCCCGGCGACGTCTGGCTCACCAGCCTGAGCGGGGACGTCCCGCTCGATGCGGCGCCGACGGCGACCGCAACGACGACGGGCTCGCTGCCGGCGACGGCCACCGACCTGACCATCCAGGGCTACACCTACTCCCAGGCCGGCGTCGCGCGGCTGCTCGAGCGGCTCGCGGTCGTCCCCGACTTCAAGGACGTCCAGCTCCAGAACAGTACGACGGCGGTCGTCTCCGGCCAGACCGTCGTCAACTTCACGATCGTCGCGAACATCCGCGCCGGAAAGGAGGCCTCGTGAGCGCCCGTCTCGCCAGCCTGCCCAAGGCCGCTCAGATCGCGCTCGTGGCGAGCCTGCTGCTTCTCGTCCTCCTCATCGGCTACTTCGCACTGATCTCGCCGAAGCGCTCGACTGCCTCCGAGCCTCAAGAAACAGATTGCCGCGGTGCAGGCCAGATCAACGCGAACCGCTCGACGGCTTTCCAGCAGGCCCTGCCGGCGGTGCGCTCCGCAAGCGTCTTCAGCCTGACTCAGGCGATGCCGAACAAGCTCGACACGCCTGACGTGATCCTCGAGCTCAACAGCCTCGCGCAGGAGTCCGGGATCTCCTTCGACCAGATCCCGCCCAGGCCGCGGGCACCGGGCGACCACGACCACGGCGGATCCGTTCGCCGCGGAGCCGATCCAGGTCCAGTTCACCGGCAGCTACTACAACCTCCTCACCTTCCTGCAGCGCCTGCGCAACCTCGTCCGGGTGCAGAACGGCAAGCTCTACACCGCCGGGCGCCTGTTCGACGTCAGCAGCGTCAGCTCTCGCGCAGGGGAGGGCCGGGCTGGCCGCAGGTCCCCGCGACGCTCACGATCAACGAGTTCGTGCCGCAGTCGGCCGCCGCGACCGCCCCGACCACGGGCGGCACCAGCACCACCTCGACGACGACCACGCCGGCCACGACGACCACCTCGAGCTCCACGTCGGCGGCCCCGAGCACGAGCGGAGGGACCTCATGAACCGCAAGAAAGAGGATGGAAAACCTCCGGGAGGCCAAGGACAAGAAGATGAAGAAGGTCGCGGTCGGGCTCTCGGTCGTGCTCGTCGCCGTCCTCGCCTTCGAGGTGCCCAAGCTGCTCCACAGCGGCAGCAGCGGCTCGGCTCCCCGGTGACCGCGGTCGCCACGACGCCCGCCGGCGCCACGACCCCGCCGACGACCGGAGTCCGGCGACTGCGACGCCCACGACTGCTCCGGGCACCGCAGCGGCCGCCCTCACGCCGGGCGAGCACGAAGCTCCCGAACTCGGACGCGCTGCCGAGGGCGGGGAAGGCACAGCTCTTCTCCTTCAGCCACTTCACCGGCAAGGACCCGTTCGTCCAGCAGCTCGCCGACCTGACGGCCGGGCCAGCCCGACTCGCCAGCAGCTCGGCAGCTCGACGCGGCCTCCGCCTCGAGCACGCCGACCGCCACGGCCCCGGCCGCCATGACCCACAAGCCACTCGACGCGCGCCTGGCAGTGACGGGCGCGGCGAGGATCTCGGTCAACGGCCGCGTCCAGATCGTGCGGGTCGGCGCGAGCTTCCCGAGCGCGAACCCGCTCTTCAAGCTCGTCTCGGTCAAGAACGGCGTCGCGAGGATCGGCATCGCGAGCGGCTCGTACTCGAGCGGCGCGCAGACCGTCTCGCTCGGCGCCGGCCGGACGCTGACCCTCGTCGACACGGCCGACGGCATCCGCTACCAGCTCCGGCTCCTCTCCGAGTAAGCGGACCATGGCCGGCTTCGCCTACACCGCGATCAGCATCGAGGGTCTCGAGACCGTCGGCGAGATCCACGCGCCGGACCTCGAGGCCGCACGCGAGCAGCTCCGCATCCGCGGCCTGCTCGCGCAGACGCTCCGCGAGCTGCCGGCGAGCGGCACCGACGGTCTGCGCACGACGTTCAAGAAGATCAAGCCCCGCTCGATGCAGATCTTCTCGCGGCAGTTCGCGACGATGATCGAGGCGGGCCTGAACATCGTCGCCTCGCTCGTGATCCTCGAGCACCAGACCGACGACCCGTATCTCGCGGAGATCATCGCCGAGCTCCGCGCGGACGTCGAAGGAGGCCTCCTCCTCTCGCAGGCGATGGCCCGCCACCCGAAGGTGTTCAACGAGCTCTACGTCTCGATGGTGCAGGCCGGCGAGGCCTCGGGAATGCTCGACAACGTCCTCGACCGCGTCGCGGATCAGATCGAGAAGGAGACGAAGCTCAAGCGCCGCGTGAAGGGCGCGATGGTGTACCCGACCGTCGTCTTCACCTTCGCCACCCTCGTGCTCGTCGCGATGCTCATGTTCATCGTCCCGATCTTCGCCAAGATCTTCACCGATCTCCACGGCCAGCTGCCGATGCTGACGCGGGTCGTCCTCGGCGCCTCGAACGTCCTCCGCAACGACTGGTTCATCGTCTTCCCGCTGATCGGGCTCACGATCTGGGGGGCGCTCCGCTACAAGAAGACCGACTCGGGCCGGCAACAGTGGGACCGGTTCAAGCTCCACGCCCCGGTCAAGATCGGCGACGTCGTGCTGAAGGTGACCATGGCACGGCTGCTGCGCACCCTCGCGACGCTCGTCGCGGCCGGCGTCGACATCATCAAGGCGCTCGACATCGCCGGCACGACGGCGGGCAACTGGGTCGTCGAGCGGGCGATGGCGGAGGCGCGGATCAAGGTGCAGGAGGGCGTTCCGATCGCGGAGCCGCTGTCAGCGGACCCGATCTTCCCGCCCATGGTCAGCCAGATGGTCCGGATCGGCGAGGAGACCGGAGAGCTCGAGCAGATGCTCTCGAAGATCGCCGACTTCTACGAGGACGAGGTGGACGCCGCGATCGCGACCCTGACCTCGATCATCGAGCCGCTGATGATGATCGGCGTCGGCTTCATGGTCGGGATCATCATCATCTCGATGTACCTCCCGATGTTCAAGCTGATGCAGCTGATCGGGAACCAGCAGTAGTCCGCCGGGCAGCACGCGACAGCGCATAGATCGCACGGATCGCGACGCGCTCCCTGCCGCGGGCCGCGCTCGGCGCGAGCAACTCCCCCTGCAGGAGCTTCTCGAGCGCACGGAACGTGACCGGAAGCCGCGCGAGCGCGTACGTCGTGCGCGGGAAGCGCTCGAACGCGCCCTTCGCCCCCCAGCCCGCGCGCGTGAGCGGCGCGATCCGCCGCTCGACCGCGGCCTGGTACCCGTCGAGGTTTTCGGCCCGGCCGGCGAGCACGTCGAGCGCCGCGTTCGTGACGAGCTTCGCGGAGAGGAACGCCTCGTACATCCCGTCGCCCGAGAACGGATCGACGAGGCCGGCCGCATCGCCGATCACGGCCGTCGTGCCGCGGGCAAGCAGCGTCCGCGGCTGCCGCATCGGCAGCCGGTAGCCGCGCGTCTCGGTGGCCGACTCCGGGTCGATCCCGTACGCCTCGCACATCCGCTTCAGCTCGCCGCGCAGCCTCGGCCCCTCCTCGGCGTTGCCGCCGACCCCGACGTTGATGTGGTCGCCCTTCGGGAATATCCAGCCGTAGCCGCCGCGGATGACCGCGATCTCGAGCACCATCGCGCCCGCGTAGCGCGCCTCGTACGGATAGTTCGCCTCGAGCGCGACGCCGTGGACGACGTTCTCGGCCAGCCCGAGCTGCTTCGCCGACGAGCCGTTGCAGCCGTCGGCGCCGATCACGATGCGCGCGTCGAGCTCCCTCGCATCCGCCGTCTCCCCCTCCCGCACCTCGGCGCCGGCCTCGGCCGCCTTCTGGAGTAGGAAGTGGTCGAGCCGCCGGCGCTGTGTCATGTAGGCGAGCGGCGCGCGGGCCCGGCGCGTGACGTGGCTCCTGTAGCGCAAGCCGCACTCCATCCGGTCGCAGACGTCCTCCACCACCGGCGTGATCGAGAACGGCAGCTGCCGCGCGGCGCGTCCCGTGACGCCGCCGCCGCACGGCTTGTCGCGCGGGAACGTCGCCTTGTCGAGAACGAGGACGCTCGCGCCGGCGCTCGCGAGCCTGTAGGCCGCGGTCGCGCCCGCGGGCCCGCCGCCGAGAATTGCCACGTCGTAGGACGTCACGCGGCGAACGCTACGTGACGACACGAGCGACCCGTACCGCTGGTGGTGCTCCTCGGTCCGGATCGGCGCGTCCCCCACGCCGGGAACGTATCTGCAGCGCCGGGACTACAATGCGCCACCCCGGGGGTGTGCCCGAGCGGCCAAAGGGAACGGGCTGTAAACCCGTCGGCTCAGCCTACGGAGGTTCGAATCCTCCCGCCCCCACTCACTCAGCCGGCGGCGACCGACCGTCGCTGCGCACGGCCCGAGCCGATCAGGTCGCGATACCAGTAGAAGCTGTCCTTCGGCACCCGCTCGAGGGTCGGGTAGTCGACGTAGACGAGCCCGAACCGCTTCGAATACCCGAGCGCCCACTCGAAGTTGTCGAGCAGCGACCAGACGAAGTAGCCGCGCAGCGGAACACCGTCGGCCCGCGCTCTCTCGATCGCGTCGAGATAGACGTCGAGGAACGCGATCCGCTCGACGTCGTGGATTCGGCCGTCGTGACTGCGGACGTCGGCGAACGCGGCGCCGTTCTCGGTGACGTAGATCGACTCGACGCCGTACTCGCGGTGCATCCGCAGCAGCGAGTCGTAGAGGCCGTCGGGATAGACCTCCCAGCCCATGTCGGTCAGCTCCCCGGCGGGCGCGGGCATGTCGATCGCGGTGCCGTTCAGCCCGGCGCGGACTATGCGGCGCGAGTAGTTGTTGACCCCGAGGAAGTCGAGCGGGACGGAGATAGTCGCGAGGTCGCCGTCGCGCACCGGCGGCGCGTCCTCGACGAATCGCTCGAGCACGTCCTCTGGATACGAGCCGCGCAGGAGCGGATCGAAGAACCAGCGGTTTCGCACGCCGTCCTCGGCCCAGGCGGCGGCGACGTCGGCGGGGTCGTCGCTCGCGGGATGGATCGGCCACGGGTCGACCACGATGCCGACCTCGGCGTCGGGCGATGCCCGCCGGATCGCCTCGACCGCCCAGCCGTGCGCGAGCAGCGCGTGGTGAGAGGCGGCGAGCGCGTCGCGGACGCTCTTCCGTCCCGGCGCGTGCGCGCCGAGCCCGTAGCCCAGCCACGAGGTGCAGAACGGCTCGTTGTGCGTGATCCAGTCCTTCACGCGGTCGCCGAGCCGCTGCGCCACCACGGCCGCGTAACTCGCGAACGCCTCGGCCGTCGCTCGTTCCGGCCAACCCCCGGCATCCTCGAGCGTCTGCGGCAGGTCCCAGTGGAAGAGGTTCACGAACGGCCGGATGCCCGCCTCGAGCAGCGCGTCGACGAGCCGGTCGTAGAAGTCGAGGCCCGCTTCGTTCACGGGGCCCGTCGCGCTCGGGACGATGCGCGGCCACGCGACCGAGAAGCGGAACGCGTCGAGGCCCAGCTCGCGCATGAGCGCGATGTCCTCGGGATAGCGGTGGTAGAAGTCGCACGCGATCTCGCCGGTCTCGCCGGCGCGTACCTTGCCCGGAGTCGCGGAGAACCTGTCCCAGATGCTCTCGCCGCGCCCGTCCTCGTATGCCGCACCTTCGATCTGGTAGGCGGACGCCGCCGCACCCCAGATGAAGTCGGACGGGAAGTCGTGGTTCATCGTTGCTCCTTTCACAGCGCGGCTAGGTGGCCGCTTTCGATCTCGACGAGGGCCGGCGCCTCGGCCTGTTCGGGTAGGTCACGCGGCCGTGTGCCGCCGTTCCACTTCGCATGCAGCCGCGGGACGCTCGCGAGCAGCATCTGCGTGTACGGGTGGCGCGGATCGCCGAAGACCTTCTCCGTCTCGCCCATCTCGACGATCGAGCCGTGCCGCAGGATCACGGTCTTGTCGCTGATGTAGTTGCCGAGCGAGAGGTCGTGGGTGATGAACAGGATCCCGAGGCCTCGGGCCTTCAGGTCGCCGAGCAGGTTGAGCACGTCGATCCGGGTCGAGGCGTCGAGCATGCTGATGATCTCGTCCGCGACGAGGTAGCGGATGTCGAGCAGCAGGGCGCGCGCGACGAGGAGCCGCTGCAACTGGCCGCCGCTGAGCTGGTGGGGGTACTTGTGCAGGACGTCGCCCGGATTGAGCGACACCGCCTCGAGCGCGTCGTCGAGCCGCTTGCGCCACTCGTCGGCGCTGACGTCCGGGAAGAACTCCGAGTGCACCATGCCGAAGATCCGGTCGGCCTTGAAGATCGGGTTGTACGAGCTGAACGGGTCCTGGAACACGCCCTGGACGGTGCGGTAGTACTCCTTCAGGCCGCTGCTGTGCAGGCCGGCGATGTCGGTGCCGCCGTACGTGATCGAGCCGGAGGTCGGCCGGAGCAGGCGCAGGATCATCCGGCCGATCGTCGACTTGCCGCTGCCGCTCTCGCCGATCAGCGAGAACACCTCGCCCTCGCGCAGTTCGAAGCTGACGTCGCGGACTGCGGTGAGCCTGCCCCGGCCGAAGGAGCCGACGCGGTACGTCTTCGTGACGTCGTCGAGGCGCAGGGTCATCGGGCCTCCACGGGCACAGGCGCGGCGATGGTGGGCGCCGGCGTCGCCTCCCAGCACGCGATCCCCCTGCCGCCCTCCTCCACCCAGGGCGGCTCCTCGGCGCAGCGCGCGGTGGCGAGCGGGCACCGGTCGCGGAAGCGGCAACCGGTCGGCGGATTGAGCAGCTCGGGCGGCCGGCCCGGGATCCCGGTGAGCTGCCGCTCTTGGTACCGGACTCCGACCTCGGGCAGCGCGGAGACGAGCAGCCGCGTGTACGGGTGGCGGGGATTCGAGACGATCTCCTCGGCCGGCGCCTTCTCGGCGAGCTTGCCCGCGTACATGACGAGGATCGTGTCCGCGACCTGGTACAGGACGCCGATGTCGTGGGTGACGAAGATCATGCTCTTGACGAACCCGCGGTCCCTGAACTCGACCAGCGTCTCCGCGACCGCTCGCTGCGTCGAGACGTCGAGCGCGGACGTGATCTCGTCAGCGATCAGCAGCGAGGGGTTGAGCAGCGTCGAGATCACCATCACGACGCGCTGCTTCATCCCGCCCGAGAGCTCGATGGGATAGAGATCGAGCACGCTTCTGTCGAGGCCGACCAGCTCGAGGCGCCGTTCGAGCTCCTGCTGCGCGGCGTTGGCATCGACTCCCCTGGCTCGGAGCAGCTCGCGGATCATCCGGCCGATCTTGCGGATTGGGTTGAGCGCGCTCATCGCGTACTGCGGCACGATCGAGACCTCGCGGAACCGGAACGCGTTCATCGCGTCGTCGTCCCAGACCGGCAGCTCCTTGCCGTCGAGCACGACCTTCCCGGCCACGTAGCGCATACGGCCGTCGAGCCGGATGAGGCTCTTGGCGAGCGTCGACTTGCCGCAGCCGGACTCGCCGGCGAGCCCCATGATCTCGCCGTCCGCCACCTCGAAGGTGACGCCGTCGAGCGCCTTCACGTCGCCGGCGAGCGTGCGGTAGTAGACGCGCAGGTCTTCGACTCGGAGCGCCATCTACATGTCCCGCAGCTTCGGGTTGAAGACCTCGTCGAGGCCGACGTTCATCACGTAGAGCGAGCCCACGAGAGCCGTGATCGCGAGGCCCGGCGGCAGGAACCACCACCAGAGGTGCAGCTGCAGCGCAGCGTTCTGCACCGAGAGCTGCATCATCTGCCCGAGCGAGATCGTGTTCGACGGCCCGAGCCCGATGAAGTCGAGCGTCGCCGCGATGAGGATCGCTCCTCCGAACAGGAGGATGAACATCATGAAGAGGTACGAGCTCATGTTCGGCGCGATCTCCGCGAAGATGATCTTCCGGCTGCTGCGCCCGCTCAGGCGCGCCATGTCGACGAAGTCGCGCGAGACGAGCGAGAACGTCTGGGCGCGGAGCGCGCGCGCCGCCCACGGCCACGAGGTGACGCCGATGAAGACGGCCTCCATCAGCACCCCGCGCACCTGCAGGTACGCCGCGATCACGAGCAGGAGGGCGAACGTCGGGATCACGAGGACGACGTTCGTCAGCATGTTCAGGACTTCGTCGACCCAGCCGGCGCGGTAGCCGGCGGTGAAGCCGACGACCATGCCGATGATCGCCGCGATGCCGCCGCCGAGCGTGCCGACGATGAACGCGAGGCGCAGGGCCGTCACGAACTGCGCGAACACGTCCTGGCCCTGCAGCGTCGTCCCGAACCAGTAGCCGTTCTTCGTCGTCGGGGCGAGCGAGAGGTGGCCCCCGTACGCCAGCGGCCCGTGCTGCGCGATGAACGGGCCGATGATCGCGAGCAGGAGCAGCGCCGAGGTCATCGAGAGGCCGAACACGAGCTTCCTGTTCCGGAGCGCGAAGTGGATCGACTCCCGGAGCCCCGACATCGGCTGCGCGACCGGCAGCACGTCGACCTGCGTCGGATCGGTGGGGCTGGCGAGCGGGGCGGTCGGGACCGAGCTCACGACCGGCCGCCTTCCATCCCGATCCTCGTCCGCGGATCGACGATGAGGTAGAGGATGTCGACGAGGAAGTTGGCGAGCAGGACGCCGACGATGATGAACAGGAAGATCCCCTGGATCACGAAGTAGTCCTCGTTCGTGATCGCCCGGTAGATCTGGTAGCCGAGCCCCGGATACGAGAAGACGATCTCGGTCACGAGCGCTCCGCCGAGGATCGCGCCGAGCGCGAGCGCGAGCCCGGTGACCTGCGGCAGCACGGCGTTGCGGAAGGCGTACTTGCGGACGAGGCGATGCGGCGCCCCGAGGGCGCCGAGATAGTGCGCGTAGTCGGACTCGAGCTCGTAGATGATCATGTTCCGCATTCCGATCGCCCAGCCGCCGAAGGCGACGAGGAACAGCGAGAGGAACGGCAGGAACCAGTGGTACGCGAGGTTCGAGATGAAGGACCACGTGAAGCCGCGGATCGCCGTCGGGTCGTACGCGAAGCCGACCGGGAAGACGTGCCACGTGACGGCCAGCACCCAGACGAGCAGGATCCCGAGCCACATGTACGGCGTCGCGGTCAGTGCATAGCCGAGCGGAAGCAGCGTGTTGTCGAGCCGCTTTCGGCGCGCCGCCAGCGCGCCGAACTTGTTGCCCGCGTACCAGCTGAGAGCGATCGCCGGCACGAGCAGCGCCAGCGTGTACGGGATCGCGTGGGTGATGATCGACATGACCGGCGTCGGGAACTGGAGGATGCTCCGACCGAGGTCGCCGTGGAAGAGCGAGACCCAGAAGTACCAGTACTGCTTCCAGAGCGGCAGGTCGAGGTTGAACGCGCGCTCGTAGTGCGTGTAGACCTGGTGCGCCACCTTCGGATCCTGGATCTGGATCCGCCCCATCAGCGTGTTCACCGGGTTTCCCGGCATCAGGTGCGGGATCGCCCAGTCGACGGTCACTGCGACCACGAAGGTCAGTGCGTAGATGACCATCTTTCTCAGGAAATAGCGGGCCACTGGATTCCTCCGCCGTCCGGCCGCCGCCCCACTGCGGAGCGGCGGCCGGCCTCGAGGGTCACTACTTCTTCTTCAGGTGCGTGATGACGTCGATCCCCGTCATCTGCAGATAGCCGCGCCACATCGCAGGGACGTACTTGCGAGGGCTGCTGTTGGACGGCCAGTTCGTCCAGTACTTGGAGGTGAACTGGGCCCATACGCCGTTGTACCAGAGCGGGATCAACGGCAACTGCTGCATGAGGATCGTCTGCAGCTTGTTGTTGAGCGACTTGATCTGCTTCGCGTTGGTCGGCGCGGTGTGGTCGAGCTTCTGCACCAGCTTCCACGCCGTCGGGTTGCTGTACCGCTCGTAGTTCGCGAACGTCTGGCCCGTCCCGCCCGAGATGATCGGGAGGTGGTAGATGCCGTTCCAGTACGTCCACGGGTTGTCGCTGAGCTGGTAGTTGTTGTCGATCACGAGGTCGAAGTTGCCGGTGTTCCGGTCCGACTGCCAGGTGTTGTAGTCCTTCACCTTGGTCGTGATCTTGATCCCGGCCTTCGCCGCCGACGTGACGATCATGTCGCGCGCGGTCTCCCAGTCGGACCAGCCCTGCGGAACGGAGAGGTCGAGGTTGATCGCCTGACCGCCCTTGGTCTGGAAGAAGCCGCCGACCAGCTTGTAGCCGTGCTTCTGGAGCAGCGTCTTGGCCGCACTCGGCCCGTACTTGAAGCCGTACTTCTTGACCGCCGCCTTGTTGATGTACTTGTGCCAGGTCGGCAGCAGGCCCGTCGGGCTAGCCGGCCGGACGAGATGTGCGTAGTCCTGGCTCACGACCTGGCCCGTGTTCATCGACATCGCCAGCGCCCGGCGGAAGACCGGATCGCTGAGCGGTGCATGAGCCGTGTTCGGCTCCAGCCACGCGGTGTTCGCCGACAGCATGTACGGCTTCGACGGGTAGTACGTCGAGACCTTGTGCTGCGAGACGAGAGAGTTGACGCCGGGGAGGTAGTTGTTGTTCAGGTCCTCGACGCCGTTCAGGACCGCGTTCAGGCTGTTCGTGTTGCTCGTGTTGACGAGGTCGATGATGAACTTCGGCTTCGGCGACGGAGCAATGTGCTGTGCGGCCGCCCACCACTTGGGGCTCTTCGAGTAGACGACGCGCTGGGTCGGGTCGAAGCCGCCCGGGGCCAGCTTGTACGGCCCGGTCCCGATCGGGGTGTTCGGGCTGTAGGTCGTCAGCTTCGCCGCACTCGTGATCACCTTTGCCTGCGCGGGGCTGATCATCGGCAGGTTCCACATCAGGTTCTGCCACTGGATGTAGTTCGGCGTCCCCTTGAACGTGATCGTGATCCGGTTGCCCTTGACCGCGATGTGCTTCACGTTCACCCACAGGTTGTTCCAGAAGGCGGTCTTGAAGCGGCCGAGGTTGATGTTGAAGGCGACGTCCTTGCCGGTGAACGCCTTGCCGTTCGACCACTTGACGCCGGAACGGACGACGATCTTGTACTGCTTGCCCGACCAGCCGGCGGACTTCGCGAGCCAGTCGATGTACTTGCCCTTGATCGGGTCGAAGCGAAGCAGCGTCTCGTTGACGAGCCCGACCATCCCGGTGGCGTAGTTCCCGGTGTACGGGTTCATGCCCGGCGATGTTGCCCCACTGTGTCCCGCTCGTAATCAGGGTCTGCGAGCGCGGGTATCCCCCGAGGGAGTCCTGCCGCCGCCCGAGGCCGCTGCACTAAAGACGGTCGCCGCCAGCGCAACCAGCGCGACGCCGAGAACCGTCCCCCTCCAGATGCGTTTCATTGCGACACTCCCTTCCTTACTGAGAGACGAGACCCCAGAGACCTCGGCAACACGCTGCTGCATCACTCCCTTCGTACGCCGGCGGCCGTCTTTGGCGGCCCAGAGCACGACGGCGCCGGAGGGTTGAAGCGCCACGTCATCGCGCTTTCGGCCCCGGCCGCCGACGTCTCTCGTCGCCCGGCGAGCGGGCGATCATGTGAATCTTCCGTCATCGGTACCGGAACTTTTACACGACTGTGACCACGCATGCAACAGTAGTTCTCCACAATGGACTTCGTCCGCCGTTGATCGCTAGAGTGGCTGATGTGAGCAAAGGTTTTCAGGAACGTTCCACGATTCACGACATCGCCGCGGAAGCGGGAGTCTCGGCGGCGACGGTCTCCCGCGTCCTCAACGCACGTGATCACGTCGCTCCCGAGACGCGCGAGCGCATCTCGCGGATCGTCCGTGAGCGTGGTTACGTCGTCAACCGCGGCGCACGCGGCCTGCAGGGGCGCACGGGGCTCGTCGGGCTGCTCGTCCCCCTCGTGAGCCCGAACTACTTCTCGACGATCGTCGCCGGCGTGACCGAGGCGTTGAACGAGCACGATCTGCGCGCCGTCCTCTCGCCGACCGAGCACAAGCACGACCGCGAGGTGACCCTGCTCGACCGGCTGATGCACGGGATGGCCGACGGCGCCCTGATCGTCCTGCCGGAGGAGTCGAGTGCGGAGCTCGAGCGCCTGCTCGACAGCAACTACCGCTTCGTCGTCATCGACCCGCGGCTCCCGCTCGACGCGCGCATCCCCGCCGTCTCGGCGGCCAACACCTCAGGCGCCGACCAGGTGACACGCCATCTGCTCGAGCTCGGGCATCGCCGCATCGCAGCGATCACCGGCCCCCGCGAGTGGCTCGCGACCGAGGAGCGGCGGCGCGGATACCACGCCGCGCTCGCGTCCGCCGGCATCCTCCCCGGACTCGTCGCTCGAGATCGAAGCCGACTTCGAGATCGCCGGAGGCGCGCGCGCCGCGATGAGCCTGCTGCTGGACCGGCCGCAGCCGCCGACGGCGATCTTCGCCTTCAACGACAACCTCGCCATCGGCGCGATCCAGGCTGCGCGCGCTCACGGCCTGCGCGTCCCCGAGGATCTCTCGGTCGCCGGCTTCGACGACAGCGAGCACGCCTCGCTCATCACGCCCACGCTCACCACTGTACGCCAGCCGCTGGCCGAGATGGGGCGCACCGCGGTCAACCTGCTCCGTCGGCTGATCGACGGGCAGCGCGTCGAGACCCTGCACGTCGAGCTCGGCACGCGCCTCGTCGTGCGCGACTCGACCGCGCGGCCTCCGGCCTAAACGCCGGCGGCGGGTCAGCCGAGGATGTTGACCGCCCTCGCCACGACCATCACGGCGAGGGAGAGGCTGATCGCCGACTGGACGAGCATCAGCATCTTGGCCCAGCGGCTGAGCGGCATCGTGTCGGTCGGGCTGAACGCAGCCGCGTTCGTGAACGAGACGTAGAGATAGTCGAGAAACTCCGGCTTCCAACCCGTGCCGGCGAGCGCCGGCTCAGTGTGCTGGGGGAAGAGGAAGTCGCGCTGGCCCGGCGCGCACACCGGCCGGTTGACCGGCCCGCCGCCGTCGAGCTGCCAGAACCAGAGCCCGAAGAGGAGGACGTTCACCACCCACATGTGGACGGCCCCACGAAGCAGCGCATTCGCGGTCGCCGGGTGCGCGTACGCTCCGTTCAGAAGCAGGTGGACGAGAAGGATGATCGAAGCCGAGTTCGCCAAACTGACGAACCCAATCGACACCAGGACGAGGCGGCGGCGTGTCAAGTGGAGCGACCGCTCGCCCCAGCCGAACGCCTGGACGAGCCTGCCGTGGGGGCCGGATCGCGACGAAGGTCGCGAGGACGAAGACCGTGAGTGCCGGAACGACCCATCGAACGATGCCGAGTAGTCCTCCCCCGCCGGCGATGAACTTGGAGGGGAGGTCTGCATAGAGCACGGCGGCCGCGACGAGCGCGGCGGCGGGTAGCAGCGGCGACTCCCCGAGGTCATCGGCGGGCGCGAGCAAGGGGCGCTCGTCCACGGGCCTGAGGCTACGCGTGCCGTCGGCGGACGCCCTCCCGGAGCGGGGCTACAATCCGCGTTCCAGCCCTCTTAGCTCAGCTGGTAGAGCACCTCCATGGTAAGGAGGGGGTCGACGGTTCGAGTCCGTCAGAGGGCTCTAAAGTCCCTGCTAATCGCGATTTCTTGTTGTCTGTACTGAATCGCGGGTAAGGAGGGGGTCAGCATGTCAGACGGGATTCGGCTCGTTTGCAGGGCTTTGGCTACCTAAGCGTCGTGCGATTTCGTGCCTCTCTCGCCTCAAGGTCGCACTGAGGTCGCACGTGCTCAAACCGACCGTAGTCGGTAGGCAAGCGAGCCGTACCCTCAAGTTCCCAGAGCCGCGGCTCGATTGTCCGCACGGTTGACCGCCGTCACGATGCGATCACCCACCTCGGGCGTCCGCGCCGCATGATCACGGAGCCAAAGCGGCGCAAAGCGCACTCGTATCGACAACCGAATGCCCGGCGAAGGAAAGCTCGCTTCCGTCGGCCGCGAGCGTGAGCCGGCCGGCTTGGCCGAAGACAAGCGCATCGCCGGGGACATGGAAGGCAAACTCCTTGCCGGTGTCGACCATCTGACCGGTGCTGAGGTCGATATGCACCGGCGCAGGTCCGTTTGACACGAGTATGTGCCACGCGCTGTAGATGGTGTGGGTGAGCGCGCCGTGGACGCTTTGGCGGATTGGCGTGCCGTTGTTGTCGTAATAAGTCGCGAGCTTGATCGTTCCCGTCCCTGTGAAGGTCACGTCGAACGGGCAAGGGCTGTCTGCGCCCGCGAAGACTTCGACGTCATTAACAGGCACGAGCACGGCGGACGGCGCCTGCGCGCTCGCGCTCAGGGGAAAGAGCGCCGCCAATGCAGCTACGAGCACGGTGATCAAGAAACTCCCGGAGGCGTTCATTTCTGTCTCCTTCACGATTGGATTGGCTCTGACAGATCCCGGCCGCGTTCGATCTGCGGCCGGGATCTGCGCAGCGACTAAGCGGGGACGGGAGCCTGCTCCGCGTCGGGAGCCTTGGGAGACTCATCGGGTTCGAGGCGCGGCAGCCACTCGAGCCACTTCGGCAGGTACCAGTTCCGCTCGCCGAGCAACTTCATCGTCGCGGGCAGGAGCACGCCGCGGACGAGCGTGGCGTCGATCAGGACCGCCGCTGCTAGCCCGACTCCGAACTGCTTGAAGATCAGCATCGAGAGAGTCGCGAAGATCGAGAAGACGGCGACCATGACGATCGCCGCGCTCGTGACAACTCCAGCAGTGGACTTGATCCCGTGGGCGATCGCGTCGTCCATGCTCGCGCCGCGATCGAACGTTTCCCGGATCCGGCTGATGATGAAGACGTGGTAGTCCATCGAGAGCCCGAACAGGATCACGAACAGGAGGAGCGGCGTCACAGGGTCGATCCCAGCGGTGGAGCTGAAGCCCAGCAGGCCCTTGCCGACGCCGTGCTGGAAGACGAGCACGAGCACGCCGTAGGCGGCGGCGACGGAGAGCAGATTGAGCACGATCGCCTTGATCGCGACGACGATCGAGCGGAACGCGACGAGCATCAACGCGAACGCGAACAGGAGCACGAAGGCGAACACGAGCGGCAGCTTCGACTTCAGCTGATCCTTCTGGTCTTTCCATTCGGCGGTGAGCCCGGTCACGCCCGACTGGACGTTTGGGAGCGCGCCGACGGTGTTGGGCAGAACGTCCTCGCGCAATGCCGCCAGGCTGGCGTTCGACTGTGCGTCGGTTCCCTTGCCGAGGATCGGGACGGTGATGTTCGCGATCGTGTGGTTCCTGTTCGTGTCCACCGTGATCGGACCGCGGGCGTGGCCGGTGGCGAGTGCCTCCGCCTTCAGCCGCCGGATCGCCTGGCGGGCTGCCGGCGCATTGATGTCCGGCGGCCTTGACGACGACGTAGGCGGGCAGCGCCGTGCCCGGGAACGCGTGCTGCATGCGGTTGTAGGTCTTCACCACGTCGAGCGACTTGGGGAAGGTGTCCGGACCGGGTGTCGCCATCCGCAGCTGGAGTGCAGGAGCGGCGAGCGCGAGCAGGAGTCCGCCGGCGATCACCGCGGAGAGCAGAGGCCGGCGGAGGACGCGGTCGACGATCGCTCCCCAGATCCGGCCCTCGCCCTTGTCGCTGCGCAGCCTGCCGACGAGCGGGACCTGCAGCCGGTCGACGCCGTCGCCGAGCCTCGAAAGCAGCGCCGGGAGCACGGTCAGCGAGCCGAGCATCGCGAACAGCGACGACGATCATCGTCGCGTACCCGAACGAGGCGAACGTGGCATCGCCGGTCAGGAACAGCCCGGCCATCGCGACCATCACCGTCAGGCCGGAGATGAGCACCGAGCGGCCCGAGGTCGCGGCGGCGGCCTCGAGGGCGGCGCGCTCGCTCCGTCCGGCAGCCCGTTCCTCGCGCTCGCGCCGGAGGTAGAACATCGAGTAGTCGACGCCGACCGCGAGCCCGACCAGCAGCACGACGGCGAACGCCTCGGGTGCGAGCGGGATCAGGTGGCTCGGCAGGGCCGCCAGCCCGAAGGTCGCGAACACGGCGGTGAGCGCGAGCAGCAGCGGGATGCCCGCTGCGACGAGCGCGCCGAACGCGACGACGAGGATGATCAGCGTGAGCGGGATCGGAGAACATGCCCGCGCTCTAGAGGTCGTGCGCGAAGGCGGTGTCGACGGCCTTTGCCGCACTCGCGCCGCCGAACTCGCCGACGAACAACGCGGGATGCGCGCGTTGGGCAGTCGTCGACGCTCGCGAGGACCGGGCCGAGCTTGTCCATCGCTTTGGTGCTGTCTCCGCGGATCTCGAACTCGACGAGCGCGGCGCGCCCGTCCTTGCGATCTGGCCGGCGTTGGCCGGATCGAGCGGCGACGGACGTTCTGCACCGCCCCACCTTCCCGAGTCGCGCGACGACGTCCTTCGACGGCGGCGTCGAACGCGGGCGTGCCGGCTCGAGCGGAGCTGCTCTGGATCAGCACGCTCTCACTCGCGGGCACCTTGAACCCCGCATCGAGGATCCTGTCCATGCGGCCCGACTCGCCGGGGCCTGCCTTGGTCGGGTCGGCCTGCTTTGTGCCGACCTGGCTGCCGACGGCGAACGCGAGCAGCACCAGCGCGAGCCAGCCGAAGGTGGCGGTCTTCCAGTGAGCGGCGCTCCAGCGGCCGACGCGGGCCGCGAGGTTAGGGCGGCGCTCCGCCGGGCGGGACTGCTTCGCGCCGGACGTCGGTCTTTCGTGCACCAGGACGGTCTTCATGGCAGCTCCTTTGCCGAGGGATCTCTACGTCCCGTGAGCTTCCTCGAGGCGCGGGGCTGGCGGCGATGGACCGAGCAGGTTTCCGGCAGTGTCTCCAGCCGGTGTCTTCACGTGCGTCTGGCCACACCCCTTTCGCAAATCGCAACCAACGGGAGTAGGGTCGATGAGGTCTGGGCTCGCCGCTGGGCCCGCGTCAGCGATGGCGAGCAGGAGGTCGGCGGTGGGCAGCAAGCGTGGAACTTCAGCTGGGTCACGTCGCAGGGGCGCATCCGAGCGGTGAGTACGGCGTTCACTCGGCGGAAGCTCTTACTCGCCGGTCTCTGGCTGACCGCCGCGGCCGCCGAGTGGGCTGCTCTGCGACCTGTGATCTTCCAGGAGCACGTGCAGGCCGGAGGTCGTGCTCTATCACGTCGTCGGTGGCTCATTCGCGGCGTGCGGGTTGCTCGCGTGGCATCGCCGGCCGGAGAGCCGTGCGGGCCCGCTGATGGTCGTCACGGGACTGTTGTTCTTCGTGCACGGAACGCTCGGCCGGCTCCATTCGTCGTTTGCCGAGACGATCGGCATCGCGGTCTCGAACTACTGGATCATCACCTTCGCCGCGCTCCTCGTCTGGTTCCCGGGAGGTCGGCGCCGGTGGGCTGCGAGCGAGAGATTCGTGATCGGCGCGTTCGTCGTCGCCGAGGTCGTGCTCGCGCTCGTGTGGATGCTGTTCGCCGAGATTCCCCGCAACCTCGCGCTGGTCTGGCCGAACCCGCAGGTCGCGAGCGCGATCGACAGAGCGGCCAGTTCGCTCGGGTTCGCCGCGTCGGTTTGCCTGGCGATCCTCCTCGCTGGCGCGCTGGCTGAAGGCGACGCGTCCTGTCCGCCGTGCCAGCGCCCCGGCCGCGGCCGGAGCGCTCACGCTTCTCTTCCTGGGCGGGCTGATCCTGCAAGGGGTGTTCACGGCAGGCGCAGTCGCCGTATCTCGTCTGGCCGACTCTCGTCGGCCTCGTGCTGGTGCCGGTCGTGTTTCTCGCCGGTGTCTGGCGGACGTGGGTTGCGCGCGCCGCGGTCGGAGACCTGCTGGTCGATCTCGGCTCGATGAGCGGCCGGCCGCTGCAGGCAGCGCTTGCGAAAGCGCTCGGCGATCCGACGCTGACCCTCGCGTACTGGCTTGCCGCAGTTCGGCTCGTACGCCGACAGCGACGGCCAGAAGCTCGAGCTCCCCGCCGACGATGGCAACAGGCTCTTGGCCGTGGTGGAGCAGGACGGTGAGCGTGTTGCCGCGATCGTCTACGACGCGTCGCTGGCAGAGGAGCGCAAGCTGCTCGACGCGGTCGTCGCCGCTGCCGGGATCGCGCTCAAGAACGAACGGCTGGCGGCTGAATTGCGAGCGCGGGTGAATGAGCTGAGCGCGTCGCGGGCGCGGATCGTCGGCGCCGGCGATGAGGAGCGCCGCCGGCTCGAGCGAAACCTGCACGACGGCGCGCAACAGCGGCTCGTCGCGCTCGGCATGCAGCTTCGCCTGCTCGGCCCACGAATCCGGACCGATCCGGAGGCAGCGGAGGCGCTTGTCGCGACAGCGGCCGCCGAGCTGGCGACATCGGTCGACGAGCTGCGCGAGCTCGCGCACGGCATCCACCCCGCTGTGCTCGGCCACGGGCTCACCGTCGCGCTCGAATCGCTCGCCGCGCGCTCGACCGTCGCGACCGCTGTGTCGGTCGATCTGCTCGAGCGCCTCCCCGAGGTCGTCGAGGTCGCCGCCTATTTCGTCGCCTCGGAGGCGCTGGCGAATGTCGCGAAGCACGCCCAGGCGACGGCGGTGCAGATCAACGTCTCGCGCGGCGCCAAGGGCGCGCTGGTGGAGGTAGCCGATGACGGCGTCGGTGGAGCCGACGACGCCGGCGGATCGGGGCTGCGCGGTCTCGCCGACCGCGTGGAAGCGCTGGGCGGTCAGCTTCGCATCAGCAGCCCGCTCGGGACGGGAACGACGATCTCGGCGGTGATCCCGTGCGCGTCGTGATCGCCGATGACAGCCTGCTGATCCGCGACGGGCTCGCGTCCTTGCTCCGCGATGCCGGTGTCGACGTGGTCGCTCAGACCGCCAGTGCCGACGACCTGCTCCTCAAGATCGCGAGCTACCAACCTGATGTGGCGATCATCGATGTCCGGATGCCGCCAACGCACACCGATGAGGGCCTGCGTGCCGCCGAGGAGATCCGACGGCGCTACCCGGACGTCGGGATCCTGATCCTCTCGCAGCACGTCGAGGTCGGGATCGCGACGCGCCTCCTCTCCGAGTCCGCCGCCGGGATCGGCTACCTCCTGAAAGACCGCGTCACCAATCTCGAGGACTTCACCGCAGCACTGCGCCGGGTCGCTGAAGGCGGCTCGGCGCTCGACCCGCAGGTCGTCTCGCAATTGCTCACGAAGGGGCGCAGCGCGGACGACCCGCTCAACCTGCTCACGCCGCGCGAGCGGGAGGTGATCGAACTTGTCGCCGAGGGACGCTCGAACAAGGGCATCGGCGAGCGGCTCGTGATCACCGAGCGCGCAGTGCAGAAGCACGTGACCTCGATCTTCATGAAGCTCGACCTGCAACAGAGCGACGACGATCACCGGCGCATCCTCGCCGTCCTCGCCTACATGGCGCCCAGCAAGAACTGAACCGCGACCGGGGTGCGCCTAGACGCACCTTCGAGACGCGGGCGAGCGCCACCGCCGGACGCCTGCCGGATCCATGGCCGCGGCGGAGCCGTCGCCGGAAGCTCCATCGAGGACGAACACCTTCGACAAGGAGCCGCCATGAAAACCGTCTTGTTGCACGACCAGCCGCTCTCCGGCAACGGCAACCACGGAACCGGCGCCAAACGCTTCGGTCGCGGCCGGATCGCCGGCCTCATCCTGATCGCCCTCCTCACGCTCGGGCTCGGCTACCTCCACTTCGCCGGCGGCTCGAAGTCCGGTCTCGGTGCCGTCGGGCGCGCACGCGGGCCAGCTGACGCTGAAGCACTGCACCTACGCGAGAACGAGCCGGCCGACTGCGGCACGCTCGTCGTCCCCGAGAACCGGCACGACCCGCACTCGCGCCTGATCGCACTTCCGATCACGCGGATCCGCGCGCACAGCTCGGCACACCCCGGCGCGCCGATCTTCCGGCTCCAGGGCGGCCCCGGCATCACGAACATGGACTTCCCCGACGCCAAGCGCTTCACCGCCCACCACGACGTCGTGCTCGTCGGCTACCGCGGCGTCGACGGATCCTCCCGCCTCGACTGTCCCGAGGTGAGTCGCGTCGACGGGAGCACTCGCGCGACCTGCTCAGCAAGCGGTCGCTCGCAGCCGACGCCGTCCGCCTACCGTGCCTGCGCCAAGCGGCTCCAGCGACAAAGGCGTCGATCTCGCCGGGCTACTCGCTGCCCGAGCGCGTCGACGACCTCGAGCTCGCACGCCACCGCCTCGGCTACGGACCAGATCGACCTCGTCAGCGAAAGCGCCGGCACGCGCACGGCGATGATCTACGCCTGGCGCTACCCGCAGAGCATCCACCGCTCGGTGATGATCGGCGTCAACCCGCCCGGCAACTTCCTCTGGAACGCGAAGACGACCGGCGAGCAGATCCGTCGCTACGCCGCGCTCTGCGCCCAGGCACAGGAGCTGCCGCAGCCGGACGCCCGACCTCGCCGCGTCGATCCACTCCGCCTACGACAAGTTCCCGAGCCACTTCTGGTTCCTGCCGATCAAGAAGGGCAACGTCCGCGTCGCCGGCTTCTTCGGCCTCATCAACGCGACCTCCGACGGCGGCGGCCCGCTCGCCGCGCCGCAGACGATCGACACGCTCCTCTCCGATCGACAAGGGCGACGGCGCCGCGGGTGCGTGGCTGCTCTCGCTCTTCGCCGCAGCTCGTCGTTCCCGCGCGCGCAGGTCTGGGGCGACGTCGCCGCCGATCGGCCGCATCGACGCCGACCTACGGCAGGCGCCTCTTCGCGACGCGGCGCCGACCGTGGCTCGCTGATCGGCACCCCCGGCACCGACCTCCTCTGGGCCGGCGGCCGCCTGCTCGACGCCTGGCCGGCGAACCCCGACGAGAACGAATACACCCAGCGTCCAAGACTCGAACGTCGAGACGCTGCTGATCGGCGGCCAGCTCGACTTCGCCACGCCGCCGCAGAACGCGACCCGCGAGCTCCTGCCTCACCTCCCGAACGGCCACCAGGTCGTGCTGCCGAACCTCGGCCACGCCGACGACTTCTGGGCCTACGAACCCGACGCGTCGCACCCGGCTGATCGACACCTACCTCGACAGCGGCCGCGTCGACACGTCCCTCTACACCACGCAACCAGCTCGACTTCAGCCCCGTCGACAACCACGGCACGATCGCCGAGATCGTCATCAGCGTCTTCCTCGGCTTCGCCGCCCTCGTCGTCCTCTCGCTCCTCTGGTTCGCTCGGCGGCTTCGCCGCGGCGCGACGTTCGGACGGAAGACGAGCGTCGTCGTCCGGTCGCTGCTCGCCGCTGCTGCTCGGCTTCGGCGGCTGGTGCCTGGGCGTGCTCGATCGCCCTGGTCGCACTCCCCACGGTTCCGATCACCGACGCAGACGCTGGCGGTCGTCTCGATCGCCCCGCCGGTCGCGCTCGCCGTCTACACCGGCTGGTTCAGGTCGACGGCGCCCCGCGGCGTCGCGGCGTTGACCGCCATCGCCTGCGCCACGGCTCGGCGCCTGGCTCGGCTACCAGGTACCGCACGCGCCCGGCTTCGGAGCGGTGACGGCGATCATCGGCGCGATCCTCGCCGCCAACCTCGGCCTGATCGCGCTCGACATCGCCGCGCCCGCCACGGCCGACGCCGCGTGCCTGGCTCGGCACGGGCCGAGGCGGTCCCCCGCCCCGCCTGACCGTACGGAGGAAAGGCCCGCGGAAGCGGGCCTTTCCTCTGAACACCTGCTGGACGAGGTCGCACCAGGGTCGCACGGCAATGCAAAACGCGACGATCCGCGGCGCCCTCCGACAATGCGGAATCCAGTTCACTACGCGGTATCCCGCATGGGTCGAGTCCGTCAGAGGGCTTCGAAAGTACCTCTGAGCAGGTCTTGCCTCAACGCTTGACGAACTCCGCGGCCCTCGATCTCTCCTCAAGTGGCGGAGGACTATGAATCCTCTGACCCCCAGCTTACGACCATGGTGGTCCGCTCAGGCACGATCCGAAGATCGTCTCCGATGTTCGCCAAGCCGGGACCACTCCCAACCCGCCTCGGCCGGTGGTTCGTGCCGACGGGACGGGTTCCGCGCCATCGTCCGGAGCGGCGACCGCATGGGTTAGCGCTCGGGTATTGGCGGGCCGGTGGTCGACGGCTGTCTCGCTGTCGGCGGAGACCGGCTGTGGGAGCGCGTCTTGAGCTCGCGTCTCACCTAGCTCGGGACTGGTCGATCATGGCCCGCCGAGCGGTGCCGGCCCCCCTGCCTGGCGCCACGCGAACGCGAGAAACGACGTCGCGGTCAGGTCAATCGCAGGTTCCGTGGTCGTGTATGACTGAACGTTGTCCTTGTAGACCGCCCGCTTGGACCCCACGAAACGGCCGTCGTTCCCGTTGAATCGCGCGTAGCGATCGCCGCCCTGCGGCGGGCAGGCGCGCATCGTGGATAGCCGCCCACCGCGGCCGCAGCGGTGGGGCCTTCCACGGCTGCACCCCAGAGCTCGCGCGGACCGCCCGTAAGCGAGCCGAGCAGGTTCGCCGGCTGCTGCTGCGGGCAGTCGGTCCAGCGTGTCGCCCGCGCCGATGATCAGCGAAACGCCCCACGGGTTCGCGCCGAGCATGTTCCCCAGCCAGCTGCGCGCGTCGGCGTCGAATCGCTTCGAACCGAGCAGAAAGTCCGCCTCGTCGGCCATCACCGCGAGCCCGTCCCCGAACGAGGTCGTGTCGCCGCTCCGCCACTCGCGCCCGAAGCCGAACGCGTCGTGCGTCCCCACCCGTTCCGCTTCGCGGAGCTTCGAGGTGATCTCACTCACGAGTTCGTTTCGGGTCATGCCCGGCGGCGCCGACTTGCCGGCGACTCGAGGGCGCGGGCGAGCTCGAAGTTCGCGAGCCCGCCGACGTCGTACAGGTTGAGCGTGTCCTTGTCGCCCGCCGGCAAGGCGTTGTAGCGCGCGGGCGAACCTCACGGCCCAGCGAGATACCTCTTGGCGGCGGCGGGGTCATGCCCACGGGTGGCCAGGTAGAGCTCTGTCGCGCCCAGCTCCATGTCGTCCGCCCACACGGTCTCCGGATAGCCGTCGTAGGGGATGACGGTAAGGAGATGCCGCTTGCCGCTCGCCGGATCGGGATAGCTCAGGTCGGCTCTGGGCGAAGACGTCCTCGCCGCTTCTTAGCGCCCGCCGGGCCGCCGCAGGCGCCGTAGCCCAGTGAAGTTGTGCGTAGAGCGCGAAGTCCGTGGCGAGCCGGCCGGCGAGATTCGGGCTGATCGGCCTGCCGGCGGGGTTGCGGTGCCAGCCCGGCGGCTCGGCGACGAACACCGGTCGGTGGCGGATGAACCTGTAGATGCCCTTCGAGTCGCCCTGCGGATGATCCGGCGCGGTGTCGTCGACCTGCGGCAGCCGCCAGAAGTCGTAGTCGCCCCGAAGGTTCGGGAAGTGCTTCCAGTCCTGCGTGTTGCCGACCTGGAAGTAGAGAACCCTCCTCCGGTCGTCCCACATCCGCGAGAGGAAGCTCATCCCGAACTCCGACTCCCGCTCGAACCTCGGCGCAATCCGCCCGGCTCTCGACGAGACGGCCGGAGCTGCCGTGCCCATCTGGCGCGGGAAGTCGCGCACGCCGATCTGCATCAGAGCCATCGCGTAGCTCTCGGTCTCGACGTACTTCATGTTGTCGCCGGCGTCCCAATGCCCACCTGCGGCATCGATCGTGGTTCCGTATGGCGTCAACGGCTTGCCCTTCGTGAGCAGAAACTCGTTCCCGCCTCCCTGGATCGGCGGGTTGTCGTACGTCACGGCATGTCGGTCGTTCAGGTGCGCGGGCGCCGGACTGAGCGGGCCGCGCACGAAGGCCGGTCCGTCGTGGACGCTTCGGTAGTAGAAGAGCGTGTCGCCGAGCAGCGGCTCGTAAAGCCCCTTCGGCGTCGCCACCTCGAACCGGGGCGACGTCACCGCAGGCCGCCCGATCACCGAAACCGTGTACCGGCCAGTCGCCCGGACGACGAAGTCGAGCGCATAGACGCGAAACCGTGTGCGGGATCCAGTGCTCCACCTTCGGGAGTGCGACGGAATGCGGCCGGAGTAGACGGTCCGTCGCGCAGCGTTCCGGACAACGAACCTCGAGCCTCGCTCATCGACCGTCGACATCAGGTACGCGTGCATCGGGAGGCGGCCGAGCTCATACCCGACCTGGTCGACCCGCACGAGAGCCTCGGGAGGACCGGTGGCGCGCGTCGGCGTCCCCGACACCCCGAGGACCAAGCCTGCTACGCCGAGCGCGACCGCGGCGCGAACCCGATTGACCCGCGTCACCCCGCTGAGGCTAACCCTTGGCGCGTCGCCGCGAGGGTGGCAGCGCCGTCTTCGACGATTTTGGCACCCAACCAGCTGGTGGCACACATCACTTAGATCGTCGTCATCCGACAGCGCCACGCGCCGAACGAGGACGCGCACACGGCTGGCGCCCGATGGCGCCCCAGTCCGAGATCTAGCTCGCAGGCACGGGTCCGTTGGCGCGATCCGCTGTGCCCTTGAGCCGTCCGGTTGCGGCGGCCGTCCGCGGTGTCTACGATCGCCTAGACCTGCGGCCAAGCCCAAGCCGAAGGGAGTTGCTATGGAAGTCGGTGAGCTGATGAAGCTCTACCAGCAGGCGCAGGAAGTCCGGGACGAGTCCGTACGCAAGCTCTTGGCGCAGTCCGTGGCGCAGGCAGCCGCCGCCCAAGAGGCGCTGCGCAAGGCGAAAGAGAACACCCACGATGAGATGGGTGCCGCCCTGGCAGACCGGGCACATGCTGAGCTCGCCGCCTTCGACGAGTTGAGCGAGGAAGCAGTCAGAAGCGGTTCCCGCAACGCCGCGCACTCGCTTGCCGCCGAGTCGCTCGCGGCCGAAACGCTCGCCGCCGAGGCGATCGCCTCAGAGACGCTGGCCGGGGAGGCAAGCGAGGGTCGGTTTGCGGGCGAGCCGTTCGCAGTTGAGGCCGCCGTCGCAGAGGCAGTCGTCGCCGAAGGTCTTGCGGAGACGACGGGGGCTCTCCAGACGTTCGTCGACCAGGCGCACGACAAAGGGTGACCGTCGCTTCGCAGGAGGAGCGTCGCGCGACGCTCCAGCTGCGCGACGAGCTCGTACGCCAGACGGTCGCCTGGTGCGTCTCGCACTCGCGCTTCTACCGGAGCCGGTTCGAAGCGGCTGCATCCTTGCACGGCGTGGCTGACCTGCCCCGGCTACCGGTGCTCCACCGCGAGGACGTCGTCAAGCACCACGCCGATCTGATGTGCGTCCAGACGTTGCCGGCGGGTGTCCAGCACACGACTGGTACCACCGGGGCGTCGCTTCAACTTCACCGAAGCGCCGCCGAGCAGGCGTTCATCTGGGAATTCTTCAGCGCGCAGCTCGCCGCACGGCCAGTCCCGACGCCGCGACCGCTGCACCTCAACCTGGTGAACGCTTACCACGGCTCACTGACCCCAATGCCGACCGCGGCATTCGTGCTCAACGCCGGCGTCTACGACCGCGCGCAGGCGTCGCAGGCGCGATCCCTGCTCGACCGGACGTACTCGCTGGAGGGAGTGGAACGCCGAATCTCGGTGGTGATGGGGACCGAGCGGATGGTGAAGGCACTGACCGTCTACCTGATGGATGACGGATTCGACCTCGCCGGAAGCCCGGTGCGCACAATCGCCCTCTTCGGGGGCCATGTCACCCCGAATCGGAAGCGGCTGCTCTCCCGGCTGTGGCAGGCGACGGTTCAGGACAACTACAGCCTGACGGAGGTGTTCGGCGGCGCCACCGAGTGCGGGATCGGCGGCCCTTGGATCTTCGATCCCCATGTTGTCGCGGAGGTCGTGCATCCCCGAACCTTCGAGCCGGTCACGAGCGGCGTCGGCGTGCTCTTGCTCACGACGCTGTACCCGTTCGTACAACAGATGCCGCTCGTCCGTTACTGCACGAATGATCTCGTCGAAGTCGTCGAGACCGGCAACCAGGACGGCGCTCCGGTCGTCCGTTACGTGGGACGCGTGCCGCGCTCGATCGTCGACGTCCGCGGTTCGGACGTCGAGCCGCTCATCCTGTCGGGTCATCTGTACGAGATCGTCGAGGCGTATCCGGACATCGCCGTCTCGCCCCGCTTCCCGGACCTCTGCGACGGTCCCGGACTGGAGCTCACCGGAGATCACCACTTCGGCGTCGACTATCGGCACGACAATGGCGTCGACCGGATCACCATCCGGCTCGGACTCCGCTACGCGCCGCAACTGTTCCCGGAGCGCGTGGCCGCGATCGGCACCGACATTCGCGCGCAGGTCTTCCGCGCGCACCCGGCTCTTGCCCGGCGGTTCACCGCCGGCAACGCCGAGCTCGAGGTCGTCGCGCTGCCTGCGGACGCTGTCGCCGCCTACGACTCGAAGTGACATGAGCGTCGCCGCACCCGCAACCCGTCTGCGGGCGCGTGAGCGCCTCCGCCGTGCGATCGCCGCGCAAGAGCTGCCGAACTACGTCTACAGCTATCCGTCGAAGAGGGCCTACCGGCCGATCACGCCGGCGCCGTCCATCCGCGACGTATGGGTCGATGCACCGTCTGAACTGAACGTCTACGTCCACATCCCATTCTGCGGGTATCGCTGCGCCTTCTGCACGCTGTTCCTCACGACCGCACACACCGCGACGCTCGTCGACCGCTACGTGGACTCCCTCCTCCGCCAGGCACGTCTCTACGGCGAGCTGCTCAAAGAGCGTGACGTCGTCTCGATCTACGTCGGAGGCGGCACTCCCACCACGCTGACGCCGACGCAGCTCGAGCGGCTCTTCGCCGGGCTCGCCGATGCGTTTCCCCGCCGGGCCGCCGGCCTCGAGTGCAGCATCGAAGGATCGCCCGACACGATCACTCCCGATCTGCTCGCCTGCGTCCGTGAGCTCGGGGTCAACCGCCTGAGCATGGGCATCCAGACGCTGGACCCGGAGGAGTCGCGCCGGGCGGGGCGCCGGTATTCGACCGGCATCGTCCCGGGCGTGGTCGAGTCGATCCGCGCGGCGGGCTTCGAGAACGTGAACTACGACCTGATCTACGGGCTGGAGGGCCAGACCCGCGACTCGTGGCTCCAGTCCCTCCAGGCAACGATCGCGTTCGCGCCGCAGACGATCACGATCTACCCCGTTGTTTTCCGGCCGCTGACGGCTATCGGGCGGCGACGCGAGCGGGACGGCGACCGGTTCGCCCGCGACGCCGACAAATACGAGCTCTACGACCTCAGTGTGGACGTGCTCGCAGGCGCCGGTTATCGCCAGGACAGCGTCGTACGCTTCACCATGCTCGACCACGACGGGTATCAGCAGGAAGCCGCCGACTTCTCAGGCGTCCCGCTCGTCGGGCTGGGAGCGGGCGCCCGCAGCTACGCGCCGACCGTTCACTACGGCACCGACTTCGCCGTCGGGAAGCGTGCGAGTACCGAGATCATTGCCGGTTTCGTCGACCACGATCATCGGTCCGACGAGTGCGTGACGCTCGGCTTCGTCCTCAACGAAGAGGAGCAGAAGCGGCGCTGGTGCGTGCTCAATCTGTCACTCGGCCGCCTCGACCCTGCCGCCTACACCCGACGCTTCCCCGGCAGCGACCCCGCCGACTTTGCCGACGAACTGTTCGCGCTGGAAGAGGAAGGCTGCGTACGTGTCGACAGCACGGGCGCCGCCGTGCTCACGCCGAAGGGCTTCAAGTACTCGAGCGTGAACGCGACGCTGTTCCGCTCGCCGAAGGTAGCCGAACTCGAGAGCGCCTATGTCCCCAGCTAGGGAGGAGTCCCGGCTGATAGGCGAGGCGTACCGCGCCCTCCCGTTCGGTGCGTTCTGGGAACGCGGGTACCAGGACCCTGCTGTCTCGACGATGGGTGGCCCGAACCACGACATCGTCGAACTCGTCCCGCTGCTCCCACCGCAAGCCCGGGTACTCGACCTGGGCTGCGGCGAAGGCCGCAACGCCTTCTATCTGGCAGGTCTCGGATGCGCCGTGACCGCCGTCGACCGCTCCGCGGCCGGGATCGGCAAGCTCCGCGACCTCGCCGAGGAGACCGGACTCACGATCGACGGTCTCGTGGCAGATCTCAACGACTACGAGGTCGAGGGCTGCTGGGATCTGGTGATGGCGCACGGCGTCATCGACTACCTCGACAACGCGACCTGGCGGCGTCTCCTGACGCAGGCGAAAGATGCCACGAGACCCGGAGGGATCAACGCGTACACCTGCATGCTCTTCACCGCAGAGCATCCGGCCGGCCCGGAGTTCGAGGCCGCTGGCTTCAAACACTCGGTTGGCCCGGGCGAGCTTCGCGCCTTCTACGGCGACTGGGAGCTTCTACGCCACGACCGCTACGTGAAGTGGGACCAACATCCCGGCGTTCCACTCCATTGTCACCCAGTCGACAAGGTCGTCGCCCGCCGACCGGGCGCGGGGCCGGCCGTCGCCCGCGAACCCGTTCCCGTCAGCGATACGGTTCTACCGGCGTCGGTTTTCGACGGGATCGAGCTCGGCCTTCCCGCGGACGATCTCCTCGAACGCTGTGGCGACCCCGAAGTGGTCGATACCGTCACCATGGACGGCCTCCAGTTCGGCGTCGGCCCAGACGCGGTCGTCGACGGCTACCTGCTCAGCCTTTGGTACTACGGTCGGTCAGTCATGTACGTGGTGAACGGGCGGGTCTGGGGACGAGCACGCCTCGACAGTCCCCCGCTGCGGATCCGCCGTGCGCCATCCTGACAAGGCAGGGATCTCTTGTCGTCGAGCGCTACGAGCAGCAGAGAAGGCTACGAACCGACGACTCGGCCCGAGAGCTGTCGCTGGAGAGCGGAAGACAACGGATCCCCAGCGACGGTCGCAAGCATGCGTCGACCTGGGTGGACTTCGCAGCCTGTTAGTGCCGTGAATCGGCCTCAACCGTTCTCGATGTGGGCCGCATCCATAGATGCCCCGCGTGCTCGGGCCAGCTCGCTCTGAGGAGGTCGTGCTCCGTTGAGGACAGGCTCCCAGCGCAGGCGACGCCTAGCGGCTGGCAGCTCTGAGTAGCGACTTCGTGTAATCCGGGACGTAGTGGAAGAGCTCGCGCGGCGGCCGCTCGTACTCGGTTTCCGGTGGACGCTGTGCCAGCTCGAGCGGGACATCGACGACGTTCTCGTACGGAACGATGGAGAGTAGGTGGTGGATGCAGTTGAGGCGGGCGCGCCGCTTGTCATCGCCTTCCACGACATACCAGGGCGCCTCCGGGATGTCGGTGTGGACGAACATCTCGTCTTTCGCCTTCGAGTATTCGACCCAGCGAGCGCGGGATTCGAGATCGATCGGTGAGAGCTTCCAGGTCCGCAGCGGGTCCTCAAGTCGTGAGCGAAAGCGACGCTCCTGCTCCTCGTCGGAGACCGAGAACCAGTACTTCACCAGCCGGATCCCGTCCTCGACGAGCAAACGCTCAAAGATCGGGCACTGCTGCAGGAAACGCCGGTACTCCTCCGCCGTGCAGAAACCCATCACATACTCGATCCCGGCCCGGTTGTACCAACTGCGATCGAACAGGACGATCTCGCCAGCGGCCGGCAAGTGCGCGATGTAGCGCTGGAAGTACCACTGACCGCGCTCGCGCTCAGTCGGGGCAGGCAAAGCGACGATCCGCGTCGTTCGTGGGTTCAGGTACTCGCTGACTCTCTTGATCGCGCCGCCCTTCCCTGCAGCATCGCGCCCCTCAAACACCACTAAGAGTCGAGCGCCGCTCGAGCGCACCCACTCCTTCATAGTGACCAGCTCGGCCTGCAAGCGTTGCAACTCCGCCTCATAAAGCTTGCGCGGCACCTTCGTCGCGTGGTCATGCTTCATGACGCAAGCCTACGTCGCTCCTACACCCCCAGCTACGACCCACTGGTACCAGCTCTCTGACCCAGCCGCGCACGGATTGCCGAGCCCCCGTCGGGGTCAAACACACAGGGAGGCCAGCTAGTCGTACTGAGGACGGGTTTTGCCGCGAGAAACGCCATGCTGCTAGTAAGCGCGTCGAAGCGGCTTCTCTAGAGCCGACTCCTCCGGATGCCTGCTCATTACCTGCTCTTGAGACGGCTTACCGGAGTGAGTCGAGCGGGATCTCGTCCATTCGGGCGTCTACCTGCTCCTGATCAACAATCGGGGGGTCTGCAACGAGGTTGGGGAGTTTGCCCGCAGCCAGCGCCAATCGCCAACGCTCGGCCTGCTCCAGGACAGGAGCCGGAGAGCCATCAGGTGAGCGGACGCTCGCGCAGCCCGCGTGTTACCGCCCGACGCGCACAAGGCGGCGACGGGACGGTAGCCCCTTGTTGACGTCGTGACCCTCGTTTCGCTCGGTGCAGTGAGCGGAAATGAGATATCCATGTCCACCGAAATCGAGCAGCTGTATCGAGAGCACCGCGCCGGGCTGGTCCGACTCGTCGAGCGCGAGCTGCATGACCATCACGAGGCCGAGGACGTGGTGCAGACAGCCTTCCTCGATGCTCAGCGCGCTCTCGAGCACGGCACGATTCCGCGCAACCCGCCTGCTTGGCTCGCGGCGATCGCACTCAACGCCGGCCGCCGCCTCCGGCGACGCCACCAGACCGCAGAACCGCTCGAGGATTACGCGGTACAGGAGGCGTCGGCGATTCCCGAGATTCGCGCCGCTCTGGCGAGCTTGCCGAAAGAGCAGCGGACGGCCGTGGTGTATCGGGACATACTCGGCCTCTCATACGACGAGACGGCGAAGCAGATGGGCGTCTCGGTCAACGCGGTGACGATGCTCCTGCACCGCGGCCGGAGACGGCTCCGGCAGACGCTCGGCATCACTGCAGGCGGTATCGGCTTGTGGCGTTGGCTGAAGCGGGCCTTGACGCCGCAGGTTGCGGCTGCGAAGGGCGCGGCCGCAGTCGTCGGTACCGCGTGTCTCGCGACCACGGGGATCATCGCCGCGCGCGCGATTGCTCCAATCGCAAGCGACGTCCCCGCTGCCGCGCGGTCAACGCGTTCCGGGACCCGCGCGGAGGAAGCAGGGCGGGCGCCCGGCCGACCGCTCAGCTTCGATTCGACTCGTCGTGGCTTCGCGACGGTCGGAGGCTCGAGCATCGGCGCGCATCCGAGCATCAGCGCGGACCCGACTGCCGGCGCGGCCGCTGCGTCGACGAGCCGGACGGCGCCGTCGCTCTTGCCCTCGACGCTTCAGCCACCCGCCCTTTCGGTACCGACCCTGTCCATCCCTACGGTCGCAGGAACGGTGACCGTCAGCACACCCGTCGCAACGGTCACCGTGGCTACTCCCACGCAGACCACAGCAACGGTGACCACACCGATCGTGACAGTCACCCTGCCGATTCCGTAGGGCCGCCGAAAGGATCGGCCGGCTGTATGCCTCTACCTAGGTAGGGGACATACGAGATGAACGAGACTTCGCAAAGCGATCAAGAGCGCGAACTTCGGGCGGGCGCGCGCGTCTGCCTCGACGGTCGCGTCGGCGTACTCCGCTACCTCTACGGGAACGGTGCCGCCGTCGTGCGCTTCGATCAGGCGGCGGACACGAAGGTCGTCCCGCTCCGCCGACTGGTGGCCTGCACTCACGAGCCTCCCCCTCCCGACAGGTGAGGGGGACGTACCCCTCCTTCCCGGTTGCGGCCCCGGGATGGAGGGGTGGATGACCGAGTCGCATCGAGTGAAGGTGATGGGTCGTCTTCCAGGACATCGAGGTGACTGCGAGCAAGGCCGGCTCTGGCACTTAGAGGCCGCAGGTAGGTCGGCTTCCGCCGGTTTCTCGACCAGGCGATCGACCTCGTGCTTCCGCGGTTGACCTACGAAGAACAGGACAGCCTGATGATCCGACTGCTCACGGCAACGGCGGCGGGGCGCTCTAGTTGACACTGGCCCAGCCGACGGCGCGCTACTCAGGACGCAAGATCTCGCTGAAGGAGCTGGGCTTCCAGGTCGATTCGAACTGCTAACTGCTGGCGCCGACGATCGGAAGCGTCGTCCCTGAGGTCAGGCTTTGCCGTTCCGTCTAACGAAAGGGGTCGATGACCGCAAGGGCAGGCCGGGCTAACCGGCTCCTCCCAGGAATCTCATCTTCGATGCCGATCCTGAATTAACGCAGGGGGACGGAGCCCCTCAGATCCTTCTTTGCCTGCCTCTTCTCTTTCAGGGTCTTCTGAGCCGGTTTCTTTTCCATGCTCTTCTTCGTGTTCTTGTCCTTGGTCGCCATGTTCGACCTCCTTGTGTGGTGCAAGAGAAGACTGTCAGCCGTGACCCAGGATGTCCATTCCCCTCTGACTGCTCGGCATAGCCGCCTGGGCCAGTGTTCCGGAATGACCCCTGAGCGCGGCTTTAGCTAGTTGGGCCTATCCGACGCGCCGCTTCCGTTGCGAGCCGGATCATTCTTCGTCTTCGCGTTCACTGTCTTGAGCGAGTTCCGGTTCAAGCTCTTGCTCGTCGAGGTAGCCCATCTCGACTAGTTCCCGCAAACCGTCTTCGCGTTCGCGGTGGTTGCGCGGCTCGTCCACTGGCTCTCCCTCCGGGCCGTTTCCGTTTGCCGGTTGCCCCGCGTTGCGGTTCTTGAACCGCCAGTTAACGCTTCGCCTTCGGCCAGGGGCTCACTTCAACCTGCGCAGTCGTCCATATAGGGTCTGCTGCGGCCTCCCTCCTCTGCGCGGCGTGCTCGGAACGCTGACACGGTTCACGTGGACGCGCGGATCGGGACCCGCGGGAGCGAGCTCGTAACCGGATCTGCCTCTCGACCGCAGTCCTCTTAACCGGGAGTCACGCCATCCCGACGTGGACGAGCAAGTCGCGCCGAGGGTCGGCCGCGCGCCGGTCGCGCCGGTCCGACCGCGCGCCAGGGGGTCCCGAAAGGTCCCGGTGCACTTTGCGCCGGGACCTGGGGCATCGCCTCGAACGCCGCAACTCGATTGCCCGCATCGGGGGAGGGTTATCGGGCGAGCCCGCCCCTCGCAGAGCCACTCGCCCCTATTCAGCCGGTCGACGCCATTGTGCGGCGAGGTCCCAGCCAGCGGGGTGGTCTGCGCGGCTTCTCACCGAGATACATGAGAACGCGGACCCACTCGCGTTCGACCGTGATCCGGTCGGCGAGAGCGGTAAGTGTCCCGTCTGGGTCCGGCTCGTCGCGAAGTGCGTCGAGGACTTCGTTCATCGTGCTGATCGTGCGCGTATAGGTCTCTGGAGTCGGTGCCATGCGGGATGACCCCTCCCCGCGATTCGATGGTTGCGTTCAACTCTGACCTCACACTTGTCGAGAGGATGCAAACCACCGCAGCGACTGCTTAGTCGCTCTTTGCGCGAAAAGTGAGCGGGAAGGAAGACCCCCGTTCTTGGGCCTGCACCAGGTCAAAAACCGTAAGTGCTAGGCAGGCGGCTTGTGTGCCTCAACCCATGCGCCTCCCTCAGCGTCGTACTGGAAGCGCGTCGTGGCCACGATCGCCATGCATCCGCACTCGCAGAAGAGGTTGATCACGTCTCGGCCCTGCGCGTGGGCGCTGACTTCGCCGAAGCGATCCTCGAGCGCGAGGATGTACGCGTTCGTTTCGCGCGCGATTTGGGCTGGGGCTGGGTTGGGTTGGTCAGCCAACACGCGTCTCCGCTCGGTGTGAGGAACGAGGCTACTCCTCCAAGACAGGAGTTCAAGGGCCTTGCAACGGCAGCCGTATGCGTGCGCTCAGCGTGATCCCGTCCTTTCCAGGCGGCATCGAGGAAGAGGACGAGTCGCCGGGAGCTGAAGGTGGAGAGATAAGAGGCCGACGACACCTGCACGGAACCGATGGCGCCCGGGAACATGCCGCATGAGCTCCCCAGGCGCGGGCTAGAAACGCGACGACTGGCGTGCTGGTTGCGCAGCTCGCGGCCGGGTGCCGGCGTAGGCGTTCGGAACTCGACGCTTATGGCGCCGATTGACTGGTCATTCAATCGACGTCAGGGGGTCGGGCGTCTCCTCGGACGCCGGCGCGAGGCCGCAACGCGAGCGGCGTCAGGATTCCCCCTTTTGCCCCCTGGCCCACCTTCCAAGGGGAAGCACGTCACCGCTCATCGGACTGCTACAGGTCGAGCCGGCATAGAAAGTGGAGGTTGCGACTCTTCTGGGCCAGCGTCCTCTCACCTGACGTGGCGGCCGCGGGCAGGCGGCAGAACGCCGCCCGCCCGCCTAATCTCCACGCTCGCTACGCCGCGGGAGCAATGTTCTGGTTGACGCGGAAGACGTTGTCGGGGTCGTAGTGCGCCTTGATGCGCGCGAGCCGGTCGTAGTTTCCGCCGTACATCCCGCGGACGCGATCGGGCTCGTCCATGTGGAAGTTGACGTAGCCACCGCCCATCCCGTACGGCTTGATGGCGTCGGAGTACGAGCGCACCCAGTCGCGGAGCGCGCCGGCGCTGGCCGGATCCGGATCGACGCCGGCGAAGACCTCGCCCCAGATCGCGTCGCGATAGGACCACGCCGTCTCGTCGTTGCCGACGCGGGACGCGGCGCCGTCGATGGCGTACAGGTGCATCGTCGACTTCCACGTCGGCATCGCGGGTCCGTACTCGGCGTGCACCGCGATCGCCTCATCCGGGATCTCGCGGATGAACTCGCCCCGCCAGTACCACTGGTCGCCCGGTGCGTAGAGCTCGTCGAACGCCGTGTTCCAGACCGGCAAAGGCATCGGCGCGATCCCGTCGAGCAGCGGCTTGCCGAAGGAGCGCGCCTCGCGGAGCGCCTCGGACTCCTCCTCCCCCGCCTGCGTCCACGCGACACCGCACACCTTGCGCAGGTGCAGCTCTTCCGGGAACGGCGGTCCCGGCGGAATGGACAGGAAGGCGAAGAAGCCGCTGACCTCGTCCGGCGCCGCCGGCAGGAACTCGCGGTACCACGCCAGCAACTCGGCCGTGTCGTCCATGTCGTACAGAACCGGCCCGGCGAGCACCGTCGTGACCGGATGGCAGCGGAAGGAGAACGAGGTGACGATCCGAAGTTGCCGCCGCCGCCCCGGATCGCCCAGAACAGGTCCGGCTCGCGCTCGGAGTCCGTCTGGACGATCGAGCCATCCGCGAGCACGACCGTCGCGGCCACGAGGTTGTCGATCGTGAGCCCTAACGCGCGGGTCAGGTGACCGATGCCCCCGCCGAGCGTCAACCCGCCGACACCGGTCGTTCCGATGATCCCGACCGGAACCGTGAGCCCGTGCTGGTGCGTCGCCTCGAGCATCTCCTTGAGCAACGCTCCACCTTGGACGCGTGCCAGCTTGGCCGAGGCGTCGACCACGATCTCCTTCATCCCCGACAGGTCGATCACGAGTCCGCCGTCAACGGAGCCGAGACCGGCGCCGTTGTGCCCGCCGCAGCGAATCGCGATCGGGAGGCCGTGCTCCGTCCCGTAACGGACCGCCGCAACCACGTCCGCCTCGTCGACGCAGTACGCGATCGCCGCCGGGCGCCTGTCGATCATCGCGTTGTACAGCGCACGAGACTCGTCGTAATCAGGCGCGCCGGACTCCACCACCCTTCCCCGCAGAGTTGCCGTGAGCTCGCTTATACCCATCACTCTTGCCATCTAGGGGCCCTCCTTACAGTAATTGGTCGGTCGGCCGACAAATACTCTTGTATCATCAGGCGGATGTCAAGTCCGGCAAGCAAAACCGACCTAAGGAGAGCCCGCGGCGACGAGACGCGGCGGCAGATCCTGACTGCCGCCCGAGACGCGCTCGCTGCAGACGGTGCCGCCGGAACAACCACCCGGGCAATCGCCGACCGCGCCGGCGTCCGACTCTCGCTGGTGCATTACCACTTCGGCGGAAAGCAGCAGTTGCTGGCCGCAGTCCTCGACAAGGAAAATGAGCGGCTGCTAGAGCGCCAACGGGCGCTCTTCGCACAGCCAGAGCCACTCGCTGAGAAGTGGCAGAAGGCATGCGCGTACCTCCTCGAGGACCTCAGCTCCGGCTACGTCCGGATTCTCTGGGAGCTGTGGGCGGAGGGACTCGCCGACGACGAGCTTGCAGCGCGCTGGCGGCAGGCCACCGCGGGCTGGCGCGACCTGCTAACCCAAGTCGCAGAGCAGTGGACCATCGAACACGACATCAAGCTGCCAATCTCGCCGCGCGCACTCGCAACCCTCGTCGGCGACGCGTTCCTCGGCGCCGAAGCCGAGATTCTGGCGGGCGTCAACGAGGACGAAGCCCCACACCACGAAGGACTAGCAAGCATCGCCAACCTCATCGAGTGGGCCGAGAACCGGAACCACCACAACGACAGCTAATCCCTTGCTTGCTACCTGTCGCGATGGCGACACGCTGGCCCGGGCCAGCGTCCTCTCACCTGAAGCACTTGCGCACGGCTGGGGCCGAGATGCTCGAGCTCGAAGTACTGGCGTCCAATCAGAAGGCGCGGGAGATCTACGAGCGTTGGGGCTTCACACCGGTCGAGCTGATCCTCGGCGCCCCGGTTGGGCAGCTGAAACACCGCCTCGCTCCGACCCAGCCGAGGTAGAGCAAAGCCTTTGAGTAAGCCGTAGACCGCCCGCGAGCGCGGACGTCGCCGCATCAAGGATCGCTGGCGTCACATCGTGGGCGAGGCGGACGGCGAGTTGGCTTAGAACCCGGCGCTACCTTGCCGAGCTGCAGCGTGAGCGTCCGAGCCGCATGGCGATGATCTGAACCTCCTGCTGGGTAGACCGCTCGTGGCCAGCGTTCCGGAAGCACAGGAGTGATGCTTCGAGGCAAACGGACGCGGGTGGCTGGGACTCGCCTATCGAATTCCGGTGTCGATCACGATGTTCAATCTCAACATGTGCCCTCGCGAGACCGTGGCAGAGTGCGGGCTGTAACCGAAACGTGCGCCGGAGATGCGAACCGTGTACCGGCCAGGAGCGAGTCTGATCGAGTAGCGACCGAGCTTGTTGGAGCGCACGTGATCCACGACGGAACCGCGAACGAAGCTGATGCGTACCCCAGGAGCTGGCTGAGTACAGGGCTCCGTCGGGTCACACACCGGGTGGGTTGGTCCGCGGCGAACCGAACCGTGAAGGCCGCTCCTCACCGAAGCACCAGAAATCGACGGCGTGACCGTCAGGATCGCGACCGCTGCGAGCAGAAAAATGCGTGCGGAACGTCTCATGATGTGGATCTTCCCGAAAGAACTCGACCTGACCTTCAAGCAGGTAAGGGATCCGTAAAAGGTTCCCTCGCAAGCGAAACAGGCTCAGGGACGCTCGCCTGGGCCAGCGCCCTCTCACCTGACTGTGCTACCGGCTGGAAGATCACAATCACTGAGGGGCTGTAGGTTCGACTACGCCGACCGAGGTCCAGAAATCGACGCCCCCGACCTTCACTGCCTTTGCCCAGTAGCGGAACGTGAGTAAGCGGCCGTCGCTGCAGCGGATGGGCGTGGTGCCCTCGAGGCGTCCTTCCCTAAGCATGGTTTCGTAGAGTTCGGGTGCCTCGGGAGCGACAGCTACCTCGGGGACCGTCATGGCGAGGAGATCCCGGCGGCTGTAGCCGAGGGTCTCGCAGGCTTGACGGTTGACCGCGACGTAGCGGCCCTCGTCGTCGGCGACGAAGACCAATACGGGGGCTTCGTCTATTGCTTCTCCGAGCAGTGTCCGCTGGAGGTCCAAGTCGGCGCGGCCACGCCGCAGCTTGCCCTCGATGTGCTGGCTGTTCGCAAGCTCCAACATGCCGCCTCCCCTCGTCGTCACGACCCGGCAGGCGGTAGCTTCGCGCACTACCGAATCCCACGTCAACTGAGGCAACGCGCGGAGGTTCCGTGTGCATTCCGCGGCACAGGGAAGCAAGAACGCATGCGTTTAAGCGAGGATGCGCGAGCCGTCAAGCTGGCGATGAACGAGTCGGCGCTCCGCACAGCCAACGATCGTCTGAGGGGCGCAGCTCTGAGCCATCACTTCCTGCCAGGTCAGCGAGTGCCGTTCATCTGCGAGTGCTCAGACCCCGAGTGTCGTGAGACCGTGATGCTCAGCATTGCCGACTATGAGCGGGTGCGCGACCACCCGACGTGGTTCCTGCTCGTAGCCGGCCACGAGGAACCCGAAGCCGACCACGAGCGGATCATCGAGGCAGAGCAGGGATACGCGCTCGTCGAGAAGATCGGCACCGCGGGCCGAGAGGCCGCGCGGCTGCACGCTCACCGCCACCTGGCCTGACCCATAGAGGGCACGAGCGAAGCGGCGAGGCGGCGGGAGCCCGTGCCTGTGGCCGGCTCGTTCCGCAGCATGAAAGGGGTTGGCGGGGGCGCTCGGCATTGGAGGGGCTACCGGAAGCAGCCCCCGCCTGTAGGCCGCAAGAGGGGTTGGGCCGGTCGCATCGTTTGTCGAGATGACTGGCCGGCGCAATCACCCGTCCGGGGCAGCCCGGCGTGCGCACTCGCCTGGGCCAGTGTTCCGGAATGACCCCCTGAGGAGACAGTTGAGGCGGCGGGCAGGAGCGGCGGCGATCCGTCGTCCCGCCCGCGCCTCTGGACTCCTCAGTCCTCCTTGTGCTGTCGGAAGCCGTGTCTCGCCACGATCCACGTGCCGAGGAACGCGAAGAAGGTGACGAAGACTGCGGTCGGAATGGTCGAGCTGCTCCCGTCAACGCTGTGGAACTGCGCGTCCGGCCCCCAGATCGCGGTGACAAAGACAGCAACCCACATGGCCGCTATGGCAAGCGATGCCCACATCTCGGGAACGGCCCGCAGCACCGACCAACTCGGCCGCTCTCGGGCAACCGGAGGAGATCCGTGCGACATAGTCGACATGTTCCACGCACTCCTTTCCAAGGCCCATCCTCGCGGCGGGCGCCGCCCGCATCATCAGGGAAAGTCCTGACCCAGCGACCGCCGCTAGCCGACCGGCGCACTCGGCTGGGCCAGCGTTCGGGAATGACCCCCTGAGCGGCTCGTGCTAGTAGTGCGGGATGCCAGTCCCACAGCTTCCGGTTGTCGACGCTCGCGCTCGATGTGCCAACTTTCGGGCTCTCGTTGGCGTTCGATTGATAGACCGATTCGGGCTCTCTTGGATCCAGGGTGCTGCGCACCGTTTGCTGCTGAGGGGTCTTGCAACCGCTTTGATCACTGCCGCGGTCGCAGTACCTGCTGCTTCGGCGAGATCGAGCGCTGGCGCGCAGTTGTCCGCGATGCCGCTGCCGAAGTCGGTGATCGGTCGGGCCGCGAAGTCGCTGCCCCTTGAGCCCGACTCGGGAGTCGCTTCGAACAGAGGCCCGGTCGAGCGCGGACTTCTCCTGACGCCGACGCATTCGTTGGCGGCCCCAGCCGCAGCGCGTGGCCCGGATTTCGGACGCATCGGTGGCTACGTACTCGACTACGGACTCGGCGCGAGCGGCGGTGCCGGGGTCACGGAGGTGTGGACGAGCGTCGACAAATATAGGGCGAGCGCCGGGGCGAGAAAAGGCCTCGCGTTCTGGAAGTCCTATGACCGTCTGCCTCCCCCACACGACGACCGGGGTGTGCCGGCCCTGACTGTCGTCCACAAATCGGAGAAGGTCGCTGCGGTCGGGAGCCGACGGTTCGCGTTTTTCGTCGGCTTCCGTGCCGCGAATTTCGCGCCGGTGTTCGGCCTTGACGAGCAGTTCACGGAGGGCCGCTACGAGGCCGAGGTGCTGGTGTGGGCAGGCACCGCAGCGGCAGCCAGGACGCTGGCGCCGAGGCTCGCAGCGAAGCTCGACGCGCGGATCCGGCAGGCAGTGGAGGGCAAACTGCACGCGACCCCGGTCAAGCTGCCCACGCAGCAAGAGCCGGGGCCGCCCGAAGGTGGGCCGGATCTTGGCCCGCTCGCGCTGCGCACATCAGACCTCATTGGTCAGGCGAGGCTGCTGGGGCGGGCCTATCGAGTCGACTGGGTCAATCCCACCGCGCTTTCCGACCTCGAAGTGACGATGAACCCCGCGGGCCCATTCGACCAGATCGTCCAGAACATCGAGTGGTGCCCGACGGCCAACCAGGCAAGCTTCATGGCCGACCTGTGGACTGCGCTCGACCTGAACAGCGCTAGCGTCTCGCAGCTCGACCTGACCGGCGTCGGAGACGGGGCGGAAGGAGTGATCGCCAGCTACGGGAACGAGGCACAGCTCGTCTTCACATCCGGCCGGCTCCTGGAGACACTCAACATCGCCAGCCTGCCCGGCGGAAACAAAATCCAGGCCTCCGACCTACAGACGCTCGCCCAGACCGCGGCCAACCACATCAACGCCGCCGGACTCGGCAGCTAGCCACCGGACGAACGCGTCGCCTCGGTGATCGTGAAGACGCCTTTCATGCCGAGCGAGGCGTGGTGGTCGACCGTGCACTTGTACGGATAGTGGCCCTTGCGCAGGAGGGTGACCCGAAGGGTCGCCGACTGGCCGTGCGAGAGCTTCTTCGTCCTGCGGCCCTTGATGGTGAAGTCGTGTTGGACTGAGCCGATGTTTGTGACCTTGAAGATCACGACGCCTCGCTTCGCGCTCTTCTTGCTGAGGACGAACTTGAAGTTCTTGGCTGTGACCTTGATCTTCGTCACCAGCGCGGCGCTGTGAGTGGCATCTGCCGACGCCGGTGCTTGGGCGGGAGCCTCGAAGGCTACGACCGAAGCTGCGAACACCGAGACGAAACCGGCTGGGGAAATAATCCGGCTCTAGATGGCGGGATTGGTCTGTGGAAGTTCTCGCTCAGCGTGGACGGCGTCCCTCAGATGGGCTTCCTGGATGTCTTGGTCTTTCCCGATCCGCGGAACCCCACCGGACCCTGGTCCTTCGCCCTTACCTGTTCAACTTCCCGCGGAGGATGACGGGGACGCACGTTTTCGCGGGAACCTTCTCCGGCCGATGCCCAAAAATGGTTTCGGAAGGATTCGCTACCGGGCCATGCTCGTCGCCCAGCCAGATCGTCCCTCTGAGTTCTGGCCCGTTCGTTACCACAATCACATTCCAATAACGAGGCTAGAAGGACGAGGCGAACTACCCACGTGCTGCGACGGGCGGCGGCCGCGATCTATGCCGCCGCCTCTCGCAGATCCCTCGGCCTCTCAGGGGTCATTCCGGAACACTGGCCCAGCTGAGGGTTACCCTCCCGAGACGCTATGAAGCAGCCGGAGGCCAGTGTGATCCTCGCCACAAGGTCGGCGTGCCTGCTCGCGTTGCTCGCGGTTGTGGCGAACCTAACGGCCTGCGGCTCAGGTCACCATGCAGCAACCACGGGCGGCGGGACTAAGACGGTGACATACCGATGGGCGAAGCCCTCTCCTTTGTACGTGCAAATCCAGGGACCTGCAGGAGCCGTCGGTACCCAAGCACACTCTCTCCGCGCCAACTTCGAGCGCACACATCCGACCGTGGTGCAGAACGCCCCCGGCCATGCAATCTGCACCTTCCCCGGCCTTCAGGGCAACGTCACGGTCCGCCTCTACGGCGACAAGCGGTTTGTATCGGCTAGATGCAAGCGCATTGCCAAAGCGCTCGGAGAATAACTCGGGCGTCGTTCCGGAACCCTGGCCAGCCGAGAGGTCTATCCCCTGGCAACCCTTTGCCGCGTCCCACGCGCCGCGTAAAGCGGCCTACACTCCGGTCGTGGGCGGAGACGTCGCGGCGTGGATCATCGGCAGCGTTGTGGTCGTCTTCCTCCTCGGCTGGATCATCCTCCGGGCCAGGCGGCTAATCATCCGTGTCGGGCATCGTCTCGCCGACCCACTCGTCAGGCGTCATTCCGAAACACTGGCCCAGGCGAGTGTCGCCCGGTCTGATGCAGTTTCGGAGGTCTGAAGCCCGGGCTCTAGCGTCCAAAATCGTCGAGCGTCTGTGTCTCGACCCGCGCTTCTAGGTCAGATGGCAGCTCGATATCGACGTGAAGAGCAGATCGAACTCCTGCGGCGGGAAGTCGAGCAGGTCCTGGAAGGTGGCAGTGCCCGTGACCGTGCCGCCCGGTCCCGTGATCGTGGCGTGTCCAGAGCCCGCGAAGTAGTAGGGGAAGCCGTCCAGGCGGTTCTCGCGGAAGCCGCCGCCCGACACCGTGTAGACGCCGTTGGAAGCGGTGATCGTGCCGTGGACCGAGGCGACCCCGCTGGAGATGAACAGGCCGTCGTTCGCTGCGTCCGGAACCACCCTGTCGTTGATGTGGTCGGTCAGGTTGGCGCCGCTGGAGAAGACGTTGAAAAAGTCGCTGCCGTTGAGGATGAACTGAGAGTCGGCAGGGAAGATCGGGCAACTGCTCAGCCCGCCGACGAAGGTGATGCCCTGCCAGTTGTCGCTGTAGGTCTCATGGCCTTGGTGGTGTGCCGTTCCCGCCGACGCGCCGACGGCGACGATCAGTGCGACCACCAGCGTGGCGAGCAGAACAAGAAACCTGCGCACGATAGTTCCCCCCTTAGGTTGTCCTCGGCAATAAGTCTCCCTTTGCGCGCCCTTAGTGTCAATTACCCCTCGCTCCCCTTTCACAGCGGCAGGCGGCTGTCAGGCGTCACTCCCGAACACTGGCCCAGCCGAGCGTCTAGCCTCCTGGCGTGGCCGATGAGACGTTCGCGACACCGGAAGACGCCGCTGTTGCCGACTTCCCGCCGAAGTACGTCAGGGTCGAAGGCGTCACGTATTCGCGGGGCGGTGAGCGAGCGACGGTCGCACGCGGTTACCGGTCGCGTTGCAACTCGTGCTGCCACGTGAGCGTCAGGACCGCGGCGTCCCCGCCAGCACAGCGGCGATCACCCAGCCGCGCTCGTCGAGTACTCCGCGACGGAACCCGATCCGATACCGCCCCGGCGGCTGCAGTGTTCCGCGCTTGTACCAAAGCCATAGGTAGTAGGCAGCGCCGAGCGGAGGTAGCACGAGCGCCTGAAAGAGGGCGTAGTACGGGTAGATGATCATCCACCGGCTTCGCACGCTCCAGTTTGAGAAGAAGCACACGCCGGTGTAGAGGAGCAAAACGAACGGGAGAATCGCGGCAAGGTGACCGGCGTCAGTCAGCTCGTGCCACTTCGCAATCCACAGCAGCCATACCACGCATGCCGTGTAGACGAAGGTCAGCGGGAAGCGGAGCGTCTGGTCGGCGTTGATGAACGCCATTCGGAAGCTGCCCGACCACCACATACGCCGCTGGCGGAACCAGGCTCCGAACGTCTCGGGGACCTGCGTAAGGAAGCGGATGTCGACGTGACGGACAGAGAGCCGGTAGTGCTTCGCGATCACGCCGGTCTCGATGTCCTCGCCGGGAAACCAAAACGAGTGCGACCCGAGGATGTTGTACAGCACAGCGGTGCGGGCGATCATGCAGGCTCCGCTCGTCATCCAGGCTCGATTGTGCCTCCCGAGCATCGACATGTCGTACTCAACTGCCTGCAGACGCTCAATCAACCTCCGGGGTTGAAGCGCCGCGACCTTGACGCTACAAAGGTCTGCGCCGGCGGCGCGGACGGCTGCGACCGCGCGGCCCGGGTCGTCGATCGAGATCGTGTCGCCGTCGATTCGGATCGCGTACTTGGTCGTAACGTGAGGCAGGGCGTCGAACACGATCTCTGGACAGGAGACTCGTCCCGTCAAGCGCGCCGCGTGGACCCGCCATCCCTGCGCTCTTAGCTCCTTGACGAACGCCTCCATTTTGGGGCTGTCGATGTTGACCGCGATCAGCGCCCGGTCCCTGTACTTCGCCAGGTACTCGCCGTTACGGAAGTACCGGGGATCACCGAAGATCGGGACGATGAAGGTGTAGTCGTCGTCGACCTCGTCTCCCATGGTGATGATTCGGCCCCACCGGGAGGCTACGTTCTGCATGTCGAGCGCGACGAGGACGGCGAGGAGGAGTACTGCGCTGGCTGCCACCTAGCGTCGCCAGATCCGCGGCACGAGCTCGAGCGTAAGTAACGATGCGACGAGCAGGATCAGCATCGCCACCGCGGCGGCCCAGAGATTCGTACCGAAGGTCGTGACCACCCCAAGAACTGAAGCTGCTGCGAAACCGGCTCGAAGTGCCATCTGGCTGTCTCCCTCTTCTCGAATCCCAGGAACAGCCGCAGGCCCATGACCTCGGCGTCAAGCGTGTCCCCGCTCGCTCCCTCGAACGGGTAGACCTCGCCGGGGTACCCCGGCGGACCGGGCGACGAGGCGAAGGCGCTCAGGCGGAAATCGACGGCGAAGCTCTATCCGCTCAGGGGTCATTCCGGAACCCTGGCCCAGGCGACCGCGCTCGGCCCTGACTACCCTTCGTCGCGATGAGAAGCCTCGTCCGTCGCTACTGGACATGGCTCGGCATAGCGCTTCGTCTGACGCTCGGCGGACGAGTGCTCTTCACCGTCGTCGCTGCGCTCGGCCTAATCGGGGTGGTGGGCGACGACGCAACCGGGGGCGTGGATGGACCTAACGAGGCCGCCGTTTTAGGCGTGTACGTCTCCTTGACGCTGCTCATCGTCGTCGCCGCAGACTCCGTCTTCCGGCTCATCCGCTCCGCCGCGCGAACCCTCTAGCCACACTCCCTCAGGGGTCACTCCGGAACACTGGCCCAGTCGAGAGTCCTCGACCTCGGCGAAGCTCTCTTATCATTCAGAGCGTCGTGAAGCTTTCGCTTCTCGTGGCCGCAGGTGTCGCGGTTCTCGTAGGCGTTCTGAGCCTCATGCAGGCCGTGCACGACTGGACCTCCTCGCCGCTGCCCGCCCTATGTAGATCGCAAGCCGCGAGCCACCCCTGCGCCAATGTCACTATCACCGGGCCAGCACCACCCAGCACGTGGACGTATCTCGGCGTTGGCCCGGCCCTCACCCGCGCCTTCGTGTACAGCTGCCGAGCCTGATCGCTTTGAGCTAGGTCGACGACCCCGACTCCGGCGGCGATAAGAAGCTTTCGCCCTCTCCTGGTGTCTTCGCGACGACGAAAAGTCCTTTGAGGATCCACAGCATCAGAGCGCGATACCCAGGAGGCGCGAACTGAACCGTGTTAGCAGCCCGCTCGGGGGTCATTCCGGAACACTGGCCCAGCCGAGCGTGCTAGGGAGCCACACGAAATGATCAAACTACGCCAATCGGCCTCCCTAGCAGGCACAGCAGAGTGCTTCAGCCGCTCCGGGGTTGGACCCCCTTACCCCGCGCGGCAGGGGACCTCGCACGTAGCCGCGGCGAGGTCCCTCCTTGCCTAGCGGTCCCAGAGCAGAATCGTCCGCACGTCCTGCGCTCCGGATCTACTCACGACCCCAGCGATACGACGCGCTCCTCAGTGGTCATCCTGAACACTGGCGCAGGCGAGCGGGCTCGTATCGGAACCGCCGGCCAGTTGCGGCGATTGCGGCCGCCGCGCGCTAGGCGCTCTCTACCCGAAAGTACCGAAGTGACTTGCGACGATGAGAAGCAAACCGCTGAGCGCGATGGCTACCCCCGCCACGGTCGACCGCGTACGGCGCTGGCCAAGACGGTCAGCCGCTGCGAGCCACACCCCTGCGAACAATAGGAGCACAAACGCGACTTCGGCAATGCGGACGCTCGCATGATGCGTGACGGCCAGAAGGAAGGTCACAGGTGGCATTCTGCTACTCGGCCTGACTTTCTGTCGAGGTAGATCTGTTCCTGGGCGGTTACGCTGCGGGCCGAGGTTCTAGGGGTCATTCCGGAGCACTGGTCCAGCCGAGTTTTCCACTTGGGTTCGCTTCACCGCGACCACGACCCATACCGGGCCGAGCCGACCATTGAGCAACCGAGCTATCAGTGCCGCAGGCTCGTGGGTCGAAATGGGTTCGTAGTCGTGATCGTCGAGCTCGCACCGGCTGAGCCGCCGTCGGCCGAACATGACTCGGGCGTACAGGCCTGGCAGGAGGACTACCCCTGGCTTCACCGGGCCTTCAAGGAGGTCGGGCCGGGTGCTCGGGCTGCGCGGGACGCCTGGCGCATACGGATCGAAGACGAGCTTAAGACGACGCTCGACTTCAGGGTCAGGGCCGACGGCACGGCCGCGGTCTGGTGCGGCATGAGCGGCTACGAGTTCCATCACAATCCAACGCCGAAGGAACTGTTCGAAGGCCTCGCAGACGCCTATCGGCGGGAGCGCAAGCGCGTCGGCGGCAGCCATCCGTGGAAGATGAGCGCCGGCGCCCTCCTCGTGCCGCCCGGAACGCGGAGACCGCTGCCCCCTGTTCGGCCGTTGTCGCCGCCCGCTGCGGACTCGATAGTCCGAGCACTGAGCGGCGTACTCCTGCCCCGCGCGGAACAGTCGTGCTGATCTTCCTGGCAGTGACGACACTCACCCTCGTCTTGGCTACGGTCGCAATCCTCGTAGTTCACTGACCCCCACGCTCGCCAACGCTCAGCGGCCATCCCAGAACACTGGCCCAGCCCAGAGTCCTACGCTTCATCCACCCAGATGACTCGCGTCGAGGAGGATGGTTCGCCAGGCGAACCCTTCGTCGGGTGCGCTGGTAGGCCAATTTGTGGCGGCTGGCTCATCCGGCTGGAATGACGTGGCGTGACGACGGGCGTTCGTGGTCTAGCACCCTCGATCGGGGATCCGGTGCGCGCTGATCGGCGTCGATGCCCTTTCGCAGTGGCCGGTGTCGCCGTGTGGCGAGGGACGTTTGGGGCCGCCGAGGCCGAGCGGCTGCTTTGGCGTGCAGGGTTCGGGCCGCGGCCCGGTGAAGCGCAAAGGCTCGCTCGCCTCGGCCTCGAAGGCGCCGTCCACAAGCTGACGCATCCAGCCCGGGAGCACCTCGTAGGACACCGGCCGCACGACGAGAAGGGGCGGCCGCTCGCGCCCCTCGATGCCTGGGGTCACGACCACGTCTGGTGGCTGGACCGGATGGTGCGAACCTCGCGCCCGCTCGTCGAGCGGATGACGCTGATTTGGCACGACTGGTTCGCGACCTCGAACAACGGCGTCGGCTCGCAGCGGCTGATGCTGAACCAGAACCAGCTCTTCCGGCGCCAGGGCCTCGGCTCGTTTCACGAGCTGCTTATCGAAGTGACAGAGGACCCGGCGATGCTGCTCTGGCTGAACGGAAGCGACAACTCGAAGGACTCGCCCAACGAGAACTACGCGCGCGAGATGATGGAGCTCTTCACGTTCAGGCGCCGACCGCGGCTACACCGAAGGCGACGTTCGCCAGCAGGCGCGTGCCCTCACCGGCTTCCGGAACAGCTGGAGCCAGAACAGCGGACCCGTCAACTTCCGTTACGACTCGGGGGCCCACGATCCGGGCCTGAAGACCATCTTCCCGTCACCGGGGCCGATTCACCTGGAAGGACTCGTGCCGCCTCTGCGTCACACATCCTGACCACCCGTCGTTCTTCGTCCAGAAGCTCTGGAGCTACTTCGTCCCCGAGACTCCGGACCACGCCACGCAGCGCGCGCTCGAGCGGCTCTACAAAGGCTCGAAGTACGAGGTGCGGCCAGTCGTCGCCGCGATCCTGCGCCACCCTGCCCTCTACACAGGCCCCAGGCTTGTGAAGCCGCCGGTCGTTTACAACGCCGGCCTGCTCCGCCGAATCCGGCGCGGGATCGATACCACCGCCTGGACCTGGCTTGACTCGATGGCAGGGCAACAGCTCTTCTATCCGCCCAACGTCGCCGGTTGGGACGACACGCGCTGGCTCGACACGGCGACCTGGCGTGGACGCTGGTGGATCGCCCAGTACGTGCTCGACCGCCAGGCGCTCGACCCCGCGCACGACCAGCAGCCCTACGACGCCAAGAAGCTCCTAGACCACGCTTGCCGGTTTTGGCACAACCCTCCGCTCGGCCAAGACACCCGCCACGCGCTCAGCACATTCGCGCACCGGGCACTTGGCGACGCCAAGGGCGCTGCCTGGAAACGCGACCAATACCCAGTGATGGTTCAGAACGCGCTCCGCCAGCTGATCGCCGTCTCGCCGGAACTGCAGGCCGCATGACCAGACCCTGCAACCACTGCGACGGACTCTCGCGCTCACGGCTCCTTCATCGCGCGCTCGCGGAGGCCGGCCGCGGACTCCCTGCAATCGAGCCGGGAATGCCGCACCCTGCCGGGACGGGACTCACCCGACGCCACTTCCTCGCCAAGAGCCTTGGCGCTGCCGTCGCCGTCTACGGCGGCTCCCTGCTCGGGCTCCGGGCATTCGAGGAGGGGATTGCCGCTGCAGCTTCCGGGCCTGCCGCACCAATTCTCGTCTCCGTCTTCCTCGAGGGCGGCGCCGACGGCCTCTCAGTGCTGTCACCGCAGGGCGATCCGCTCTACACGAAGCTCCGACCGCAGCTCGCACTCGCCGGCGGAACACCGCTCGCAGAGGACGACCGCCTCTACTGGCATCCGGCGCTCGGCGGGCTCCAAAAGCTCTATTCCGAGAAGAAGGTGACGGTGTTGCCAGCCGTCGGTTACACACACGCGGACCAGTCGCACTTCACGTCCCGCCACTACTGGGAGGTCGGGGCGACGGCTGCCTCGCTTCGCACGGGCTGGCTCGGACGGTACCTGGACCGGGTCGGGAAGAAGGACAACCCGCTCCAGGGACTCTCGCTCGACGACACTCTCGCCCCCGCCCTCGCGACCGCCAAGGTTCCCGTCGCGTCGATTTCGGGCCCCGACCAGTACGACTTCTACAGCAAGCGGGTCTGGGGCGAGGTCGAGCAGCGGATGCTCGAGACGATCGGTCTCATGGGCCACCAGCCAGCGGACGCCGGGCTGCGGACCGCCGGCAACGTCGCGGCGCAGGTGGACCGCTTGCGCCGGCAGCTGATCCCGTTCCAGTCGTCGAACGGAATCTCGAGCCCCGTGCCGTATCCCCAGTCGGACGACCCGTTCCCACAGAGGCTCGCAGGGCTTGCCGCCATGCTTGCCGCCGGCTTGCCGCTCCACTGCGTCGCGCTCACGGCTCCGGGCGAGTACGACACACATGCCGACGAGCCGACAGCCCTGACGCAGGGACTGCAGCTGACCTCGGACTCCCTGCTTGCGTTCCAGCGCGACCTCGAGGCACGCGGCCTGGCCAACCGAGTTCTCGTGCACGTCTGGTCGGAGTTCGGGCGTCGCGCCGCCGAGAACGGCGACAGCGGCACCGACCACGGCGCAGCCGGAGTCGGCTTCCTCCTCGGAACACGCGTGGCCGGGCAGATGGTCGGCGAGTTCCCCGGTCTGCAGAACGGGCTGGATACAGACGGCAACGTGTCGGCTACCTCAGACTTCCGAGGCGTCTATTCGGCCCTCCTCGAGCAGTGGTTCGGAGTCGACGCCGCCGCGGTGATCCCGCAAGCAGCCTCCTTTTCCCGGCCGAAGCTCGTCGCATGATCCTCACTCCGCAAGCGCAGCACCCGCCCGCGCGTGTCCAGGTGGTCGCGCAGGAGTTCAGCTACAGCCTCTCCCGCACCAAGGTGAGCGCCGGCCGCGTGATCGTCGAGCTCGTGAACCACGGCCAGGACACTCACGACCTCGACCTGCGTCGCATCGGGGGCACACGGATCATCCGGTTCCCCAGCGTGCAGCCGGGCCACGTCGTCGACCGCGAGCTAAAGCTCGTCCCAGGCCGGTACCTGCTCTGGTGCGCGATAGCAGACCACCGCGAGCAAGGGATGCACGCAATGCTGCGCGTTGTTCGCTCGAAGCCTCCTACCCGCTAGTCCGGGGCAGGAATAGAACATGCGCAATGTCTATTGGAAACCTCTGGTCGCGACCGACTTCACATGGGCGCCAGCGGCGTCCAGGACTACACATGCTGTTGATGTGAACCGGCACGCTTCGGCGCTGCATGTCGAGCGCCTAGAGGCCGCCGAGCCGGTTTCCATGGCTCAGGTGTCAGCCCGGCGGAGCTGGGATGAACTCATGGACGTGTCCCGAGCTGTCGACCCGGAGAACGCCACCGCACTCTCCTCGGTCGAGGTAGGCGTAGGGGTCGCCAACGTAGAGGTTGCCTCGTGCGTCCAGGGTGATATCGCCTGGCTGCGGTCTAGCCGTCGACGACGAGACCGGTCGCAGGCCCGAGCAGTCTGCTCGACCGCTTGGAGACGTGGGGAAGGCAGACGAGGCGGTGTGTAAGAGGTTGCCCGGCTTTTCGGAGTTCGAGCTGCTGCTTGCCGATCGGCTTCCAGATTGTGTCGATCACGTCGATCGGGTTTCGGTCGAGGTCGTCGATCGGGAGTTCGAGGTGCTCCGACCAGAGGCGGAGCCTCGTTTCACGGGCGAGAGCCGGGTCGTGGGTGACGATGTTCATCTCGGTGTCGTTGAAGAGGGAGTGCTCATTCAGGTTTGCCGAGCCGATCGTGAGCCACGCGTCGTCGATGACGGTGAGCTTTGCGTGTACGTAGATCGGATCCGCGCGGGCGCCAGAGCGGGCGTAGAGCGTCGAGGCAAAGACACGGCCGTTGTCGGCGTCGGCTTCGAGGAGTTCGCCGAGGACACCGCGAGTGTCGTCGGCGCCGCTGTTGGGCTTTGCGGGCAGGACGACGAGAAGGCGGAAGTCAGGTGTGGGCGGGTTAGAGATTTTGTCGGCGAGGATCGACGCGATCTCGGGTGACCAGAGGAACTGGTTCTCGAGGTAGATGAATCGCTGGGCGGCGTGGAAGGCGCCAACGTATGACTCGAGGATTCCGAAGTCACCGGTGGGTGTGGCTTTGTAGATCTTTTCGGGCACGGTTCGGACGATCTGCAGTTCGACGTCTCCGGCGCTCGGCTGTGGAGCGGCCGGGGCGAGCCGCTCCCCGGTGGTCTCGTGCCAGCGCATGCCGAAGTGCTCTGCAACGTCGGTGACGGCAGGGCCTTGGATCCTTGTGGCCACGTCGTGCCAGCCCACTTTTGCTCGTGCGGGATGGCTGGGGGTGTCGAACCGGTCGCCGTCCTCGGACGTGAGGTCGATTCCGCCGACGAATGCGATCTGGTCGTCGATCACGACGGTCTTTTCGTGGTGGCAGTGAAGGGGTCGCTCGTGTGAGTCGAGTGCTACCTGTACGCGCGATCCCTCGACCAGCCGGTCGCGCATCTTGCGGACATCGCCGCGGGAAGGGCGAAAGAGCGGCAGTGGTGCGCCTGCCCACACAAGCACGCGCACGTCGATCCGCTCCGCGAGTTCGGCCAGCAGGTGTCGTAGGGCCGCCGAGTCGCCGTTGCGCTCGAGGTCGAAGGATGGCGTGAAATACCAGCCCGCGAGATGGACGTGCGAGCGGGCGCGTCTCATCTCCGCCGCGACGGTCGGCAGCGCTTCGGCGCCGTCGATCAGCACCTCGACGGCGTTGCCGGGTCGCGGCGGGTAAGCAGCCGTGGCCCAGCCGCCGGCTACTGGGTCGAGGGCCCGTTCCCAGCCGATCCGACGTAGCCGCCGCTGGTGGTGAGCGCAGATCTGCCGGCTCAACTCTGCCCCGAACCAACGCTCCGCCGGCGCTGCCAGAGCGCGCAGCCGCGACCGCGACGGCGCCTCCTCGGTCTGGCTGGGGGTTGACGGTGACATCGACCTCGCCGAGCTACGAGCGCTGTGCCCCCGACGGCACCGGTTGGGTGCGATTCGACTCTCCCGCCTCGGCGCGAGGCGAGGGGCTGGATGCGACCGCTTCGGCGACCTCGGCGCCGGCGCCGAACCGAAGCAGGCGACCGCCGAATGCGATGCCGCAGATGGCAAACCAGGCCCAGCCGAGGGCCAGGCCGCCGATCACGTCCGTGAGCCAGTGGACGTCGAGGAACACACGACTCGCGGCGACCGCGACGGCGATCGCGACCGCGCCGCCCGTGATCGCAGCGCGAGCCGCGCGACGATGCCGCCGGCCGAGAAGCAGAGCAGCGGCGGCATAAAACGCCGCGGCGGTCGTCGTGTGACCACTCGGGAACGATGGGCCGAGCGTCGCAGCCGCCGGGTTGAATGTCGGACGCGCGCGGTCGACGATGTCTTTGATCACCGTCGATGCCGCCTCCTCGCCGGCGACGACCAGGACGATAAACGGGACGATCCATCTTCCGCCCGTCCGATGCAGCTCGATGAGTGCGAGGAGGGCGCACAGTCCGATCACGACGTAGATCGATCCCAGCTGCGTAACCCCGTTCAGCGCGTGCGTCGAGAGGGCGGAGGCGTTGCGATGTCCCCACTTCGCCACGCTCCTGTCGACCCCGTTCAGCCGAGCGTTGGTTCGCACCAGGAAGGCGAGTAGCCCGAGAACCACTCCCGCGACGACGACGAAAAGGAGCGCAAGCGACAGCGCCAAGCCGGTCGCGGACTCAGGGTTGAGTCTTCGGCCGAGCGCACGACGAACGCCTGCCTCGCCACGAGCAGTCTCCCCCACCTTCTCTGCGGTGGCGAGGGCGGGCGTCCGGACAAGCGGCGACCTCCTCGGGTAGCGCCAGGTGACGAGCCCCACCGACAGGCCGGCGGCCAGGGCAACGATGAGGAGTACGAGAAAAGGCATCAGATTGGATCGGCCGCTGATCTTGAATCTGCGGCTTGACTCCTGCGGCAAATCACCCCGTGCTGCCCCCGCCGTCCCGTCGGCAAACGTTCCGGCCGGTGCGCGCACCCGGGGTCCATACGGAGGGTTTCGCAATCTGACGATCGGGAGACGCCTCGCCGACACCTGTAGGGAGGCACCGCTGCGAATGGCCACGAGCACCGCGATACGCAACGAGTTGAACCGGCGCAGTCGAGATCGCGCCGTCGTCACCGGCGACCACGGTTCGGCCGCGCCTGTCCTCGACGGCCGGGATGCAGCGACCGCCCGATTGGCGCGGCTCACCGGTTGCGTCCATCCCGCGCGCACGTTCTTCGTCGGCGTCGTCCTTGCCTACGCAGCCGTCGCCGGGCTTTCGATCCTGCTCGGCCTCCTGGTCACCAGGGTGCTAATAGCGAATGGGACGATCGCAGGAGACGACGGGGGCTTCGTTCGCGTCCTGTCGCACCACCGGTCGGGCGACCTCACAGAAGCGTCGCTGATCGGATCGATCATCGCGGGCGGAGTCGTGCTACCGATCCTTGCCGTCGCGTTCGGACTGGCCGCCGCGCTCTTCAGGCAATGGCGTCTCGCCGCGTTCCTGATCTGCGCGCTCATGATCGAGTCGGCCTCCTACAGGACGACCACGCTCCTGATCCACCGCCATCGTCCGAACGTGGTCAGGCTCGAGAACCTTTCCGTGAACGCGAGCTACCCGTCCGGTCACACGGCCGCGTCGATCGCCGTCTACGGCGGTCTTGCCCTTCTCGTGACCTCCCGGATCGCGAGTCGGCGGGCACGCGTTGCGATCTGGAGCGTCGCTGCGGCGATCCCGGTCTACGTCGCGCTCTCGCGGATGTATCGCGGAATGCACCATCCGCTCGACGTCGTCGGGGGCGGCGCGGTCGGCCTAGCCACACTCGTGGCGGTCGTACTGATCTGCCGCGCCGCCGGCTACGCGGTCGCCGCCCGCGACGGCAGACCGCACCCCGACCTGGGGCGAGCACCGTGAGCAAGCTCGCGGTCATCGCGCATGCGGGCAAGTCGTTCGGAGGCGGGCTGCTCGCGCTCCGTCGCGAGCTCGAGCGGAACGGCATCGTCGATCCGCTCTGGTACGAGATTCCGAAGAGCAAGCACGCTCCAAAGCAGGTCAGGCGTGCGCTGGAGGCCGGGGCGCGTCTGGTCTTCGTGTGGGGGGGCGACGGAACGGTTCAGCGTTGTATCGACGCAGCGGCAGGCTCCGGCGCGGAGCTCGCGATCGTGCCGGCCGGCACCGCGAATCTCCTCGCGGGCAATCTTGAGATCCCACAGGACATCGAGCGTGCAGTCGAGATCGGTCTGCGCGGTGAGCGCCGGAAGCTCGACGTCGGGCGGTTCGACGGCGAACGCTTCGGTGTGATGGCGGGAGCAGGCTTCGACGCGGCGATGATCCACCAGGCGGACGGCACCCTCAAGGACCGCTTTGGCCGCCTCGCCTACGTCTGGACGGGGTCGGAGAATCTGCGGGCGAAGCCTTTCCGCACGAAGATCTCGATCGACGGCACGTCCTGGTACAAGGGGCGTGCGAGCTGCATTCTGATCGGTAACGTCGGCAACCTCTTCGACGGGTTCAAGGTCTTCGAGCATGCGAGCCCCGACGACGGACGGCTCGAGGTAGGGGTCGTCAACGCGGAGGGCGTCTTCGACTGGGCGCGGACGCTCGCGCGGACCGCCGCCGGTCATCCCGAGAGGTCCCCGTTTACTCGCACGACGAGCGCACGGAAGATCGACGTCAAGCTCGACCGCAAGGTGCTCTACGAGATCGACGGAGGCGACCGGGTTCCGGTCAAGTCGTTCAAGGTCCGGGTAGAGCCCCGGGCGATCTCGATCCGCGTTCCCAAGACTAGGAGTCGCGACTGATGCGCACCGATCCCACGATCTCGCCGGTTCTCGAGGCTCGCTCGGCAGGCGAAGGGTTCGTACACACAAGAGCTTTCGAGGTGCTATCGCGCACCGGCTTCGTGGCACGCGGGGTCGTGTACGCGATCATCGGAGCGCTCGCACTCGACCTCGCCGTCGGTCAGGGCGGCAAGATCACAAACCAGCAAGGCGCACTCCGCACAATCGAGCATCAGCCGTTCGGCCAAGTGCTGCTGGCGCTGGTCGCGATCGGGCTTGGCGGCTACTCGCTCTGGAGGCTCTTTCGCGCCACGCTCGGCCACGGCCCCGAGGGTGCAGACGGCGTACTCGACCGTCTCGGCGCCTTCGGGAGCGGGATCGTCTACGCGCTGATGTGCGCGGTCGCCGTTGAGATCCTGATGAGCTCCGGCGGATCCTCCGGAAACGCCAAGAAGACGACCGGGGGCGTATTCGCATGGCCGGCAGGCCACTGGTTCGTCGGAATCGCGGGCATCGTGATGATCGGCGTCGGGATCTACCAGCTTGTCCGCGGGCTCCGACAGAAGTTCCTCGACGACTCGAAGACCGAGCAGATGAGGCCCGTGTTCAAGAAGTGGTTCACGGCGTTCGGAACCGTCGGGCACGTGGCAAGAGCGATCGTCTTCGGGCTCGTCGGAGCTTTCCTGATCAAGGCGGCCATCGACTACAAGGCAAACGAGGCGATCGGTCTCGACGGCGCACTCGCAAAGCTCTACAACCAGCCGTTCGGGCCTTGGCTGCTCGGCGCCGTCGCAGCCGGTCTGATCGTATTCGGGCTCTTCTCGATCGGCGAAGCGCGATACCGACGGATCTAGCGCCGATGGCCCTCAATCGGGAGAAGCTCAAGAAATCCCAGTTCGGCCTGCCGGGCAAACGGAAGTACCCGATGCCCGACGCCAAACATGCCGCGAACGCAAAGGGACGCGCGAAGCAGCAGTTGAGGAAGGGCAAGCTTTCGCGTAGCGCCTACGAGAAGATCGTGGCGAAGGCCAATCGCGTCCTCGGCCGCACGAAGCAAAGGAAAGCGAAGAAGAGCAAGAAATGATCCCGCCCGGCCACGGTCGTAACGCCGTGCTCGGACCGGTAGTCCACGCAACCCGAACGCCGTGCCGACGTGCTGAGGACGCGCTCCTGCCGCGCGACACGGAGGACCCGCGGAGGTTCGTCAGCTTCGGCTCGTGGGAAAGTGTGGGCGCGATCGGCCGGTTGGCGCGCGCTCCGGGCTACCGGGAGCGGATCGACCGCCTGCGCCGCGTCGTCGACGGCTTCGGGCCGCGCACCCTCGAAGTTGTGGCGCGACGTTGAGACGATAGACGCCGGCGCCCGAGCGAACCGCCCAAGCGACGAAGATCAGCAACCCAGACAGAGTCACCGCAAACAGAAGCGCACGACCCCAGACCCACCACCTCGAAGAGTGTGCCAGATCACGGCGCTCGAGTTCGGTGATTGCGCCCACGAGCAGGACTTTCGCATCGAAGGACCTTCCGGTACCCTCGGCGTCAATGGCGGTTGATTTGCGCCAGAGTAGGCGGTTCGCCGCGCCCAGTCCTGTCACCCGCTACTGGCTCGCCAACTGCGTCGGCTTCTCGCTCGCAGGCGGTGCCCGCGGAACGGTCGAGCGCGTGCTGGCGGATGCCGACCCGTCCGACCCGTCGCTGCTCGAGGTGCGTACGGGCCTTTGGCGCGTCCGCCGGATGCCCACCGCGGCGGTGGTGGAGGTCATCCCGGCGGAGCGGGTGCTCGTCGTCGACCGCCGGCTCGCTCTCCTCCCCGACAGGAGGCGAGACGTGACCGTCCGACTCCTGTGGACGGCCCGCATCCTGCGGCGCGGGCTCGGCGCGGCGATGGCGTTCCTCGGCGCGCTGACGGCCGAGGCGTGGCGGCTGAGCCGCAGCGCCTGGGCGGTCGGGTCGCCCGCGGTAGGGCGGACGAGCCGGAGAGGCGGCAGCGAGGCGGTCCGGCGGGGAAGCGCGGCCATGACGTTCCTCGGGGACCTGATGGGAGCGGCGTGGCGGCTGGGCTCGCGCGCGTTAGTGGCGCTGAGGGCCGAGGCTTGGCGGCTGAGTCGACGCGCCTGGGCGGTCGGATCGCCGGCTGTCGGTCGGACGAGCCGGAGGGGCGGCAGCGAGGCGGTCCGGTTGGGTGGCGAGGCGACACGGTTGGTGCGATCGGTGCCGTGGCAGTCGTACGGCTGTTCCGCGCGCTCGGCTACTACCCGGCTGTCGCGGGTCCACTCGACTCGTTCGTCGCGCCGCCGCACGACGTCATCAGACCGGAGGAAGGCGACCAGCTCCTCGGACGAGGACCGTAAGACCTCGTCCACCTGACAGGGGTAGTCGATGTGCCGCCGGCTCCCGCTCGAGGCATACGGATCGGCGGCCGACAAGGCCAACCTCGTCCAGAAGGTGTACGGCTTCTTCGGCTCCTAGGGACGAGGCACCGCACTCAGGATGGGGGGCTGACTTCGGGCGGCCCTCCCCATCCTTCGGCTTCCCTGCGCGTCACCCCCGTAAGGAGGATTGTTGTTCTCGAGGCGATATGGGACGATCGGAGACAGTTACCGGTCGGCGATCGAACAGGGGGGCAAGAGATGCGGCGGGGATCACGGTGGCGCCTGCGTGGCGGCTTTGTGTTGGGTATCGCCCTCGTGGGCGCTGCGATCGCGTCGGCTGCGTACGAGCCGGCACCGACACACAGAGCTGCACCCGTGCCGCAGACCGCAGGCGGCCCGTCGCGCGCGACCCCCGGCGCCGTCCGTAAAAAGGACACGGGGCCTGGCACCGCGCATCTCCGCTCTGGCAAACCGACCACCTCGAGGCCGCACGAGCTCTTTCTGAAGCGGGCGTCCGGCGCGGTCTTCGACGTCCGCAAGCTGAAGGGCGCGGTGTTGAAGCAAGAGCGTCCCGAGCATGAGGAGCCGTACGGACCGCCCGAGGCGTCGGCCGTATCGGTGCTGCCCTCGAAGGTCTCGCCGAGTGGGATCGCCGCGGGCGCCGCCCCGGCGCCTGGCCCCGATTTGTCGTTCGACGGACTCGACTTCGCGACCTGGGGCGCCGGCCATCCGCCTGACGAGAACGGCGACGTCGGCCCGACCTACTACATCCAGGTGGTCAACACTTCCATCGGCATCTACGACAAGTCGACCGGCAACCGCGTCGCCGCGTTCACGTTCAACGCGTTCATGAGCCAGGGCAATTTCGGGAACCTCTGCGACACGAACAACTTCGGCGACCCGGTCGTCCTCTACGACAGCTTCGAGAACCGCTGGTTCATCACCGACTTCGCGTTCAAGCTCGACGGCTCGGGCAACGTGGTCAACCCGCCGGGCGCGTTCCAGTGCTTCGCCGTCTCCAAGACCGGCGACCCGGTCACCGGCGGCTGGAACTACTACTCGATCGCTGCCCCGGGAGGCGCTCAACGACTACCCGAAGTTCGGCATCTGGCCCGACGGCATCTACATGTCGGCCAACCTGTTCGGCTACTCCGCCTCGGGCTCGTACGAGGGCTACCACGTGTGGGCGCTGAACAAGCAGCAGATGTACGCCGGCGCGCCGACCGTGCAGGTCGTCGACTTCGCCGGCGACACCTCCGACTTCACCGTCATCCCAGCCAACGCCCGCCTCGAGGCGGGGAGCCCGCCGCTCGGATCGTCCGAGTACTTCGTCTCGACGGAGCAGTTCCTGAACGCGCTCTCGATCTACAAGTTCCACGTCGACTGGGACAAGACGTCGACGTCGACGTTCACGGGCCCGGTGACGCCAACTCCAGCCCAACTGCTGGCCGAACGCGTCGCCGGCGAGCGCGTCGACGCCCGCAAACCTGGCGGACGTCCTCCCGATCCGCGCGATGGCACAGGCCCAGTACACGAACATCGGCGGAGCCGAGTCCCTATGGGTGGACCACACCGTCGAACGCGGCGTCAGCGCGACGAACACGACCTGCAACGCCCCCACCGGCGGCAACGCGACGATTCGCTGGTACCAGGCCAACGTCACCGGCGGCACCGTCGCGGCGAACGTGGTCCAGGGATCCACCTTCGACCCCGACGGCGCGAACACGTTCTTCCGCTTCATGCCGAGCCTCGCCGTCGACCGTGTGGGCGACATGGCGATCGGCTACACGAAGTCCAACTCGACCACGAACCCGCAGATCAAGTACGCGGGCCGGCTCGCCGCCGATCCGGCCAACACGCTCGGCCAGAGCGAGCAGACGCTGATCGACGGCACCGGCGCGCAGAGCGGCAACTGTGGCGGCGCGGCCTGCATCCGCTGGGGCGACTACAGCGGCGTGGCGCTCGACCCGAACGGCTGCGAGTTCTGGATGACCGGCGAGTACTACGCAACCACTGGCCTCAACGATCTGACGAGGATCGGGTCGTTCCACTACCCGGGCTGCACGCCCGTCGGGAACGGCACGCTCTCCGGCACAGTCACCGACGGAACAAACCCGATCGCCGGGGCCGTCGTTTCGCTCGGAAGCAGGACGACGACCACGGACGGGAGCGGGAGCTACTCGTTCACGGTCCCGGCGGGCACGTACGCGTCCATGACGGCGGCGAAGGACGGATTCGATCCGGCGTCGGCGTCGACGATCGTCGTCCCCGACGGCGGTACCGCGACACGGAACTTCACGCTCGGCTCGGCCGCGCAGAGCGGCTGCTTCACCGACAACTCACAGTCCAAATTCCAGGGCGGTAGCCCCACCAATTGCGACCTCGTCTCGACTCCCGGCAGCGTCGTGCTCGCCGCGCCGGAGAACAGCGACGCCCAGAACACCGACGTGAGCCCGACCGGATTCGGCATCAGCAACACCGGTTGGGCCGGCCAGACCTTCACTCCGACCGTCACCGGGCAGATCAAGCGCGTCGACGTCGAGCTCTTCTGCGCGAGCTGCACGGCCAACAGTCCCAACGTCACACTCTCGATCCGCAACACGACGGGCACCACCCCGGTGCCGACCGGGCCCGACCTCGCGACCTCGACGATTCCAGGGTTCAACGACGGCGGCGCCGGCGGGCTGAAGACTTTCACGTTCGCGAGCCCCGTCACACTGACCGCGGGCACGCGCTACGCGTTCGTCTTCCGCCTCACCTCCGCTTTCGCGAGCGGAACCGTCGCCTACACCTGCAGTTGCGTGACCACCGGGTTCAGCAACACGAACCCTTACGCGAACGGTCAGCGGGTCACCTCGACGAACAGCGGCTCGACGTGGGCCGCGGACACGACCGCCGGCGGGCGTGACCTCAACTTCGTCACGTACATCAACGCTGGCTTCGCCTCCACCGGAACGTTCCTCTCGTCACTGAAGGACGCGAACCCGAAGCCGGGCAGCACGGCGGACTGGACGACGCTCTCCTGGACTGCAAGCACGCCGGCCGGAACGAGCGTGAAGTTCCAGATCGCCGCCAGCAACAGCCAATACGGGCCGTTCGCCTTCGTCGGCCCTGACGGCACCGCCAACACGTTCTTCACGACGAGCGGCGCGAGCCTCAGCCAGTTCGACGCGATGCGCTACGTCAAGTACAAGGCCTTCCTGTCGACAAACAGCAGCTCTGTCACGCCGGCGCTGTCGAGCGTGAGCGTTTGCTTCATCGACGCCTCCGCCACGGCGACGACACTCGCGGTCGACCCGGCGAGCGGCACGTTCGGCGGCACGACGAGCCTCTCCGCGGCGCTCACGAACAACGGCACGCCCGTCGCGAACGAGTCCGTCGCGTTCACGCTGAACGGGACGAGCGTCGGCAGCGCGCCGACGAACTCGACCGGCGTCGCGACACTCCCGGGCGTCAGCCTGACCGGCATCGCCGCCGGCCCGTACCCGACGGGTGCCGGTGCTTCCTTCGCGGGCGATACCGGGCTCGATCCGTCGACCGGCTCCGCGGCACTGACCGTTAGCAAGGCCGACCAGTCGATCGCGGTCACGACGCACGCTCCGTCTTCGGCCGTGTTCGGCTCCCACTTCACCGTGGCTGCGACCGGCGGTGGCTCGGGCAACGCGGTGACGTTCTCGAGCGGCGGGGGCTGCTCGAACTCGGGCGCGACGTTCACGATGATGAGTGGCACGACCGCCTGCCAGGTCAAGTACGACCAGGCTGGGGATGCGAATTACAACGCTGCGGCGGAGGTGACCGAGTCGGTGGCCGCGACGAAGGCGAGCCAGTCGATCGCGGTCACGACGCACGCTCCGTCTTCGGCCGTGTTCGGCTCCCACTTCACCGTGGCTGCGACCGGCGGTGGCTCGGGCAACGCGGTGACGTTCTCGAGCGGCGGGGGCTGCTCGAACTCGGGCGCGACGTTCACGATGATGAGTGGCATGACCGCCTGCCAGGTCAAGTACGACCAGGCTGGGGATGCGAATTACAACGCTGCGGCAGAGGTGACCGAGTCGGTGGCCGCGACGAAGGCGAGCCAGGCGATCGCGGTCACGAAGCACGCTCCTTCTTCGGCGGTGTTCGGCTCTAGGTTCACGGTCGCCGCGATCGGCGGTGGCTCGGGCAACGCGGTGACGTTCTCGAGCGGCGGGGGCTGCTCGAACTCGGGCGCGACCTTCACGATGACGAACCGCGCCGGGATCTGCACCGTGAGGTACGACCAGGCCGGTGACAGCAACCACAGCGCCGCCCCTGAAGTGACCGAGACGGTGAACGCACGGCCCGCTCCGCGCTGCGTCGTTCCGAAGCTCAAGGGCAGGACCCTCAAGGCCGCCAAGCGCGTGCTGAGAACCCACTTCTGCTCGCTCGGAAAGGTCAAGCACGCTTTCTCCAACAGGGTGAGGAGGGGACGGGTGATCTCGCAGAAGCCCAAGCCGGGAAGGCACTTGAACCACGGCGCGAAGGTCAGCCTCATCGTCAGCAAGGGAAGACGCCACTAGCTCGCAACAACTTGCAGCGCCCGTCACTGCCGTCGTCAGGGAAGCGTCCTCCTATCTGCGTGAATAAGTAGTCGGTTCCCGCTATCGGTCGGGAAGAGGGCGGCGGGGGCGCCGAAGCGCCCCGCTTCGAGTGTGCCAAGTATTGGCGAGCAGCGGCAGCGCGTCCCTCGCGATTCAGGGTCATGCCTGGCCCAGCACCTGGCGGTGGCGTCCGGGACGATCCAGGTCGAAGGTCCTGGCAAATCCTCGGCGGTGGATTCGCGTGGAGGCGTGAGTACCGCGTAGCCTTACCCAGATGACCGCCTGGCGGCGAGATGAAGCGCCCGCCAAGCCTCTCGAAGAGGACCGGAAGCGCCTGGTCCGTAGCTACATGGACGCGGAGGAGGAGACGGCTCGGCGCGAGGCGATCGAAGAGCGCGAGCGGCAGTCGCTCATTCGCGAGCAAGCGCGTCGACCCTCGGTAGAGCAGTCGGCCACCGGCAGGCGACGCCCGAGGCCACGGTGCGGCAGCTGCGAGCCGTCCCGGAGGCGGTCCCCGGCGAGACCGGCGAGGAAGCAGCCAGACAGGTTGCCGCGGCTGAGGAGCATGCGCGCCGCGAGGCGGCAGAGGAGGCGGTTCGGCAGGTTGCCGTGGCGGTGGACGCGACGCGCGAGCAGGTCCGGCGTGAGATGTCGGACGAGGCTGCGCGTCAGGTTGCTCTGGCTGAAGAGCGGTCGCGCGGCGAGGCTGCGGAGGAGACTGCCCGTCAGGTTGCCGCGGCTGGGGAGCGTGCGCGTCGCGAGGCCGCGGAGGAGACTGCGCGGGAGGTTGCCGCGGCGGTGGAGGAGGCGCGTGAGCAGGTCCGGCGTGAGATGTCGGAGGAGGCTGCCCGTCAGGTTGCCGTGGCTGAAGAGCGGGCGCGCCGCGAGGCTGCCGAGGAGGCAGCCGGGCAGGTTGCCGCGGCCGAGGAGCGAGCGCGCCAGGATGCGGCCCGGCAGGTTGCGGCAGCGGTGGCGGAGGCGCGTGCGCAGGTCCGGCGTGAGATGTCGGAGGAGGCTGCGCGTCAGGTTGCCGTGGCTGGGGAGCGGGCGCGTCGCGAGGCTGCCGAGGAGGCAGCCGGTGCAGGTTGCCGCGGCCGAGGAGCGAGCGCGCCTACCAGGATGCGGCCCGGCAGGTTGCGGCAGCGGTGGCGTGAGGCGCGTGCGCAGGTCCGGCGTGAGATTGTCGGAGGAGGCTGCCGTGCAGGTTGCCGCGGCTGGGGAGCGGTGCTGCGTCGCGAGGCTGCGCGAGGAGGCGGCCCGGCAGGTTGCGGCAGCGGTGGAGGAGGCGCGTGCGCAGGTCCGGCGTGAGATTGTCGAGGAGGCAGCCCGGCAGGTTGCCGCGGCTGAGGAGCAGGCGCGCCGTGAGGTTGCCGAGGAGGCAGCCGGGCAGGTCGCTGCGAGGAGGCGCGTGCGCAGGTCCGGCGTGAGATGTCGGAGGAGGCTGCCCGTCACGTTGTTGCAGCTGAAGAGCGCGCGCGGACGGAGGAAGTGGTGGAGGGCGCGCATGAGACTGCGCCAACCGCTAAGCACGCGCACATCGCAGAAGGCGCGGTCGAGTCGGGGCGGGCACAGAGGCGGCCGAAGGCCGCTGAGAGCGTGGTACAAGACGTCACCGGCGCTCCCGGGCACGTGCTCGGGGAGGCCAACCAGGCGAAGCCCCGACAGGTCGTTGCCACTACGGAGAACGGCGCGCGGGATAACTCCGTGGAAGCGTTGCCACTGCACAAGTGGGTCAAGGCTGCGACGCAGTCATATGACGCCGATGCCGCAACTGACTGGACGCGCGAGCTACTTCGCAAGCCGGGCAATACGTGAGATCGACGTCGATGCAGGTCTTGCCGTTTCGGCGGAAGCGGTAGCCCTAGCGCAATCGTCACGGTGTAGGCCGGCGCGGAGCAGCGGCCGCTCTTCGTGCCTCGCGCCCTCTAGCCGGCACTGGGACGCCGACAGCCTTTCAGCCTTACGTGCTGAGCGTTCCCGCCCTCCGGGGAGGCCCACAATCGGCCTGTTCGCCTATGAACGATGCAGGGTCAGGGACAGACTGCGGCGCGGCACGTTGGCTAGCCAGTAACGCCCGGGCTCGGGGGCGAGTAGAACCCGGGGACGTGCCTCCCCTGACCGTCTTGTGAGGAGGCGAAGCGGCCGCGTCGTCCTCGAACGGGCCGCTTCGTGGAGATGCCAGTACGCGTTGCGACCGATGTCGAGCGAAACGCTCTGACGTTGCCGCGTCGGAGAGGATCTCGCCGTCGATGCCGCAACTCGCGGTGTCGGGATCTTCTTACGCCGGATCCGGCCATCTGCCTAGTCCCTGCCCTGCGATTGGCCGCTCGACCTTCGCAGCGCCTGGCCCTCGCCCCTCAGCGCCTCTGGCCGTGTCGCCGCCAGAAGTGGGCGAGCCCCTCAGGTGAGAGGTCACGCTTGTCCTCCACCATCAGCGAGGGGTCGCTCACGGATGCGCGCCTAGCCGCAGCGAGGAGCAGGACCACCACCTCTGGGTGGCGGCGGCGGATCCGGAGGCCAGTCTCGATGCCGTCCAAGCCGGGCATGTTCACGTCGACTAACACGAGCTCGGCGGCGAGGGAGCCCACGACGGCGAGGGTCTCGCGCCCCGAGGACGCGACACCGACGATCTCGAAGCCCGGCGTTGCCGCCACCACAGCGCAAAGAACGTTCCGGAACAACTCGCTGTCGTCGACGACTAGCACACGCACCGGCGTCTGATCTTGAGCGGACACAGAAACACGGTGCCGGGCTCCCTCTGTCCGCCGCTAGACGTGTCTGGGCCAAAGAGTGTTAGGAAGTTGCAGACGTGGGTGCCTAGCCTGCCGCTGGTGAACCCTTGATTTACAGCAGTTTTACTCCCTTCGAACGGTAGATCGACCCGCCCGGGGAATAGCTCAGCTCGAGGATCCCAATGGGGGTGGTGACAGTGAAAAAGGTGATCGTGCTTCTCGTGGTGGTGGCAGTGCTGGCGCCGATGGCGGCGTCCGCGGGCACCAGTTCCACGAGCGCCCGGTCGGATTGCGCCAAGTTGCGGGCGGCGATGGGTACTACCGCGTTCTCGCATGCGTATGCGACATTCGGAGCCTGCGTCTCGCGTTACGCACCGATCGAGCAGCAGGTGACAAGCAGCGCCAATCTGACTTGCGCCGCGCAGCAGGCAGACCCGAATTTCGCTGCGACGCATGGGGGCAAGACGTTCGACCAGTACTACGGCAGTGGCAAGAAGGGCCGGAACGCCTTCAACGACTGCGTCTCGATCGTCGCCAAGGTGGACCGACAGGCTGAACAGCAGGGTCGGATGAATCCGGCGCAAACCTGCCGTGCGATCCGCACGCAGCTCGGCGTGTCTCTCTTCGACATGAGCTACGGCAAGAACAAGAACGACCGCAACGCGTTCGGCAAGTGCGTCTCGGCCACTGCGCGTTTGCAGGCAGGTAACGAGCTCGCGGCCTCCTCCACCTGCGGGACGCAGCAGTCCGATCCGAACTTCGCCGGCAGCCACGGCGGCCAGACCTTCGACCAGTACTTCGGCACCAACGCCGACCATTCGAACGCGTTCGGCAAGTGCGTCTCCAGCACAGCCGAGACCGCCTCGACGGCCCACACGCAGGCGATCGTTCACGCCGCGCTGACCTGCAGGGCGGAGCGGAAATCCGACCCTGCCGCATTCAAGTCCAAGTTCAGGAGGTTCAGCGCCTGCGTCAAAACCCTCACCGGCAAGTCGTAGTGCTCACCCGATGACGGAGGGGGCCACGCACGGAACCACCGCCTCCGTCGCCGGCATGCCGTTCGGACGATCCGTCACGATGAAGGGCGATGGCCGCTACCGCGTTTACTAGGGTGCGCACCGCTGACGGCGCAATCGTCTGCGAGCGGTGCGAGAAACCTGAGACCGCGTTCGGGCGGGCGCGCGGCCTGCTCGGCCGCGAGGGCCTCGAGCCCGGCACGGGGATGCTCATCGACCGGGCCGGCTCGGTGCACATGTTTTTCATGCGGTTCGCGATTGACGTGGTCTTCCTCGATCGTGACCGCAAGGTTGTCGGGTCCGGCACGGCCTCCGTCCGTGGCGTGTCGCCGGCGCGCGGCGCGCCGTTGCCGCGCTCGAGCTGCCGGCTGGGGCGGCGGCCGAGGCCGGAATCGAAGAGGGAGACGTACTCGTCCTTCAGGACCTCGCGGGCTGAGGAAGCGCCGACTGTTTCGTCCAAATCGTTCACCTCTTGAACGTGGGGCGCCGCTGCAAGTGGATCCCCCGGCGCTGGAGACTCGTTCTGCCCGTCCACAGGCAACGGTGCGTAACCTGTCCGTGGCCGTTCAAGCGGTCGTGATTGGCTTTGTTGAGCGCTGCGAAGTAGCAGCGCCCCTGCGGCGAAGCACTTCGCATAGCGGAGCCAATCGTCCTCCGGGCGGCGTTCATCGGCTTGATCGCTGATTGGGCCGAGTGTCCCATTGTTCGATCGATCGATTGAACGCAGAATGGTGCTGTGGAAACTGTGGACGCTGCGGTCGACGGTTTCGCGGTAGGAGACGCGATGCTGTCCGCGGAACTGATCGCCCGTGCGGCGGCGATCGGCGCCGGCGAGCCGCGTGCCGCAGGAACAGATCTTCTTCCACGCGACTTGCGTGCCACGCTGCGTGACTGCGAGGTACGGGCGCGGCGTCTGGCCGACGGCTGGGGACAAGGGGCCGCGCTTGATTTTCTCGGCGGAGCGGTCGCCGCCGTCGCGGTAGAGCACAGGTTCGAGCCCGGCGAGATCAGGGCTGCGGTGACAGTCGCCGGCAAGCAGCTCGGACTGCCTTCCGAGTCCGCCGCGTTCGCCGTGTTCCGGCGGGCGCTGTCGGGAAAGGACTTCGACCAGCTCCCGCCGACCGCCGCCGCCGAGCTCGCCCTTGCGCTGATCGTGGAGCTCGCGCCCGCTGCGGCCTGCTCCCTCTGGATCGTCGACGCGTCCGGCTCGACGACCTGTGTCGCCTCACATGGCAAGGCCCCGCGCAGCCGTCGGATCCGGGAGGTAGCGCGCGCGGCCCTCGACGGCGTGCATCCTCAGCTCGGCGCAGGTACGCGCGCGTGTCGTCGAGCGGTGGGATAGGCCCTACGCCGCGCTCGTGGTCCGCGGCCGCGGTGCCGACGCCGAGCACCTGGAGGACTACCTCGCGGAAACAGCCATCGCGCTCGCCCCGGTCCTGGAGCGCGCTTCCCTCTTCGACCGAAGGGTGCATCGCGAGAACGAACTCGTCGCAGCCGGGGAGCGGCGCCTCATGCGCCTCGGCTTCGATCTCCACGACGGGCCGCTGCAGGAGATCGTCGTGCTCGCCGAGGAGCTGCGGGCCGCCTCGATGCAGATCTCGGCGGTTGTCCCCGACGAGTATCGGCACCTCGTACGGGGCCGCTTCAACGACGTTCATGCCCGGCTCGGCGCGCTTGACGAGAGCCTGCGCGAGATCGCGCACTCGATCCGCTCGACCACGGCGGTCGCCCGTCCGGTCGCGGATGCGGTCGAAGCCGAGCTTCGCGCGCTCCAGAACGCTGCCGCCATCGAGGGGGAGCTCGAGGTCCAGGGCAAGCTCGCGAGCCTCAGCGACTCCCAGAAAATCGTGCTCTTCCGCGTTGTGCAGGAGGCGTTGTCGAACGTGCGCAAGCACAGCGGCGCGTCGAAGGTCTCGGTGGCCATCCGCAGCACACGCACGTTCGTCGGCCTGACGGTGACCGACGACGGGGAAGGCTTCGACCCGCGTCGCCTCGACCGCGAGCGCCTCGGGCTCGCCGGAATCTCCGAGCGTGTGCGGCTGCTCGGTGGCGCCGTCGAGATCGAGACGAGCCCGGGCAAAGGCACGATGGTCCGAGCGACGCTGCCTCAGTGGCGCCCGTCGACGCCGGCGGCCGCGGCCGTCTACGCAGCAACGACCTGACGCTTCGCTACCCTCCCAGCTGCCCAGTGAGCCGTCGCGCCCTCATCGTCACCCTCTTCGTAGCGTCCGTCGGCTGTGCCGCCGCGGTCGCGCTTCCCAACCGGGCGCAGGCCGGCTCGGGACCGGCGCGACAACGACCACCACCTCGACAACCACGACGTCGGGGTCGTCCTCGGCGCACACTCGCGTCGAGTCGCTCTTCCCCGCCGCCGGCGAGTTGGTCGGCAACTCGGTCGCGGCGCGCAAGTCGCCGAACCCGAATTCCCGCGTGGTCAAGGTCATGCACTACTTCCGGCCCGACTACCGCGTCCAGGAGATCCTCGCGGTCGCCGCGCAGTCCGGTTCGGATGGCGAGCCCTGGTACAAGATCAGCCTCCCGATGCGCCCGAACGGGACCTACGGCTGGATCCCCGCGGCAAGCGTGAAGCTCGCGCCGACGCACCGGCCAGATCGTGGTCGACGTCCGCAGGCGTACCATCGACATCTTCCAGCATGGCAAGCACCGCTGGCACGGCTAGTCGCCGTCGGGGCGCCGGGGCGGGAGACGCCGCTCGGCCACTACTACGTGGCGGCCCGCTTCGTTCCCTACCACGACCCGTTCCTCGGGGTCTTCGCCGTCGAGACGAGCGCCTACTCGAAGCTCACCGAATGGCCGGGAGGCGGCGTCGTCGGCATCCACGGCACGAGCCTGCCGCAGCTCCTCGGCAAGGCCGTCTCGCACGGCTGCGTCCGCGTGTCGAACACCACGGCCGCGCGCATGAAGACGCTCGCGCCGCTCGGCACGCCGATCTGGATCAAGGCGTAGTCAGCGAGAGGAACTGGAAGGCCGGCTGGCCTTCCGCCGCGAGGAACGTCGCGGCCCCGCGCGGATGGCGCACGCGGGTCTCCGAGCTGCTGATCGGATACCCGCTCTTCAGCAGGTGCCAACCGCCGCCCATCGACTGCGCGACAGCGACGTGGCGGAAGCGATAGAGGAAGGTGTTGCACGTGCCGCCCGTCCCGCCGTCCCAGCTCTCGGCGGTGGCGATCGGCGTCCAGCGGTCGCGGCTCTGGGGCAGGTAGATCGGCGCGCGACACCGCCTTGTGGTTCAGCCAGACGCGCCAGTAGTTCGGGCGGCTGCGCATCTCGAGCACGGTGACCTTGACCGCCTTTCCGGCCGGAACGGCGGTGGCGACCTGGTGGTAGGTCGGGAAGCGGTGCGGCAGCGCGATCTCGTAGTAGACGTCGCTGCCGGTGATGCCCGGGAAGCCGCTCAGTCCGATCTGCAGCCACTCGTTACTCCCGCCCGGCCCTTCTCCCGGACCGCCGACGCCGACCCAGCCGGCGACGTGGCCGTTGAGGACGTCGAAGGCGTTGAGCGGCGTCACGACGGCCGAGACTCCGTAGGCCCGGCTCGGCGCACTGAGTCCGGCGTAGGAGTAGCCGCTCTGCCGCCGCACGCGAGGGCGGTTGCCGCGCCGCCGAGAGAGACGGCGGCGACGGCAGTGACGATGAGTAGGCGAAGAGTCGTGGACATTCGAGTGGGCCGCTGCTTCTGCCGCCAGGGATCGGCCGGGCGGTCGTGGCCGACCGTCCCTCGTTCGAGTGACTCGCTCGGGGACACGTCTCGCGGACGGTGATTCGCCCTGGAAATCAGCTCATCCGAACCGACGAGCAGTCCGTCCATAAAGCGGGCAATTCATCTCTCGTCTTAGCGAGCGCCCATCGCCATGGCGGCGACGACTCGGATTCGTAATGTCGGCTCGTTGGGCAACAGCCCGGGGCTTCCAGGGAACACGAGCTACGCCGGCCCGACCGGTCGAGGTTTGGAGACCCACGGCGCGAGGTAACGAGCGTCCGTGATTCAGCCTCAAGACAACGTCAATCACGGCGCCAGGCAAGCCTTCGAGGCTGAGTCGGGCTCGAACTGAGCCTCATCTGTGAACCAGGGGTCTAGGCCATTTGGACGGCTGCTACTAGCCCATCGAAGGGCTCGTCGTCGTGCGGCGGGTTCTACGACTTTTGGTGAACAGCTTTCAGGCTGGGCTAGGAGCGTGCTCCGGCCCGAGAACCGATTGGGAGGGGCAGCAGACAGATGAGCGCACCGAGGTGTTTCCGCAGCGGCCGGCTTCGCCGAGTCCGCGGCATCGCGATTTTCACAGTCCTGGTCGTGGCCGGTCTGTTGTGGATTGGCTCCGCGCAGGCCGTCCATGACAACGGCATGTTCGAACTGGACGGCAACACGGTCAACAACGGCACGGCGGTGTACGACTGGAACGACCTGTTCGGCGCGAACGGCCAGCAGCTGATCACGCCGGACCCGGTCAACGGTCCGATCTTGGCCGACGTCTTCGTGTCGGACGCCGCCACCCCGGATCCGACCTACTTCACTTCGAACAAGGACATCGAGCCGATCGCGAATTGGGGTTGCAAGACGGAGAACACACCAACCCCCAAGGACAACCTCGCCAACGCCTATGCCGCGCTGGTTCAGGTGCCTGCGGACGCGCCGGACAACGCCGGCCACCAAGTGCTCTATCTCGCTTCCGAACGCAAGAGCAACAACGGCGACTCTTTCGCTGGTTTCTGGCTGCTGAAGGACAACAGCGTCGGCTGCTCGGGCTCAGGCTCCTTCTCCGGGCAACACACTGACGGCGACCTGCTGGTCCTCAGCAACTACACCAACGGTGGCGGCACCCAGGATGTGCAGGTCTACCGCTGGACCGGCGACGACGCCACCGGGTCGCCGGTGCCGGTGGCGTCCCTCAGCGGGTCGACGTGCAGTGCTTCGCTAGCAGCGACGACGTGTGCGCGATCGCGAACAGCATCGCGATCACCACTCCCTGGACGCCCACGAGCCACGACTCCGACACGTTCGTGGAGGCGGGGATCGATCTGACGAATCTGCTCGGCGCGAACGGCGGCTGCTTCACGACCTTCTTGGCCGAGACCCGTTCGTCGCAGCAGATCACGGCCACGCTGAAGGACTTCGCCGGCGGCAGCTTCAGCACCTGCGCGCCGCCCACCATCACCACGACGGCGTCGGGCAACGGTTCGTCGGTTCCGATCGGTGACACGACGCAGCACGACGTCGCGACCATCACCGGAGTCGACAGCCGGCCGGACCCGACCGGCACGATGACCTTCTTCCTCTGCAATCCGTCCGAGGTGACGGCCGGCGGCTGTGAGTCCGGCGGCACCCAGGTCGGCGACCCGGTCACGATCGATTCGGGGTCAGCGACCTCGGACAATGCCGACGCCTCGCTGATCGCCACGGCCGGCACGTACTGCTGGCGCGCCGAATACACGCCTGATATGGCCGGCAGCAACTACTACTCCGCGGCGAGCCACACCGACAGCGACAGCGAGTGCTTCTCGGTAGTCAAGAACACGACGCTGATCGCCACCGCAGCCACTTCGGGCACGATCGGAGACCCGGTGCACGACGTAGCCACGCTGTCAGGCGCGACGGCCGACGCCGGCGGAACGATCACGTTCAGCCTGTATGGGCCGAGTGCTATGCCGGACTGCTCTGGTACGGCGGTGTTCACCAGCACGGTGAACGTGAGTGGGCCGGGCGACTACAACTCGGGCGACTTCACGCCCACCACGGCAGGCAAGTACTACTGGATCGCTTCCTACTCGGGCGACGTGAGCAACCAGCCCTCGAGCGGGGCGTGCGGCGATACGGGTGAGACGTCGACGATCGGCAAGCAGACCACCGGGATCGCTACGGCCGCCACGGATGCGACGATCGGTGCCGCGGTGCATGACATCGCGACGCTGTCGGGTGCGACGGCGAACGCGGGTGGGACGATCACGTTCAGCCTGTACGGGCCGAGCGATACCCCGGACTGCAGCGGCGATCCGGTGTATCCAACACCGTCTACGTCGACGGACCGGGCGACTACAACTCCGGCGACTTCACCCCGGACACGGCGGCAAGTACTACTGGATCGCTTCCTACTCGGGCGACGTGAACAACCAGCCCTCGAGCGGGGCGTGTGGCGATACGGGTGAGACGTCGACGATCGGCAAGCTGCCCACCAGATCGCCACGGCCGCCACGGATTCCGCGAGCGGCGACCCCGAGCACGACATCGCGACGCTGTCGGGTGCGACGGCGAACGCGGGCGGGACGATCAGGTTCAGCCTGTACGGGCCGAGCGACACGCCGGACTGCAGCGGCGATCCGGTGTACACCAATACCGTCAACGTCGACGGACCGGGCGACTACAACTCCGGCGACTTCACCCCGGACACGGCCGGCACCTACTACTGGATCGCGTTCTACTCCGGTGACGTGAACAACGTCGCTCCACCGGGGTCGTGTGGTGATGAGGGTGAGACCTCGAAGGTCGGCAAGCAGCCGACCAGCATCAGCACCGCTGCCACCTCGGGCTCGCTCGGGGATGGTGCACGTGTCCGCTGTCGGGGGGTCAAAGCCCAGGCGGGACGATCACGTTCAGCCTGTACGGGCCGAGCGACACCCCGGACTGCTCCGGCGAGCCGGTGTTCACCGACACGGTGAGCGTGGACGGCAACGGCAAGACTACAAATCGGGTGACTTCACCCCGACCGCGCCCGGCACGTACTACTGGATCGCGTCCTACTCCGGCGACGTCAACAACGAGGCGTCCACCGGGATGGCGTGGTGACGAGGGCGACGCGAGCATCAAGCCGGCGGACATCAGATCGTGAAGACGCCGGATGCCGCGAAGGTGAACGTCGGCAGTCCGATCGGGTTCACGATGACGGTGTACAACGCCGGCGACGGCGACGCCCATGGCGTCGTCCTGTCGCAAGCTGCCGACGAATGCTGGTCTGTCCTGGACGATCGCGTCCCAGGGCGCCGGCTGGGGTGGCAGCTGCTCGATCGCGGCGGGTTCCCTGACTGCGGGCCGGTGACGGTTCGGCGGGACGACGCCAGCGGCGCGCACCTTTACCGTGCAATCACCTCCGCCGACGACGAGGGCGACCGGTGGCCATTGTCCGGGTCGGGCACGGTGGATATCACGGGCACCGTGACGACCAGACGACGGCTCCGGCGAGGCGCCTGCGTCCACCTGTGTCCAGGCTATGGTCGACCTCTCGATCACGAAGACCTGCTCGCGGGCCATGCAGGAGCTCGGTGCGGGCAACATCACCTGGACGATCGTGGTCAAGAACTCGTCCGAGCGCGGACACGAACGTCCAGATCACCGATCCGATGCCGGCCGGGAACACGTTCGTTTCGGCGACATCGACGAAGGGGAACTGTACCGGTGGCGCGATTTTGACCTGCAACATCGGTCCCATGGCCGCCGGAGAGAGAGGTCACGATCACGCTGGTCACGACGCCGAGCACCGAAGGAAACCAGGCGAACACCGTCACCGTGACCGGTGGCAGGCCGGAGACGAACACGGCCAACAACACCGCCAGCGCGACGGTGCTCGTCACCGCGAAGCACACGCCGCCGGTCGTCTACTGCGTGGCGGTTAGCAAGGTGACCCCGAAGCAGCTGTTCGTGGGCCGCAAGACCACGCTGACGATCCACGTCACGCAGCACGGCAAGGCCAAGCAGGGCGTCCATGTCTTGATCAAGGGCCCGCACTTCCTTAAGCGCACCAAGGCCTCGAACGCGAAGGGCGTGATTAAGCAGACGGTCAAGATGAAGAAGGCCGGGAGCGATGATCTTTACCCCGGTCGCCAGCAAGCGCTGCAACACCAAGCGCATCGGTGTGACGGGCGTCTTCACGCCGCCGGTAACCGGCTGAGCAATCCCCCGGAGGGGTGCGGGAGATGCCCGCACCCCCTCTCGAGGGCGGCGTTCACGCGCTCTGAACGCGTCTAGGCCAAGGGAGGGCCAGGACCTAGCCCATTGAAGGGCTCGCCGCAGCCGGGTTCGTTCTTGACTCCTAGTGAAGAGCTAAGAGGCTGGGCCAGGAGCGTGCTCCGGCCGCGAGCGAGGGAGAGGAGCAGGAAACAGATGAGTACATCGAGGAACCCGCGTCGGCGGTTGCGCGGCCGGCGTAGTCTGATCGGAGCGGCCGTTGTCGGCGCCCTGGTCGTCGCATCACTGCTGACACTCGGCGCGGCTTCGGGCCGCCAGGTTGCCCAGCACCAGTCGGGTGACCACTCCGCTGCAAACAACGCCATGAGCTCCGCCCACGAGCTTTCGCGTGCCCAAGGGCACGCTTCATTCGTTTCTCGTTGCCTCTGCTGCCTCCCCTCACTCGCTCTCGAGCCCCAGCTTCTCGCCCTTCGCCGCCTTCGGTTCGACTTCGAACTCCGCGAGCCGGCTTCTGGCCGCGACCGGCTGCGGCGTCAGCGGCACGATCGCAGACGCCAGCGGCTTCGAGGATGCCGACGGCAACCTCGCGGTCGATAACGCGGGCTGTGCCGATTGGAACAGCTTCGCACCCGTGACCTGGACCGGCACTGCGCCCTACCAGAAAGCGACCGCGACCTCTGGCGCGTTCAAGTTCACCGGAGTCAGCGATGCGGTCAACTCCTCCACCGACACGAGCTTCGACGGCGGTGTGAAGGAGGCCGATGAGTGCCCGGGCACCGGGGTCGGGGGCGTCAACAACAAGACCGACATTGCGCGGCTTTACGTCGCGGGAGAGTTCATCAACGGCACTCCGTACCTCTTCCTTGCCTGGGTGCGGGCGCCGCTGAACACGACCCAGTCGGATCTGCACGTCGCGTTCGAGTTCAACCAGAGCACGACTCCCTGTGCGGACGGCGACGGGCTCGTGAATCGGACGAAGGGCGACCTGCTGATCGGCTACGACTTCCAGAGCGGCACCCCGACGATCACAGTTGCGACCTGGACGGGCACGACCTGGTCGGCCGCCGTAACGCTCGACCCGAGCCAGGCCGAGGCGGCTGTCAACACGTTCGGCACCGTCTCCGATGGCCTCAAGCCGAGTGGGGCGCCTGATCCCAACACGGAAGAGTTCGGCGAGGCCGGCATCGACCTCAGCGCGCTCGACCTTTCCGGCGGCGGCAAGCCGTGTCTGCGGTTCGGGACCGCCAGCGGGGCGAGCCGCACGTCCGGTAGCTCCACCAGCTCGCAGATGAGGACCTCGTCGGCCCCGTGCCGATCGATCTCTCCACCTGCGCCTCGCCGACGATCGTGACGACGCAGCAGCCGGCCTCGGGCAACATCGGGGACACCTATAAGGACAAGGCGACGCTGTCTGGTGGCGCCAACTACGACGGCACGGGCTCGATCACGTTCAAGCTGTATAGCGCTGCTGACTGTGGCGGCACGGTGCTCGACACCGAGACGGTCGGCTCGATCAGCGCGAATGGTGATTACACGACGCCGACCGGGTTCAAGATCCAGAACGCCGGCACTTACTACTGGGTCGCGTCGTTCAGCGGCGACGACTTCAACAACTCGAGTTCGAGCGGTTGTAACGCCGAGCCGGTCGCGGTGGCGAAGGCGTCGCCGTCGATCGTGACGACGCAGCAGCCGGCCTCGGGCAACATCGGGGACACCTATAAGGACAAGGCGACGCTGTCCGGCGGTGTGAACCTCGACGGCACGGGCTCGATCACGTTCAAGCTGTATAGCGCTGCTGACTGTGGCGGCACGGTGCTCGACACCGAGACGGTCGGCTCGATCAGCGCGAATGGTGATTACACGACGCCGACCGGGTTCAAGATCCAGAACGCCGGCACCTACTACTGGGTCGCGTCGTTCAGTGGCGACTCGAACAACAAGGCGTTCACCAGTGGGTGTAACGCCGAGCCGGTCGCGGTGGCGAAGGCGTCGCCGTCGATCGTGACGACGCAGCAGCCGGCCTCGGGCAACATCGGGGACACCTACAAGGACAAGGCGACGCTGTCCGGCGGTGTAAACCTCGACGGCACGGGCTCGATCACGTTCAAGCTGTATAGCGCTGCTGACTGTGGCGGCACGGTGCTCGACACCGAGACGGTCGGCTCGATCAGCGCGAATGGTGATTACACGACGCCGACCGGGTTCAAGATCCAGAACGCCGGCACCTACTACTGGGTCGCGTCGTTCAGTGGCGACTCGAACAACAAGGCGTTCACCAGTGGGTGTAACGCCGAGCCGGTCGCGGTGGCGAAGGCGTCGCCGTCGATCGTGACGACGCAGCAGCCGGCCTCGGGCAACATCGGGGACACCTTCAAGGACAAGGCGACGCTGTCCGGTGGCGTAAACCTCGACGGCACGGGCTCGATCACGTTCAAGCTGTATAGCGCTGCTGACTGTGGCGGCACGGTGCTCGACACCGAGACGGTCGGCTCGATCAGCGCGAATGGTGATTACACGACGCCGACCGGGTTCAAGATCCAGAACGCCGGCACCTATTACTGGGTCGCCTCGTTCAGTGGCGACTCGAACAACAAGGCGTTCACGAGTGGCTGTAACGCCGAGCCGGTCGGGGTGGCGAAGGCGTCGCCGTCGATCGTGACGACCCAGCAGCCGGCCTCGGGCAACATCGGCGACACCTACAAGGACAAGGCGACGCTGTCCGGTGGCGTAAACCTCGACGGCACGGGCTCGATCACCTTCACGCTGTACAGCGCTGCTGACTGTGGCGGCACGGTGCTCGACACCGAGACGGTCGGCCGATCAGCGGAACGGCGACTACATGACGCCGACCGGGTTCAAGATCCAGAACGCCGGCACCTACTACTGGGTCGCCTCGTTCAGTGGCGACTCGAACAACAAGGCGTTCACCAGTGGGTGTAACGCCGAGCCGGTCGCGGTGGCGAAGGCGTCGCCGTCGATCGTGACGACGCAGCAGCCGGCCTCGGGCGACATCGGGGACACCTACAAGGACAAGGCGACGCTGTCCGGCGGCGTAACCTCGACGGCACGGGCTCGATCACGTTCACGCTGTATAGCGCTGCTGACTGTGGCGGCACGGTGCTCGACACCGAGACGGTCGGCTCGATCAGCGCGAATGGTGATTACACGACGCCGACCGGGTTCAAGATCCAGAACGCCGGCACCTATTACTGGGTCGCGTCGTTCAGTGGCGACTCGAACAACAAGGCGTTCACCAGTGGGTGTAACGCCGAGCCGGTCGCGGTGGCGAAGGCGTCGCCGTCGATCGTGACGACGCAGCAGCCGGCCTCGGGCAACATCGGCGACACCTACAAGGACAAGGCGACGCTGTCCGGCGGTGTAAACCTCGACGGCACGGGCTCGATCACGTTCAAGCTGTATAGCGCTGCTGACTGTGGCGGCACGGTGCTCGACACCGAGACGGTCGGCTCGATCAGCGCGAATGGTGATTACACGACGCCGACCGGGTTCAAGATCCAGAACGCCGGCACCTATTACTGGGTCGCGTCGTTCAGTGGCGACTCGAACAACAAGGCGTTCACCAGTGGGTGTAACGCCGAGCCGGTCGCGGTGGCGAAGGCGTCGCCGTCGATCGTGACGACGCAGCAGCCGGCCTCGGGCAACATCGGGGACACCTACAAGGACACGGCAACGCTCTCGGGTGGCGTGAACCTCGACGGCACGGGCTCGATCACGTTCAAGCTGTATAGCGCTGCTGACTGTGGCGGCACGGTGCTCGACACCGAGACGGTCGGCTCGATCAGCGCGAATGGTGATTACACGACGCCGACCGGGTTCAAGATCCAGAACGCCGGCACCTATTACTGGGTCGCCTCGTTCAGCGGCGACTCGAACAACAAGGCGTTCACGAGCGGGTGTAACGACGAGCCGGTTGGGGTCGGGCTCAACTCGCCGTCGATCGTGACGACGCAGCAGCCTGACTCGGGCAACATCGGCGACACGTACAAGGACAAGGCGACGCTGTCCGGTGGCGTCAACTACGACGGCACGGGCTCGATCACCTTCACCCTGTACAGCGCTGCTGACTGTGGCGGCACGGTGCTCGACACCGAGACCGTGAACAACATTTCAGCGAACGGCGACTACATCACGCCGACCGGGTTCAAGATCCAGAATGCCGGCACCGACTACTGGGTCGCCATGTTCAGCGGCGACTCGAACAACAACCCGGTCACGAGCGGCTGTAACGACGAGCCGGTCGCGGTGGCGAAGAGCTCGCCGTCGATCCTGACGACGCAGCAGCCTGCGTCCGGTGCGATCGGTGACATCTACAAGGACACGGCGACCCTGTCGGGCGCCGCGAACCTCGATGGCTCCGGCTCGATCACGTTCACGCTGTACTCCGCGAAGGACTGCGGTGGCACGGTGCTCGACACCGAGACGGTCGACAACATCTCGGCGAACGGCGACTACACGACGCCGACCGGGTTCGAGATCCAGAACGCCGGCACCTATTACTGGGTCGCCTCGTTCAGCGGCGACTCGAACAACAAGGCGTTCACCAGTGGGTGTAACGACGAGCCGGTCGCGGTGGCGAAGAACCAGCCGTCGATCCTGACAACGCAGCAGCCTGCGTCGGGTTCGGTTGGTGACACCTACAAGGATAAGGCAACGCTGTCCGGTGGCGTTAACTACGACGGCAGCGGCTCGATCACGTTCACGCTGTATTCGGCGGCCGACTGCGCTGAAGGCGCGGTGGTCGACACCGAGACCGTGGACAACATCACTGCGAACGGCGACTATTCGACGCCGGGCGGGGTGCAGTTGAACAACGCGGGCACCTACTACTGGGTGGCCTCGTTCAGCGGCGACTCGAACAACGAGGCGTTCGCGAGCGGCTGCAACGACGAGCCGGTCGTGGTCAATGCTGCGGAGATCCATATCGTGAAGACGGCGGACAAGGCGCAGGTGAACGCGGGCGAGACATCGGGTTCACGTTGACCGTCTACAACACGGGCTCTGGGGACGCGCATGGTGTGACCCTGACTGATCCGCTGCCGGCGAAGCCAGGTCTGGACTGGTCGATCGACGCGCCAGGGGTCGGGCTGGGGTGACAGCTGCTCGATCACCGCGGGTGTCGCTCGCGTGCGGCCCGGTGACGGTGGCGGCCGGGACGACGCAGGAGGAGTCGACGTTCACGGTGCATATCACCTCGCCGACCACGGTCGCGACCGGTGGTGTCTGCCCGGAGGGCAGCGGTGTGATCGACAACACCGGCGATGTGACGACCACGAACGACGGGTCGGACGAGTCGACCGCTTCGACCTGTGTGGCGGCGCCGGCGATCCATATCGTGAAGACGGCGGATGCGGCCCAGGTGAACGTGGGCGAGTCCGATCGGGTTCACGTTGACCGTCTACAACACGGGTAGCGGTGACGCGCACGGCGTGACGGTCTCGGACACCCTGCCGACGAATGCCGGTCTGTCCTGGTCGATCGCCTCGCAGGGTGCCGGTTGGAACGGCAGCTGCGCGATCGCGGCGGGAAAGCTGACGTGCGGCCCGGCGACGGTGCCCGCGGGGACGACGCAGGCCGCCACGACGTTCACGGTGCACATCACGTCGCCGACCACGGGGGCGACGGGCGGCGATTGCCCGAACAGCGGCGTGGTCGATAACACGGGCAACGTGACCACCACGAACGACGGCTCTGATCAGTCGAGCGCGTCGACCTGCGTGCAGGCTCTGGTCGACCTGTCGATCACGAAGACCGGCTCGCCGGCCACGCAGACCCTGGGTAGCGGGAACATCACCTGGACGATCGTGGTGAAGAACAACGGCCCGGCCGCAGATACCGGGGTCACGATCACGGATCCGATGCCGGGCGGCAACACCTTCGTCTCGGCGACGACGACGAAAGGCAGCTGCACCGGTGGCGCGATCCTGACCTGCAACATCGGGGACATGGCCGCCGGGGAGACGGTGACGATCACCCTGGTCACCACGCCGTCCACGGTCGGCGACCAGGTGAATACTGTGAGTGTGTCCGGCAATCGGCCGGAGACGAACACGACCAACAACCAGGCGACGGCGACCGTCCAGACCACGCAGGTGTTTCCGCCGCCCGTCGTCTACTGCGTGGCGGTGAGCAAGGTCACGCCGAAGCAGCTGTTCGTCGGTCGCAAGACGACGCTGACGATCCACGTCACGCAGCACGGCAAGGCGAAGGCCGGCGTCAAGGTCCTGATCAAGGCGCCGAAGATGCTTCTGCGCACCAAGCGCTCGAATGCCAGGGGCATCATCAAGCAGAACGTGAAGATGAAGAAGGCCGGGGCCATGATCTTCACCCCGATCGCCAGCAAGCGCTGCAACACCAAGCGCATCGGCATCACGAACGTCTTCACCCCGCCGGTGACGGGGTGAGGAATCCCTCGGAGGGGGTGCGGGCTAAGCCCCGCACCCCCTCCGGCATTCAAGGGGTAGGCCGGAGCGGCGGCTCAGCGGTCGTCGATCGGGCTCTCGACGAGCCCGTTCTGGTACGCGAGCCTCGCAGCCTCGGTGCGGTTCGACACGCCGAGCTTGCGATAGATGTTCGTGAGGTGGAACTTGACGGTCTGTTCCGCCACCCACAGCTCCTTGCCGATCGCCTCGTTGGAGAGCCCGCGGGCGAGGGCGGAGAGGATCGCGGTCTCGCGCTCGGTGAGGCCGGCGGCGCGCGCAGCGCTCTCGCCGGGATCGGGCAACCCGATCGCGCTGTAGACCGTGCCGTCGACCGCCTGCCGGAGCGCGGAGGGCAGGTCGATCGGGTTGATGCTCTTGACGATGAACGCGCTCGCGCCGCGCTTGAGCACGGTCTGGATCACGTTCTCGTCGGTCGAGACGGAGAGCACGACGACCTTCACGTCGGGATGCTGCTTGCGGATGCGGCTCAGACAGGCGAGACCGTCGGCGCCCGGCATGCGCAGGTCGAGCAGCACGATGTCGGGATTCGTACGTCCGACCAACGGCAGCACCTGCGAGCCGGAGTTGCACTCCCCGACCACTTCGAAGTCCGGCGCTTCCTCGAGCGCGCGCTTCACACCCTCCACAATGAGCCTGTGGTCGTCGGCGATGAGAACCTTCATGCACGAATCGTAGTCCGGGGACCGGTCGAGTCCAGGATCGGGATGCCGTGAGCGCTGCTCGCCCCGCCAAACGCGCGCACGTTCTGATCGCCGCGCGAGCGGCTGCCGACCCGCGTCGGCCTGCGCCTGGCGCTCGAGTCGGAGGCGCGCTGCACGGAGGTCGCCGACGCGCAATCGGCGGTGGACACGGCCGTGCGCGAGCGTCCCGACGTCTGTCTGCTCGGCCTCGACGGCTCCGCCCAGGGCCTGCGCGTCGCGACGGAGATCGCGGCGCGGGTTCCCTCGGCCGTGGTCATCCTCCTGACGAGCCGGCCCGACGAGGAGGAGTTCATGGCTGCCGTCCGCGCCGGCGCGAGCGGCTACCTGACGCAGAGCCTCGATCCCGCCCGCCTGCCGTTCGTGGTCAGGGGCGCGCTGCGCGGCGAGCCGGCCGTTCCTCGCAGGTTCGTGTCCCGGCTGCTCGAGGAGCTGAGGACGCGCGACCGCAGGCGCACGGTGGAGGTGGACGGCAAGGGCCGGGTCTCCCTCACCGCGCGCGAATGGGAGGTCGTCGAGCTGCTGCTGCGAGCGGCGACCACCTCGGAGATCGCCGAGGAGCTCGGGGTCGCGGCCGTGACCGTGCGCCGCCATCTCGGCTCGGTCGAGCGCAAGCTGGGCGTCACCACCCGTGCCGAGGTCGTCGACCTGCTCACGGCACAGCCCGCTGCCGCCGTTCCTGCCTAGCTCCAGAGCTCGGCTAAAGAGCCACGTCCGGAACCTGGTTCCGGACGTGTCACCGCCGGACACGTCCCTGCGCGACAGGCGCGACGCCTGCTGGGTGATGCCGCGACTCAGACATGGCTGAAACAGCCACGTCCGGTACCTGGTACCGGACGTGGCCAAAGGAGACAGTTACTCGAGCGTCGCGGGCTACGCAGCCGGCAGCGTGAACGAGACGCAGGCGCCGCCCTGGGGGCGGTTCTCGGCCCAGATCCGTCCGCCGTGGGCCTCGACGAGACCGCGGGCGATGGCTAGGCCGAGCCCGGCTCCGCTGCCGCTGCGCGCCCGGTCGGCCCGCCAGAATCGCTCGAACATCCGCGCGGGCGCCTCTCCCTGCAGCCCTTCGCCGCTGTCCTCGACGCGGAGCACGAGGTCGTCCGCGCGCCGCTCGACCCGCACCGCGACCGAGCCGTCCGACGGCGTGTGCCGCAGCGCGTTGGTGACGAGGTTGAAGAGGACCCGCTCGAACTTGTCCGGCGCGAGCTGGGCCTCGACGTCGTCGGCGACGTCGGAGCTGAGCGCGACGCCGCGCGCCTCGGCCTCGGGCCGGAGCTGCCGTAGCGCGGACGCGACGAGCGGGGCGACCGCGGTCCGGTGCAGCTCGAGCGTGAGCGCTCCCGCGTCGATCCGCGCCAGCTCGAACAGGTCGTCGACCAGCGTCGAGAGCGTGCGAACCTGCTCGCGGAGCGTCGGGAGATAGTCGTCTGGGGAGGCCAGGCCGTCCTCGATCGCCTCGAGCATCGCCTGCATCGACGCGATCGGCGCGCGCAGGTCGTGGCTCGCCCAGGCCACCAGCTCGCGGCGGGCGTCGAAGAGCTGCTCGAGACCCTCCGCCATCGCGTTGAACGAGGCCGCGAGCTCTGCGATCTCCCGCGCGCCGCCGACCGGCGCCCGGGCCGAGAGCTCGCCGGCCGCGAGCGCGTGCGACGCGACGCCGACCCGCCGCAGCGACGTCGTGATCGAGCGTGCGAGCACGAGCGCCGCGACGACGGCCGCAGCGGCCGATCCGGCGGCGACCGCGAGGATCTTGCGGTCGGCGCCCATGTGGAACATGACCCAGCCCGAGAGCAGCACGGCGCCGAGCGGGACGCAGACGGCGAAGAGAGCCAGCCCGGTGAGCTGGACCCCGACCGTCGGCGCGCGCCGCAGGAGGTAGGCGAGGACGAGCCCCGCTGCGAGGCTGCCGGCCGCGACGACGAGGGCGAGCGCGATCATGGGTCGAAGCGGTAGCCGACGCCCCACACCGTCTGCAGGTGGCGCGGCTGGCTCGGGTCGGCCTCGATCTTCTCGCGCAGCCGCCGGACGTGGACGGTGACGGTGCCCGTGTCGACGGCCGCCTCGTAGCCCCAGACGCGGGACATGAGCTGGTCGCGGGAGAAGACGTGGCGGGGATGGGAGGCGAGGAACCAGAGCAGCTCGAACTCCTTGGCGGTGAGCTGGATCGCCGATCCGGAGCGGCGCGCCTCGCGGCTGCCGCCGTCGAGCTCGATCTCCCCGAAGGCGACCGTCTCTCGCGGCGGTGCGTCGCCGTTGCTGCGGCGGAGGACCGTGCGCACGCGCGCCGCCAGCTCGCGCGGGGAGAACGGCTTCGTGACGTAGTCGTCGGCGCCGAGCTCGAGCCCCACGATGCGGTCTGCTTCCTCGCCGCGCGCCGTGAGCAGGATCACGGGCAGGCTCGAGCGCCCGCGAATCCAGCGGCAGAGGGAGAGGCCGTCCGTGCCGGGCAGCATCACGTCGAGCACGACGAGGCTCGGCTCGCGCTCCTCGATCAGCGACCGCGCGGCCTCGCCGTCGGAGGCCGTCAGCGTGCGGAAGCCGTCGCGCTCGAGGTACCGGACGACGACGTCCCGCACGATCGGTTCGTCATCGACGACGAGAACGGTCTGCATCGGCGAACTCCGGCTTCCATTTCCTGGTTTGCCGCGGCCGCCAGTCGACCTGGACGCCTTCCGGCTGCCATTTCGAGTGGTGGCGAGCGGCCCATTCGACACGGACGTCGCCGAGCGTCATCCCGCGCAGCGAATGCCGGGTCGCCGGGTTGATCAGGGCGAGGTAGAGGTGCCCGACGAGCAGCAGGAGCGAGACGTACATGAGGCCGTCGTGGAGGATCACGGTGCTGGCGAAGCGGTAGCGCGTGTCCTGCTCGCCGAACCAGAGCAGAAGCCCGGAGACGCCGAACAGGATGGCGAAGGCGGCGGTGAGCGCGGCGTTGATCTTCTGGCCGGCGTTGAACTTGCCCTGCGGAGCCCTGCGGCCGCGGAGCCAGCGCAGGTCGTCGTCGTCGAACCGGTCGATCTCGCGCGCCGTGGCGAGCAGCCGGCGGGCGCCGAGCAGGATGACCGCGGCGAGCGCGCCGAGCCAGCCGACCCCGCCCCAGAAGTGGATGCTCTGGACCGTCTGCCGCCGCGAGACGAGCATCGAGAGGCTCGGCAGGTAGAGGATCAGGCCGGTCACGAGCAGGAAGAAGAAGCCGAGCGCGTTCACCCAGTGCAGCAGGCGTTCCACCCGCGAGAAGCGCGGCACGTAGCCGGCCTTCTTCACGTCCCGTACCCGTTCGAGCGGCCGACCCAGGCGTCCTCGTCGTAGCCGAGGTTCTCCCAGTAGCCGGGCTCGGCCGCCGGGACGACGTCGATCCGCTCGAGCCACTTGACGTTCTTGTAGCCGTACATCTCGGGGATGATCAGCCGCAGCGGCGCGCCGTGCTCCTTGGGCAGCGGCTTCCCGTCCATCTCGTACGCGAGCATCACGTTGGGAAGCGACGCCTGCTGGAACGTGAGGGAGTCGACGTACGGCACCTCCATCGAGGTGAACTGCAGCGCGTGACCGGACGCCTGCGGCCGCGCCAGCGCGAGCACGTCGTGCATCCGGACGCCGGCCCAGTGGACGTTGTCCACCGACCAGCCCGTCACGCAGTGGAAGTCCGTGACCTGCTCCACCCGCGGCAGGGCCCGCAGCTGCTCGTAGGTGAGCGACGTCGGCTGCTCGACGAGACCGCCGATCGTCAGGCGCCAGGTGGCGGGGTCGAAGACCGGCATGTGACCCGAGATGGTGTAGATCCGCCAGCCGCCGGTCGGCACGAACGGCGCCACGGCCGCCGCGACGGGGGAGATGACGCCGCTGACGTGATCCCACGCGGCCTTGCCCCAGAAGAGCGACGAGACGCCGCCCGCGACCGTGGCGAGGAACACACCCCGCCCGTAGCGGCGGGGAGCGGGCTGCTGCTGGAGGTCCTGCTCACCGTTGAGGGGCGGCGAGTCCATCTACATATGTGCCATGCCTGGGAACAGCTTGCCACGCAGGTCACCCGGATGGCCAGGCGTCGCCACCCAGACCCAGTAGGAGCGCGGCTTCGACTCGATCAGGCGCAGCGCCTTCTTGGCCACCGTGACGCACGCTTTCGGGTGGTACATCTGGCCGAGATGGGCGACCGTCATCCCGTGCGCGTCGCGGATCGTCGCGCCCGTGACGTGCATCGTGTGCAGGTCGAACGTCCAGCAGAGCTTGCCCGTCTTCAGGTGCGACTGGAGGTTGACGACGCCTGTTTCGCCCATGCCCGACAGGTGCGCGCCGAGCTCGGGGTGCATCATCCCCGCGGCCGCCACCGGGACGGCGGCGAGGGACGCCGCGGCGACGGCAGCCAAGACGAGTTTCTTCGAGCGCATCTGTCGCTCCTTCCGAGGCGAGGAATCGGTCCTGAGAAGCATCGGCCGCCGGTATTGCGCCCGCGTTAGCCAGGCATTACGGGTTCCTTAAATCCGCGCGTGCCGCAACCGCCTAGGATGTCGGCCGTGGCCACCGCCCAGTCCACCACCGCCGACCAGCTCGAGCAGTACCGCCGCGAGCTGACCGGCTACTGCTACCGGATGCTCGGCTCCGCCTTCGAGGCCGAGGACGCGGTGCAGGAGACCATGCTGCGCGCGTGGCGGTCGCTCGACCGGTTCGAGGGCCGCTCGGCGCTCAAGTCGTGGCTGTACCGGATCGCCACGAACGTCTGCTTCGACGCGCTCGCCGGACGGGAGAAGCGCGCGCGGCCCATGGATCTCGGGCCTGCGCAGGAGCCGCTGTTCGAGAACCTCGCCGAGCTGCCGGAGGTGACCTGGATCACTCCGCTTGCGACGCCGGACGAGCTCGCCGAGCAGCGCGACACGCTAAGGCTCGCATTCGTCGCGGCGCTGCAGCATCTGCCGCCGAAGCAGCGGGCCGCCCTCGTCCTCTGCGAAGCCTTGAAGTGGCAGGCGAGCGAGGCGGCGGAACTGCTCGAGACGAGCGTTGCCTCGGTCAACAGCGCGCTGCAGCGGGCCCGCGCGACGCTCGCCACCGCGGACACCACCGCTCCCGCCGAGCTCGACGACGAGACCCGCGCCCTGCTCGACCGCTACGTCTCGGCTTTCGAGGCGTACGACATCGACCGGCTCACCGAGCTCCTGCACGAGGACGCAGTCCAGTCCATGCCGCCGTACACCCTCTGGCTGCGCGGCCGCGACGACATCTTCACGTGGTGGTTCGGCCCAGGCATCGGTTGCAAGGGCTCGAAGCTCGTGCCGGTCGGCCTCGCCAACGGGATGCCGGCCTGGGGCCAGTTCAAGCCGTCGCCGGAAGGCGGCTACGAGCCGTGGGCGCTCATCGTCCCCGACGTGTCAGACGGCCGGATCGTCGAGCTGACGTTCTTCCTCGACACGCCGCGGCTCTTCCCTCTGTTCGGCCTGCCCGACCGTCTCGCGTAACCCGCAGAGGTCGAGCAGCTCCCAGAGCTCGGGCGGCGCGCGAACGAGGCGCGCCCCCGTCCGAAGCCGGAGGCGCGCCAGGAAGTCGACCGTGCAAAGGTCGAAGGTGGTGATCAGCTCGACGGCTGGACGACGATGAGCGAGTTGCCGTCCGGGTCACGGAACCAGAACATCGGGGGCACCGGCCCGCCGTAGCGGCTGACCTCGGCGTCGATGTCCGCGCCTGCCGACTTCAGCGCCGCGTGGGCGCCGTCCACATCTGTGGTGTCGAGGCAGATCCCAGTCTGGCTGCCGCCGGCCTCCTGGCCCGGCGGGGGCGGGGCGAGCGCGATCGTGGTCTCGGCCTTGCCTGACCTTGGGGATCGCGACCTCGACCCAGCGCATGTCCGGGCCCATCGGTTCGTCGACGACCTTCTCGAAGCCGAGGGTGCCGACGTAGAAGTCGATCGCCCGGTCGGTGTCGGCGACGGTCACGCAGACGCGGCCTACCTTGCTGATGCCGAGCTTTGCGGTGGTGGTGGACATCTCGAGCCTCCTCGCTGTGGGTGTGCAGCTAGGACGGCCGCCGGGCAGGAAACTCATCGCGGCGCTCAAGGTCGCGCCACGGGGAGCCGATAGAAGCGGCGGGCCTCGGGAAGGGGGATCGCCAAGGCCCGCCGTGAGTGAGGCTACGCCGTTGGCCGTCGGCCTCCTTTAGGTGAGAGCCGCGGAGCCGGAGATCTCGCGCTCGACGAGCGGCGCGACCTCGGTTCCGAACAGCTCGATCGCGCGCATCGCGTCGCGGTGCGAGACGGCGCCGATGCTGATGTGCGCCAGGTAGCGCTCCGGCCGGAAGAGCTCGTGGAACGAGACGATCTTCGCGGCCACCTCCTCGGGCGACCCGAGGGCCAGCGGCCCGGAGGGGGAGACGAGTGCCTCGTACTCCGCCTTCCCGGCGGGCGGCCAGCCGCGCTCCCGGCCGATCCGGTTCATCAGGGCGACGTACGAGCCGGCGAACGCCTCATCGGCTTCCCGGCGGGAGGACGCGACGAAGGCATGCGTGTTGATCGCGATCCGCGGCTCGCCGGCGTGCCCGGCCTCCGCCCAGGTCTGCCGGTAGAGGTCGACGAAGGGACGGAAGCGCGCCGTCTCGCCGCCGATGATCGCAAGCGCCAACGGCAGGCCGAGGCGCGCCGCGCGGACGACCGATTCCGGGCTGCCTCCCACCGCGATCCAGACGGGGAGCGGATCCTGCACGGGTCTTGGCCAGACGACCGCGTTCTCGAGCGCCGCCCGGTGCTTCCCGTGCCACGTGACGCGTGGGTTGTCGCGGATCGCGAGCAGCAGGTCGAGGTTCTCGGCGAACAGCTCGTCGTAGTCGCTCAGGTCGTAGCCGAACAGCGCGAACGACTCGATGAACGAGCCGCGTCCCGCCATGATCTCCGCGCGGCCGCCCGAGATCAGGTCGACATGGGCGAACTGCTCGAAGACCCGGACCGGGTCCTCGGAGGAGAGGACGGTCACGGCGCTCGAGAGCCGGATCTCGTTCGTGACCGCGGCGATCGCGGCGAGCGCCGTCGCCGGCGACGAGACGAGGAAGTCGGGGCGGTGATGCTCCCCGACGGCGAAGACCTTCAGCCCCAGCTCGTCGGCGAGCTTCGCCTCCTCGAGGAGGTCGCGCATCCGCTCCTCGGCGGTGACGCCGGAAGGCAGGTCGGCAAAGGTGACGAGTCCCAGATCCACGATTGCTCCAACGAACATTGCGCACTCAAGTATTCCCGGTGAGCGCGCCTGTCCCGGAATGATCTCGTGAAATCAGGCCGCACGCAGGAGGGGCCGGTTACAGACGGCGAAGAGCCGGTGACCGTCAGTCGCCGCTGCGCGCGGCTGCGAACTGATCGGCGGCGAAGTCGAGGTCCTCGATCGAGTGCGCCGCGGACATCTGCGTCCGGATCCGCGCAGTGCCGCGCGGCACCACGGGGAACGAGAAGCTCACCGCGTAGACGCCGAGGTCGACGAGCCGGGCCGAGAAGGCGGCGGCGGCCACCTCGTCGCCGATCATCACCGGCACGATCGGGTGCTCGCCCGGGAGGACGTCGAAGCCGAGCTCCTCCAGGCGCGCGCGGAAGTGGGCCGTGTTCTCGCGCAGCCGGTCGCGCAGCTCGGCCGAGGTCTCGATCAGCTCGAGCGCGCGAACGCTGGCCGCCACGACCGGCGGCGCGACGCTGTTGGAGAAGAGGTAGGGCCGGGAGCGCTGGCGCAGGAGCTCGACGATCTCGCGGCGGGCGGAGACGTAGCCGCCGCTCGCGCCGCCGATCGCCTTGCCGAGGGTGCCCGTCACGATGTCGACGCGCTCGATGACGCCGTGGTGCTCGGGCGTGCCGCGGCCGCCGGGGCCGACGACGCCGACCGCGTGGGAGTCGTCGACCATCACGAGCGCGTCGTGGCGCTCGGCGAGGTCGCAGATCCGGTCGAGCTGCGCGAGGTAGCCGTCCATCGAGAAGACGCCGTCGGTGGCGATCAGGCGGTAGCGCGCGTCGGCTGCCTCCTCGAGCCGCGCCTCGAGCTCGTCCATGTCCCCGTTCGCGTAGCGCAGGCGGCGCGCCTTGCAGAGCCGGATCCCGTCGATGATCGAGGCGTGGTTGAGCTGGTCCGAGATGACCGCGTCCTCCTCGCCCAGCAGCGCCTCGAACAGGCCGCCGTTCGCGTCGAAGCACGAGCTGTAGAGGATCGTGTCGTCGGTGCCGAGGAACTCCGACAGGCGCTCCTCGAGCTCGCGGTGCAGCGCCTGGGTGCCGCAGATGAAGCGGACGGACGCCATGCCGTAGCCCCAGCGGTCGAGCGCCTCGTGCGCGGCGGCGACGATCGCGGGATGGTTGGCGAGCCCGAGGTAGTTGTTCGCGCAGAGGTTGAGCAGCTCTCCTTGCCCGGTCACGTCGACGTGGGCGCCCTGAGGCGTCGTGATCTCGAGCTCGGACTTGTAGAGCCCGGCCTCGCGCACCTCGGCGAGCGTTCCCACGAGATCGTCGCGCAGCGTTCCGTACATCAGTCCTCCTCGAGTTGTGTCCAGTCGAGGAGGACCTTGCCCGACTGCCCGGAGCGGGCGACGGCGAACGCCTCCTCGAAGTCGCGGTACGAGAAGCGATGCGTGATCACCGGCGTGAGGTCGAGGCCCGACTCGACCAGCACCGTCATCAGGTACCAGCTCTCGAACATCTCGCGGCCGTAGATCCCCTTCAGCGTCAGCATCTCGAAGATCACCGGGTTCAGGTCGAGGGTCACCTCGCCGGCGGGAATCCCGAGCAGCGCGATCGAGCCGCCGTGCGACATCGCGTCGATCATCGTCCGCAATGCGACGGGGTTGCCCGACATCTCGAGGCCGACGTCGAAGCCCTCGGTCATGCCGAGCTCGCGCTGCACGTCGGCAAGGTCGCGCTCGGTCGGGTCGACCGCCACCGTCGCGCCCATCCGGCGCGCCAGGTCGAGGCGGTAGTGGTTCGGGTCGCTGATGACGACGTGGCGCGCGCCCGCGTGGCGCACGACGGCCACGGCCATGCAGCCGATCGGGCCGGCGCCCGTGACGAGCACGTCCTCGCCGAGCACCGGGAAGGTCAGGGCCGAGTGCACGGCGTTGCCGAAGGGGTCGAAGATCGCGGCGACGTCCTCGTCGACTCCCGGCTTCTGGTGCCAGACGTTCGTCATCGGCAGCGCGACGAGCTCGGCGAACGCGCCCGGCCGCTGCACGCCGAGGCCGATCGAGTGGGCGCAGAGATGCCGGCGTCCCGCCATGCAGTTGCGGCAGCGCCCGCAGACCACGTGCCCCTCGCCGCTGACGAGGTCGCCGATCTCGAAGCCGCTCACGTTCGAGCCGCGCTCGACGATCTCGCCGACGAACTCGTGCCCGATCACCATGGGCACCGGGATCGTCCGCTGCGCCCACTCGTTCCAGTCGTAGATGTGCAGGTCGGTGCCGCAGATGCCCGTCTTGTGTACGCGGATCAGCACGTCGTTGATCCCGATCTCCGGGACGGGGACGTCCTCGAGCCACAGGCCCCTGGCCGCCTCGGACTTGACGAGCGCCTGCACGCAGTCAGCCTAATAGCGTCGCCTCTGCGAGACTTCGGGCATGGATCTCGACGGCTACGTCTGGATCACGACGCGCAAGCTCAAGCCGGGTGCTCGCGACGAGTTCAGCCGCGCCTGGCGGCCGAGCGAGTTTCCCGAGGGGATGCTGAAGGCGTACGAGCTCGTGGCGCCCGACGGGAACGAGGTGGTCGGCATCACCGTCTGGGACTCGGTCGAGTCACGCGACCGCTACCGGCTGTCGGAGGTCGAGTCGGAGCGGCGGCAGGCCATGGCGCCGTACGTGCTGGAGGAAGTCTCCGGCTTCTATCTCGGGCGCGAGCTCAAGATCCCGCGCGGTTGAAGTCGGCCAGGCCGCGCGCCACGCTCGCCGCGGCGCGCGCGAGCTCGGCGGAGGCCCGGGCGTCCCCGGCGACGCTCGTGGTCAGCTTGTCGGCCGACCGCAGCGCGAGCTCGACGACCGCCTCTGCCCGACGGGCGATCTCGTGCGGGACACGGACGGTCTCCGCGCGCGTCTTCTCGTTCGGGTCCGCAATGAACGCGGCGTAGGCGGCGGCGTCCTCGTCTCCCAGCGCGACGAGCTCGGCCGCGAGCACGTGGGCCTTCTCGGCTCCGGCCTCGTCGCCGGCGTAGCGGGATGACAGCTCGGCGAGGGCGGCGGCGAGGGCGGCGGTCAGCGCGGTGGCCGCGCCGGACGCGGGCGCCGGCGTCCGCTCGCCGATCGCGGTCAGTAGCTCATCGACTCGTAGCTGGCTCAGCATGGTGGCGGTAGAAGTCGAGGTGGAGGGGCTCGAGGGGTGTGTTCCCGCGGATCAGGTCGGCGGCTTTCTCCGCCACCATCATCACAGGCGCGTAGATGTTCCCGTTCGGGACGGAAGGAAATACGGACGCGTCGACGACCCGGATGCCGTCGAGACCGTAGACCCGCATCGTCGCGGGGTCGACGACCGTTCCCATGGCGCACGTGCACGAGGGATGGAGCGCGGTCTCGGCGTCGCGCGCGACCCAGTCGAGGATCTCCTCCTCGCTCTGCAACGACGGGCCCGGCGAGATCTCGCCGGCGTCGTAGGGCGCGAACGCCGGCTGCTCGAGGATGGAGCGGGCGACGTGGATCGCCTCGACCCACTCGCGCCGGTCGGTCGGGGTGGAGAGGTAGTTGAAGCGCAGCGCCGGATGCTCGTGCGGGTCGGCGCTCGTGATCTTGACCGAGCCGCGCACGTCGGAGTACATCGGCCCGACGTGCACCTGGTACCCGTGCTTGGCTGCGGGACGGGAGCCGTCGTAGCGGATGGCGAGCGGCAGGAAGTGGAACATGAGGTTGGGGTAGGCGACCTCGTCGTTGGAGCGGACGAAGCCGCCCGCCTCGAAATGGTTGGTCGCCCCCGGCCCGCTGCGGAGGAAGAGCCAGCGGGCGCCGATCTCCGGCCGCCGCCACTTCTTCAGGGCGGGCTGGACGGATACCGGTTGCGTGGCCGCGTGCTGGACGTAGACCTCGAGGTGGTCCTGCAGGTTCTCCCCGACCGCGGGCAGGTCGTGGACGACTGATATATCAGTTGCCTCCAACTCATGTGCGTTGCCGACGCCGGAGAGCTGCAGGAGCTGCGGCGAGTTGATCGCTCCTCCGCAGAGGATCACCTCGCCGGCGCGGCACGATCTCGCCGCTCGTCCAGCTCGACGCCGACGGCCCGCGAGCCTTCGAACACCACCCGGTTCACGAAGGCGCGGCACTGGACCTCGAGGTTGGGACGGCCCATCGCCGGGTGGAGATAGGCGCGCGCCGCGCTGACGCGGCGGCCGCGGCTGATCGTGCGGTCGAAGGAGGCGAACCCCTCCTGCCGGTAGCCGTTCACGTCGTCGGTCAGCGCGTAGCCGGCCTGCTGCGCCGCCTCGAAGAACGCGGCGAAGAGGGGGGAAGCCGCCGGCCCGCGCTCGAGCACGATCGGCCCGTCGCCGCCGCGCCACTCGTCGGCGCCGGCGAGGCACGTCTCCATCTTCTTGAAGTACGGGAGGCAGTGGGCGTAGTCCCACTTCCTCCAGGCCCCAGCGCTCGTAGTCGAGCGGGTTGCCGCGCTGGAAGATCATCCCGTTGATCGAGCTCGAGCCGCCGAGCACCTTGCCGCGCGCGTGGTAGATGCGGCGGTCGTGCATGAACGGCTCGGGCTCGGAGCGGTACATCCAGTCGTAGCGCGGGTTGCCGATCGGGAAGGAGAGCGCGGCCGGCATGTGGATGAAGGGGTCCCAGAGGCGGTCGGGTCGCCCCGCCTCGAGGACGAGGACGCGCGTCGAGGCGTCCTCGGTCAGGCGCGCGGCGAGCGCGCAGCCCGCCGAGCCGCCGCCGACGATGACGTAGTCCCAGCTCATCCGAGGACGACAGTTTGCAGCTCGGTGAAGGCCTCCATCGGCGCCGAGCCGCCGACGCGGCCGATGCCGCTGGCGCTGCCGGAGCGGCCGCCGAACGGCAGGTGCGTCTCCCAGTAGTTGGACGACTCGTTGACGTTCACCCAGCCCGTCCGCACGGCGTCCGCGTAGCGCAGGCCCTTGGCGAGATCGCGGGTGAAGATCGCCGACAGGAGCCCGTACGGCGAGGCGTTCGCCAGCTCGATCGCGTGCTCGAGCGAGTCGATCGCGACCACGGGCGCGACGGGGCCGAACGTCTCCTCGGTGGCGACGAGCGCGTCGGGCGGCACGCCGTCGAGGACGGTCGGCTGCCAGTAGAGGTCGGTGGGGAAGCCGCCGGCCCGCTCGCCGCCGTGCACGACCTGCGCGCCGCGCTCCAGCGCGTCGGCCACGTGCTCGTCCATCTTCGCCGCGACTCCCTCGTTGTTGAGCGGGCCCATCGTGGTGGTCTCGACGAAGGGGTCGCCGAGCAGGACGCGCTCCGTGACGAGGCGCGCCAGCTTCGCCACGAACTCGTCACGCACGTCGCGATGGACGAGCAGGCGCTCGCCGGCGGTGCAGCTCTGCCCCGCGCAGAGGAAGCAGGCGGCGACGGTCGCCTCGGCGGCGAGGTCGAGATCGGCGTCCTCGAGGACTACGACGGGGCCGTTGCCGCCGAGCTCGAGCACCGCCGCCTTGCCCGCCGCCGCCTCGGCCACGCGGCGCCCGGTCTCGGTCGAGCCGATGAAGCCGACGCCGTGCGTGCCGGGGTTGCGCGCGATCTCGTCGCCGACGACCGACCCGGGGCCGGTGACGAGGTTGAAGACACCAGGCGGGAGGTCCGCCTCGGCGACGCACTCGGCGAGGGCGATGCCCGCGACCGCCGTCGTGGATGCCGGCGTCCAGACGACGGCGTTCCCGCAGGCGAGCGCGGGGGCGATCAGCTCGGCCGGCATCGTGTACGGCCAGTTCCAGGGCGTGATCACGCCGACGACCCCGCGCGGCCGGCGCAGGAGCAGCACGCGTTTGTCCGCGGACGTCGAGTTGGGGACGCGGCCCTCCAGCCGCTTCCCGTCCTCGGCCGCGTTGCGCCAGTACTGGACGAGCTCCTCGACCTCGTCCCGCGACTCGGCGAGCGGCTTTCCCTGGTCGAGCGTCAGCGTGTGGACGAGGCTCTCGCGGCGGCGCTCGACCTCGTCGGCGACGCGGTGCATCGCCGCCGCCCGCTCGAACGCGCCCGCGTGCGCCCAGCCCTCGGCGGCGCGGTTCGCGGCGCCGACGGCCCGCTGCGCGTCCTCGCGGCCTCCCTTCTGTACCTGCGCGATCGTCTCGCCGGTGGCCGGCGATTCGGCCTCGAATGTCTCGCCCGACCCGGCGGTCGTCCACTCGCCGGCGATGAACACTCAGTCCCCCAGCTCGGTGCGCCGCCGGTCGACGAAGGCCTTCAGCTCCGCCTCCAGATCGGGCTCGATCGGCGGCTTCTCGTACTCGGAGAGCGTCTTCTTCCAGATCTCGTTCGCGCGGGCGGCCGTGTCGTTGGCGCCGTTCTTCTTCCAGCGCTCGAAGTTCTCGGTGGACGAGACGAGCGGCCGGTAGAAGCACTCGCGGAAACGCTCGAGCGTGTGGGCCGCGCCGAGGAAGTGCCCGCCCTGCCCGACCTCCTGGTGCGCCGAGTACGCGAGCGTCTCCTCGTCGATCGTGAGCGGCTCGAACGCCGCGTGCAGCATGCGGAGCTGCTCGACGTCGACGACAAACTTCTCGTAGCAGGAGACGAGCGCCGACTCGAGCCAGCCCGCGGAGTGCATGACGAAGTTCGTCCCGGCGAGGAAGGTGGGCCAGAGCGACATCATCGACTCGTAGCCCGCCTGCGCGTCCACGACCTGCGACGAGGTGAGCGCGCCGCCGCCGCGGAACGGGAGGTTGTAGTGGCGCGCGATCTGGCCCGTGCAGAGGAGGCCGACCGCCGACTCGGGCGTGCCGAAGCTCGGCGAGCCCGACTGCATGTCGGTGTTCGAGAGGAAGGAGCCGAACACGACCGGGCAGCCGGGGCGGATCGTCTGGACGAGCGCGATCCCCGCGAGCGCCTCGCCGACCTGCTGCGCGAGCGTCGCCGCGATCGAGACCGGCGACATCGCTCCCATGAGCAGGAACGGCGTGATCACCGTCGCCTGCCCGGCCCTCGCGTACTCGACGAGCGCCGACAGCATCCGGTCGTCGTAGCGGAGCGGCGAGTTGACGTTGATCAGCGAGATGATCGCCGGCGTCTGCTCCAGCGACTCCTTGCCGAAGACCATCTCCGCCATCGCGATCGTGTCGACGGCGTTGGGGCCGGAGGTGACCGAGCCCATGAAGGGCTTGTCCGAGAGCGTGAGGAGCGCGAAGACCATGTCGAGGTGCCGCGAGTCGAGCGGCTGGTCGTTCGGCTCGCAGATCGTTCCGCCCGGCGAGTCGAGCTGCGGGAACGCCTGCGCGAGCTGAGACGAGGTTCTGGAAGTCGTCGTAGGTCGCGTCGCGGCGCTCGTCGCCCTCGCGCACGAACGGGCAGCCGTAGACGGCGGAGAAGACCATGTGGTTGCCGCCGATGTGGACGCTCCGCTCGGGGTTGCGGGCCTGGAGGTCGAACTCCGACGGCGCCTTCGCGACCTGCTCGAGGATCCAGTCGGGGTCGAAGCGGACGAGCTCGCCCTCGACATCCTGGCCTGCTCCTTTGAAGACCTCCAGAGCGTCGGGGTGGAGGAACTCGATCCCGAGCTCGCTGACGATCCGCCGCCAGCCGCGCTCGAGCTCGGCCAGCGCGGCCTCGTCGAGGATCTCGTAGCGGGGCAGGTCGTTGATCAGCACAGCAGTCTCTCCAGCTCTCGCTCCAATCCTCCCATGCCGGTCTCGCGGACCTCGAGCGGCAGGCGCAGCCGCTCGCGCCGCGTGCTCGGCCGCCGGCGCGCAGCTCCGGCGTCGGCTCCTGGGCGAGCCAGACGGCCTTCTCGTAGTGGCGGAAGTAGTCGTCGCGCAGCTCGGGGTGCCGGTCGAGCCCGAGCCCGCGCCAGACGAGGCGGTCGAAGCCGCGGACGAGGAAGTCGGTGAGGAAGAACGTGCCGGCTCGTGCTCGGCGCCGAAGACCTCGTAGCAGTGCGCGCCCGCGAGGCGGGGGTGGCCGCCGAGAGTCGGCGCCGCAGTGCGCGTAGGCGACGACGACGTCGTCCCCGGCGGCAGCCTCGTCGACCGCGGCGCGGATCCGCTCCGGCCGGTTGTGCAGCTCGGGCGGCACGGGGCGGACCTCGACGTCCCAGCCGCGCCGGGCCGCGATCTGCTTCACGTGCAGCGCAAGCGCCCCGCACGCCACGACGACCGCGGGTCCGCGCCCACGTCCGGAACCGATGGCCCTCTGGACCAGTCTCTATGGGACGAGCGCGTCGTCGCGGCTGCGGCTGGCCTCTTTCGGCCATGTCCGGAACCTGGTCCGGCCTGTCTGTTCGAGAGGTGTCTCGCGGGAAGGCGAGCTGGTCGACGAACAGGTCGTTGAAGTCGGCGCGGCCGGAGAGCTCGACGTACTCGACCTCGTCGAGGACGGCGTTCGCCGCTGCGCGCTCGGTCACCGAGAGGGCGGCGATCTTCGCGCCCTCGCCGGCGACGTTCCCGGCCGAGACGATTCGCGTCAGCGGCAGCTTCGGCACGAGGCCGATCTTCACCGCGCTCGCCGCGCTGAGGTACGAGCCGAACGAGCCGCCGAGGAGCACCTGCGCGATCTCCCCGGGCTCGATCTCGAGGTCGCGGCAGAGGAGGTTCCAGCCGGTGGCGATCGACGCCTTCGCGAACTGGAGCTCGCGCACGTCGCGCTGCGAGAGATAGACGTCGTCGCTGAGGTAGAAGACGTTCTCCTCGCCGATCTTGCCGAAGCGCTCCGACGCGTCGAGGATGAAACGCCCGGAGTGGTCGAGCATCCCGGCGCCGACGAGCTCCGCGACCGCGTCGACGAGCCCCGAGCCGCACAGGCCGACGGGCGCGACGTCGCCGATGACCGTCAGCTCGACCTCGCCGTCGACGATCTTCACGCCCTCGATGGCGCCGTCGGCGGCACGCATGCCGCAGCGGATCTGCGCCGCCTCGAACGCGGGCCCGGCCGGGGCGGCGGTCGCGAGCGTCTTCGCGGAGGAGCCGAGCACGATCTCCGAGTTCGTGCCGACGTCGATGAAGAGGCGCACCCGGCGGTCGAGCGTGATGCCCGTCGCGAGGATGCCGGCGACGATGTCGGGGCCGACGTACGCGCCGAGCGCGGGGAACGTGACGGCGGGTGCGCGCCGGTGGACGGCGACGCCGAAGTCGGTCGCCGTCGCCTCCGGCATGCGCCGCGTGACGACGGTGAAGGGCGCCATCGACAGCGGCTCCGGGTCGATGCCGAGCGCGATCTGGATCATCGTCTGGTTGCCGGCGACGACGATCTCGTAGACCTCCGCCGGATCGACGTCCGCCTCCGCGCACACCTCGCCGGTGAGCTGCTGCAGCGTCTCGTGCGCGTGCCGCTGCAGCCGCTCGAGCGCGTCGTCGTCCATCATGATCGCCGAGATCCGGGAGATCACGTCCGCGCCGAACGGCTGCTGCGCGTTGAGGATCGAGCGCACCGCCTTCGGCAGCCCCGTCTCGAGGTCGAGCAGCGTCGCAACGACCGTCGTCGTGCCGAGGTCGAAGGCGATCGCGTAGCGGCTGCCGCTCGTGTCGCCGGGCTCCACCTCGATGAGCAGGTCGTCGGCGAGGACGGCTGTCACTTTCCAGTCGGACTCGCGTAGCGTGCCGCCGAGCGTGCGCACCACCCCGAGCGGGACCCTCGGCTCGACGTCGTCCATCGCGTCGAGCAGCCGCTCGAGATCGGAGCGCTGGTCCTCGAGCGTCGGCTCGGAGAGCTCGACGTAGCGCTTCTGCACGGCCGGCCGCAGGATCACGTGGCGACCGACGCCCGCGAGCGCGGCCTTCGGCCTCGTCTGCAGCGGCGGCACCTCGATCGTGAGGTCCTCCTGCGTGTTCGCGCGGCACGCGAGGCGCCAGCCGCTCTTCAGCTCCTCGACCGTGAAGGCACGGGGGTCGACCGGGCTGATCGGCGCGTTCCCGGAGACGACCTTGACCTTGCACTTCTTGCACGTGCCGTGGCCGCCGCAGGTCGAGTCGATCGCGACGCCGTTCCAGCTCGCGGCGTCGAAGATTGTCGTGCCGGCGAGCACGCGCGCCTCCTTGACGGCGCGGTCCTCGCCCGACTGGAGGAAGCGCAGGCGGACGCGGTCGGGATGCTGCTCCTCCGGGAGGTCCACGACCGCGCTCATTGCGTTGTTGCCGCCTGCTTCTCGCGGTACATGCGGATCCAGGCGGCGCCCATTCGTCGCGGCCGAGCAGGAAGTCGGTCGCGCGAACCGCGTCCACCATCTCCGGTCGGCGCGAATCCATGATCGCACTGGTCAGGCCGTGGCTCTGCGCGACGGCGAGGAACGCGGCGCCGAGCGTGTGGCGCCCGGGCAGGCCGAACGAGGTGTTGCCGGCGCCGCACGTGGTGTTCACGCCGAGCTCCTCGCGCAGCAGGCGCAGCGTCTCGACGAAGAGCGTGACCGCGCGCGGCTCCGCGCCGATCGGCATCGCGAGGGGGTCGATGATCACGTCCTCGGGCGGGATGCCATGATCGCCGGCGACGGAGACGATCTTCTTCGCGATCTCGACGCGCCGCTCGGGCTCCATCGGGATGTCCTCGTCGTTCGCGAGCCCGATCACCGCCGCGCCGTGCTTCGCGACGAGCGGCAGGATCGCCTCGAGCCGCTCGTCCTCGCCCGTGACCGAGTTGACGAGCGCCTTGCCCTCGTAGGCGGAGAGCCCCGCCTCGAGCGCCTCGATCACGGAGGAGTCGATGCAGAGCGGCAGCTCGCACAGGCCCTGCACGAGCGGGATCGCCTTGCCCATCAGGTCGACCTCGTCGGCCAGCGGGTCGCCGACGTTGACGTCGAGCAGGTCGGCGCCGCCCGCGACCTGCTGCGCGACGTCGGTCTCGAGCTGCGAGAGGTCGCCCGCCTGGAGCTGCGCCTGGAACGCCTTGCGCCCGGTCGGGTTGATCCGCTCGCCGATCACGCAGAACGGCTGCTCCGGCCCGATGACGACCGTTCTAGACGGCGACTGGACGACCGTGTCCACTCGTCTCCCTTTCCGCTCGTGGGGAATCCCGAGCCGCTCGCACAGCCGGGCGACGCCCGCCTCGCGGCGGAAGCTGATCAGGTGGAGGCCGGCCACTCCCGGCAGCGAGCGCGCCTGCTGCGCGAGCTCGACCGCGAGCTCGAAGCACTCCGCCTCTGGGTCGGCGGCCCGTTCGCAGCGCTCGATCAGCTCGGGCGGCACCTCGATCCCCGGCACGTGCTCGTCGATGTAGCGGAGCGCGGCGGCGAGCGCGTGAGGCAGATCGAAGGGAGGAGGGCGCACCGCTCGGCTGAGCCCCTTCTCGACGGCCTCCGCCATGAACGCCTCGAGCTGCTCGGGCCGGAAGGAACCTGCAGCTGCAGGAAGCGCGCACCGGCGCGAACCTTCTTCAGCGCCCGG
>CAWGVE010000050.1:0-137789 GCA_963825805.1 uncultured Actinomycetes bacterium | reverse complement strand
TGCTGTGTGGCCTGGTTAGACGTATTGCTGGGGCGGCGGAGCGTCCGCGGCTGCGCCGCCGGGCCGAAGTCGCCCTTCGGCACTAGAACCGCGCAGGCTGCCTCGACGGCGGCGGCGGGAGTCAGGAGCTTGCCGCACTCCTCGCTGCGCGGCCTGGCGGTCGTGGCGCACGGAGGTAGCGGCACGTCTCAAGCAACGTCCGGCTCAGCACCGAGCAGCACGAGTCGGGCGCGAGGCGGGCAGCCTGGTTCAGGAGCCTCGGCTCCGACGCAGGCAGTTGCCGGCGCGACGACCACGGCCGGCCACGGCACCACGACGCCCACGGCGACGACGCTCGCCGGGACGACCACGGCGGCCGGCACGACTACCGCTCCCACGGGCACGACCGTCGCCGTCACGACCCCGGTCGTGACCGTGACCCTTCCGCTGCCCTAGCCCTTGACGTAGCCCACGCCGTACCTGCCCGTCGTCGCCACCGGCCTCCCGTGCCGCCAGTCGATCTCGAGGAAATCGGCCGTGGCCTGCATCGGCCTCAGGTAGCGCACGATCCGGTTCGTCCGGGTGTCGATCACGTCGCCCGAGCGCCCGACGTAGACAAAGCGTCCGTTACGGCTGGCCTGGAGCCAGCCGTCGTTCGGCGGCGCGTGAACCAGCTTGATGTTCGCCACCAGCTGGGGCGGCGCGGCCGGCAGCCCGGTCAGATCGAAGACGTGGACATAGCCGTTCGGCGTGTCGATCAGGTAGAGCCGCCGCTCGTCCGGCGTGAGCGTGATGCCGTGGTCGGGCGTGCGGCCGAACGTCTTCGGGTGAAACGAGAATCCCGGCACCGGCACCGTGTAGAGGACCTGGCCGGTGGGGATGCTGCTGACCTGGAAGCCAAGGAAGCTGGTTGCGGTCGTGAACGCAAGTGTCTCCGACCCGTTGATGGTGAACGGGCGAACGCCGGGGCCGTTGAGCGGCCCGATCTTCCGCACGACCTCGTTCGTCGCGGTGCTCGCAACCTCGAGATACGGGGAGTCCACGCCGCCGAGGTAGAGATAGCGGCCTCCGGCGCCGAGAATCGTGTTGTGCGCGCCCGCCCCGGCCACGATGGCGCGCCCGGTCGGCTTCCCGGTCGACGCCGCGATGATCCGCCACATGCCCGACCCGGACTGCTCGCCGGCCGGCATGTAGATCCAGCGACCGTTGCGGCTGACGGCCATGCTGTCGATGCCGAACCCGTACCTCCGCCGCCAGAGCACGCGTCCCCTGCGGAGGTCGTAGGCCAGCAACGAGCCGCCCGCCGGTCCTGCGAGCCGTACGAGACGTAGAGCACGCCCGCCCGCAGGCCGACTGCCGCTCCGTGGATCGAGCTCCCCATCGCTGGAATCGGCACCTTCTGGACGCGCCTGTTCGCATGGTCGATCGAATAGACGTACAACGCTCCCGCGGACAGGACGTACTCGAAGTGACCCGTCATACGCGAGTGTGCTGTGAGCTGCGCCGGCGACCGAGCCGGGCTGGAAGCGTCACTCTGCGAGCGCACGACGCCGATCCCGACGGCCAGTGAGCCGACGAGAACAGCCGCAACGATCAGTGCGGCCCGACCGGGCGCGGTCCACATCGTCATGGGTAGCAAAGGAACGTGAGTCGACCGTGAGCCGAGCGAGCGTTCAGCTGCTGCCGCCTCGCAGGAATCGGTACACGCCAATACCGGCTCCGAGCGCGGCGAACGAGGCGGCGAGCAATGCTCGTGGCCGCGACGCGCTCTCGCCCGCGAGTCGTCTCCCTGCTGTTTCCGCCACTGATCCCTTGATCGTCACCTGACCTCCGGTTGATTGGCTCGAAGAGACAACGGGCGACCGGCGTGTGGCGGTTCGGGACTCGGTTCGGCGGTTTAGCCCTAGCCCGGATGGGGACCCAGGCGCTTCTTGTTCCGCTTCATGTCGAAGCCGGACGAGCGCTCGATCGGCCGCTTGGCGCGGCCGATCGACTGAACGGAGAGGAGTATTCAGCATGGCAAAAGACGGTTTGATCCAAGAGGTTCGAACGGCGCTGGTGCAGGTGCGGACGTCCGTTCTGCGCTCGAGCACAAGGGGCTCGTCGTGCCCGCGGTGGTCGGTTTGGCCGGCGCGGTCGCGGCCGTGAGCCCGTCGGTCGTCCGCGGCCCGTCGAGCGCGGTGGAGGGCAGGGTGCAGTCGACCGCGCAAGGCGTTGGAGAGAAAGCCACCGAAGGCGCGAAGTCGAATGTCGGAGACGCCCTCAGCGGCGGAGGTCTCGCCGGGAAGGCGGTCGGCAAGCTGACCGGTCTCACCGGAGGAGGAGACGGCGGCGGTGGCAGCGGCGGCAAGAAGACGCGCCGGCTCCCGATTCAACGCTGGACGGATGTGGCGGTCCCGGTCGACCAGGCATACGAAGCCTGGACGAAGTTCGACGAGTACCCGAAGTTCATGCATCGCGTGCTCAACGTGAAGCAGAAAGGCCAGGACAAGGTCAGCTGGCAGGAGAAGATCTGGTTCAGCAAGCGTCAGTGGGAAGGACGCATCACCGAGCAGCGTGAGAACGACCGGATCGTCTGGAAGACGACGAGCGGTATGTCCCACAAGGTTCATGTCAGCTTCCGAGAGGGGCCGACCAGGACGGAGAGGAGCAGGACGGCGAGGAGCAGGACGAGGACCAGGGCCAAGAGCGCGCAGGCCGGAAGTCAGGGGGCCAGACGCGGCGCCGGAAGTCCTCATCCTCCCGCTCCTCGGGTAGCCGATCGAGCGGCCGTAAGCGCACTTCGGCGCGGAGCAGCTCCGCCAAACGCACCCGCTCGTCGAGCGGAAGCCGCAGCAGCTGACGACCAGAAACAGACAGGAGGGCCTGAGCAATGAGCGAGCAAGAAGAGATGGAGCAGGGGGGCACCGCGGTCAAGGCACTGGCGGCGGCCGCCGCAACCGGAGCGGCAACGTTCGCGGTCCGCAAAGCACTCGCCACGCGCAACGGCCACGCCGACGAGCACGAAGGCGACGCGCAGGAGGACGCCGAATACGCCGAGGACGAAGGCGAGGATGAGCCCGAAGCCTCGGTGGACGACGGGGCCGACGACGAGGACGAGGACTACGAAGACGACGAGCCCGACGAGGAGGCGTCCAACGGGTCGGAACGGCCGTCCGCGAAAGGGGCACCGCGTCAGCTCGCCAATCCGTCGCGGCTTGCGAGCCTCTCGCACCTCCTGGTGCCGCTCGCAGCCGGAGCTGCAGACTCGGCCGGGCGCTACGTCGCCGAGCACACCTCCGACACCGTCCAGAAACAGGTGGTGACCCGGTTCATCGACGCGTTCGAGAAGGCGAGCTGAACGGCTAGGGCAGACGGCACGTCGTCGGCGCGGCGCCGGCGAGCGCGTCGAGCAAAGTGTGGGCGTCGACGTCGAACGCGATCCGCACCGTCGCGGCCGCGCGGGTGCGCAGGCGAAGCATCCCGTTCCGCGACGGTGCGAGACAGCCCGTTGACGTCTGCCAGTACGGCGACCAGCGAACCGCGAGGCGGTACGTTCCGCCGCCCGTGACGCGGACGAGCAGGCGAGAGTCGGCGAGGGCGAGCACCGTCGGCCGTCCCGGGCCCGTGAGAATCGGTCGCGGTCGAGGCACGGCGTAGATCGCGACCTCTCGAGACGCCCACACGCGGCGCAGGCCGGCTCGGCCGCTGCGAACGAGTCTCGCTTCCCGCTCCGAGCTGTAGTCGGGCGGCGAGCGCGTGAGGACGACGTAGGCGGCGCCGAGCTCCGTAACCAGCTCCGGTAGGCGGCCGGCGAGAAATGCCGGTAGAGGAGGGCGTCGAATGGGAAGTCGGCCTGCCGGAACCAGCCGCGCAGGAGTGGGATTCCGGCCCCGGCAAGATAGAAGGCGGGCCAGTGCTCCGTCGTGTCGACCGCCTCGACCCGGTAAGCGGGCTGTAGGTGCGTGTGAAGATACGCGAGGGGCGCCCGCCAGACGGCAGCACGCGCCGTGCCGTCGGACTCGGCGTGCAGCAAGCCCGCCGCCAATGGGGTCGCGTTCCAGGCGACCGCGGCAGCGATGAGTGCGACGGCGAGCGGCGCCGGTCGCCAGCGGCGGAGAGCGACGATGAGCAGCGCGATCGGCAGTGCCGCGTAGCGAAGTCTCGTGATGTTCTCGCCCAGCCCCGAAGGCACGAGATACGCGACCGCGATCGCGACGGCGTACGCGGCCAGGAAGTACCGCACGACGCGTGCGCTCTCCACCCGCCAAGCGGCAACGAAGCCGAGCGCACAGAAGCCGATCGCCACCGCTGCTTCGGTGACGGGAAACGGATAGCGGCCTGCGCCGGGGAACAGCCGCAGGAGCATGAGCTCGGCTGCGCCGGCGGCAGCAAGGGCGAGCGCGGGGACAGCAATGTTCCGCGGCGGGCTCCGGCGAGACAGGGCAACGCCGGCGAGCACGACCATCAGGATCACGAGCGCGAGAGGGCTCGCCGCCAGCGTGAGCAGGGTCAGCACGGCGAAGCGCCAGCGGTGGCCCGACTGCAAGGCCCACAGCGCCAGCAGTGCAAGCGCGAATCCGAGCGCGAACGGAAACCCTGCCGAGATCAGGAACCCGGCCCAGACGACCGCAAAGCTGCGGCTCGCCCAACGGGCGCGTGATCCCCACTCGCGCTGCGAGACGACCGCGAAGGCCAGCACCGCGATCGAGACGGTCGCCACCGCGAGCAGGCGGATCCCGACGAGCGCCGCGAGCGGGTAATAGAGCAGGCTGTAGTTCGCGAAGCTGTAGCTGCCGGCGTACCAGAAGTTGTCCCAGAGCGTGAACCCGTGCCGGAGGAAGAGCGCCCGCTGGTAGGCGTGCGCGGCGAAGTCGGTCCCCGTCGGCCCGAGCCAAACCACCAGCGCGGCCAGCGTCGCCGCCAACGCGCTACAGAGCAGCGCTTCGCGGGATACGGCCAGGCGCTTCGACGGGAGGACGATCGTCTGTTCCACGCGCTGAATGATGGCGTTTCGGGCGGCTCTCGGCTGAATCCTCTCGCGGTGGGATGAGAGCGGTGTGAAGCTGTCGGCGGGGGCCATCTTCACGAGCTGAACCGCAGCGATTCCTCAGCGCGCTGCGAAGCCTGAGCGCCCCGATCGCTAGCTCGCCCGCTCGGCCTTCGAATCCAGCCGCGACGTCTCCTGGCCACGCGCGTGGGGGACTCGTGTCCAGGCGGGCTGGACAGGCCGCTTTACGCAGCGCTTACCTCGGACTGGCAGCGCGCTGACATCCCTCCAACAGGATCAGTGGACTGCCTTTCCGACTTCCGGGACGGCATCTAGCTACCCGGCTTGATACTGAGGGAGTCCGAATGCGCAAGCCCCTGCTCTTTCTGCTCGCCATCTTCGTGCTGGCGGCTGCGGGTACTGCCGCGAAACTGGCGAGACCGGCGGCCGCCGCTACACAGACGGTGACGATCAGTGGCAGCGGCTACAAGCCGACGACCGTTTCGATCACGGTCGGAGACACGGTCGTCTATGACAACAAGGACACGGTTGCGCACACGGTTCTGTTCAAGCAGACGATCGGCCTGCAGTGCCCCGCAGCACCACAATTCACCGTTGCCGCCGGACAGAGCGCCAGCTGCACGTTCACGAATGCCGGCAAGTACAACTTCTCCGATCCGGCACACAAGGGAGCCAAGTTCAAGGGGACAGTCACCGTTGCGAGCTCCCCGACGGCCGGCGTCCTCACCCTTACTCCCAAGGTCGTCGTCTACGGACGAAAGTCGACTCTTGCCGGAACGCTCGCGAGCGCGCAGTCCGGACAGTCCGTGCAGATCCAGGGCACGGAGTGCGGCACGACGACGTCGAAGCTGATCACGACCGTGACGACGACCACCGGCGGAAAATTCTCCTACGCGGCATCGCCATTGAAGAAGACGGCGTACACCGCGAAGGTCAAGGGCTCGAGCAGCCCGGCCGCAACCGCCGAGGTGCAGCCGCGTCTCCAGCTGAAGAAGGTCGCGAAGCACCACTACAGGGTGAGCGTCTCGGCCGCGCAGAGCTTCGCCGGCAAGCTCGCCACCTTGCAGCGCTACCGCAGTGCGACCGGGAGCTGGGTGAAGGTCAAGCGGATGGTTTTGAAGGCGAACACGACCGGGGTGGCTCCTACGGTGGTCACTTCGGCGAAGTTCGGCGCGCGGATCAAGGCGACGCCTGTCCGCGTCACTCTCGGGTCGAAGCAGGTCGGCCTCTGCTACGCCGCGGGTCGCAGCAACACGATCCGCGGCTGACGAGCGCTCCACGGAGAGTCAGCCGGGCACCCTCGGGCTGGCTCTCCCCTCCCCTCCTCTCCTATCCGGAGGGGCTAGCGGAAGCTCGAGACAAGGCGGCTGAACAGCGAAGCGCTGCGAGGGGTGCTCTCGTCGTCTGCCTCCGGGACCGCATTTGACGGAGCCTTGCCGGTCCAGTGATGTCCGCAGACTCGGTGGCAGGGGAGCTCAGCCACGACGTACACACGACCGCCATCTGTGACCACGGGTTGGCTGGCCCTCGGCTAGAGGGGGATGAGCCCGCGCTCGCTCGCCATCCGGAGTTGCTGGCTATAGCAGGCGAAGCACGCCTTCGCTACGGAGGGCGGCAAGCATTGGGCGGCGAGGCTTCCGAGGGCCGAGTCCTGGCAGGGCCTTCACGCGAGGTACAGCACGATCAAGACAACGGTAAATTGCTGCACCGACCCAGAGCCAGCCGCTCAGGCTAACTCGTGCTAACCGCTGTTGGAGCGTCGGCCGCCCGTGATAGAGCCGCTTGGCCATGAGTGGCAAACGGCGTCGTCGCTATTTGACGCGCAGCGCACGCGGACGTTGCCGCCTGCTTCCGCGCCAGCCAGCTAATGGCAGGCCTTTTGCGCGTCGCGGCGGAGCGCGTCGATTTCCGTGCGTCTGCCCTGGATTGCTTGCGAATGGTCGAGCAGCGGCAGCACGTCCGTGCACTGGCCGAGCCTGTAGTGCGTGTAGGCGAGGTTGTAATCGGCGTACGCCTCCGCGAGCGTCGCGGTGCCGGTGAGTCGCTGCACTGCCTCCTCGAGCAGCGGCAACGCGCCTTGGTAGTCGCCTGCCTGCATCTTCGCGTAGCCCTCGGCATTGAGGTCGGTGCCGGTGAGGTTGCTTGGCGTGGTCGCCGGCGGCGTGGATGCGGCGTGTTGGGGAGGCGGCGGTGCCGCCGCGGTGACCGTCTGCTCGATCGTCGTTCCCGGCTGGGTGACTGTGCGCAGGATCGTGACCGGCCTCCGTCTTGCCCCTGTTCTTTGCGGCGGGGAGTTGCGCGTCGCAGCGACCGCAGCCGCTATTCCGCCGCCGATCAGGAGCAGGGCGATCAGCGGAAGCAGCCACCGTCGGGAGGGCGGCGCAGGGGTGACCCGCGTCGTCCGTGAGTGAGATGCGGCGGCCGGCCGGGTGACCTTCGTAATGGCTGTCGGCGGGGCGGGAACGATCCAGTTGGTGGTCGCCGCGTCTTCGTGCAGCTCTGCTCGCAGTTCGGCGACGAACTCGGCGGCGGAGGGGTACCTGGCGGCCGGGTCTTTCGCGAGCGCGCGCTGGAACACCGGGTCGAAGGCCCCAGGGAGATCCGGCGCCAAGCGGTGAATCGACGGTATGGGCGCGGTGGCGTGCCGCGCAGCCTCGGCCGTGACCGAGTCCGACTCGAAGGGGCGCTCGCCGGCGAGCAGCTCGAACGCGACCACGGCGAGGCTGTAACGGTCGCTGGCCGCCGTCGCGCGTTCTCCCCGCGCCTGCTCCGGCGAGAGATAGCCGGCCGTTCCGAGGATCGTGCCGGTTTCGGTGAAGCTGGCGAGACCGGCGGCGCTGGCGACCCCGAAGTCGCCGACGTGCACGTGGTCACGGCTATCGAGCAGAAGGTTCCCCGGCTTGATGTCGCGATGCACGACTCCGGCAGCGTGGGCTGCGTCGAGTGCGCCCGCTGCCTGCTCCAGCCAGGTGAGCACCTGCGCCGGCGGGCAACCGCCCTGCCCCTGCACGCGCGCGTCGAGCGAGCCGCCCTCCAGATACTCCATCACGATCATCGGCCGGCCGCGGTACTCGGCGACGTCGAAGATCGTGACGATGTTCGGATTCCCGGACAGCCGTGCCGCAGTCAGCGCCTCCCGACGAAAGCGCGCGCGCACAGCCTGATCGTCCGCGTATCGCTCGGCGAGCACCTTCACCGCGACATCGCGCCGCAACTCGCTGTCGGTCGCCCGGTAGACGCGACCCATGCCGCCGGAAGCGATCAGCGTCGCTTCCGCGTACCTCGCCGGTAGGACATCGGTGGTGGCGGCCATTACCGGCGGCGTCCCCCGCAGGGCGAAAAACAAGCGTGATGCAAAGAGAGAGAGGCCCGCCAACCGGTGGGCCTCTCTTCTGATCTCGAGTCGAGCGCGTAGGCTGCCGCGCCTGTTCGTCCGCTAGCCGGTCAGGGTCTTGCACTGGCCGATGGCTGCACCACCGACCGTGTTCGGGCCACCGCCACTGTCGCCGAACTGGGCGGCGGGATGGTTGCGATGGCAGATCAGGTTCCCAGCAATAACGTTGTTGGCCGCCTCGGAAGAATCCGGCTGGCCGTGTCCCCGATCTGGTTGCCGGAGTTCTTAGAGAAGATCACGCTGCCTCCGACTGCCGCGACCGGCTCTGCGACGGCAGGCGGCGGGAGATCGACCGCCCGCCGATGCGGCGGCGGCCACACGGGGGGCCGAGACGAGCGAGCGCCTGAGCACGTAGCTCCGGTAAGAGCACGAGCACGAGCTCGGGTGAGAGCGGCTCGTCCGGTTCGAGCTGGTGAATGCTCACGGCGGACCACCTATTTCGCCGTATCGCCACGGATTCCGCCCAGTAGCGGTGCGTCAGGAGTCGCGGCGGCGCGCGCGAACCGCGACCGGCTGCGTTTCGCCGACGGGTGGCTCGGAGGCGAAGGCCCAGAGCTTGTTCGCCGCGAAACTGAACGGCGTCGCGAGAACGATCGCGACTGCCTGCGCGGCGAGACGCCCGGCACCGGCCGTGACGAGCACGAGCAGGAAGAGCTGGTTCGCCCCGAGCGACAGCGCCGAGACGACCAGTGCCCGCGCTCCCTGGCCGAGAACCGGGGCCTCCGAAGTGCGGAACGTCCACGTGCGATTCCAGAGGTAGTTGCTCGCAGCCGCTACGAGAAAGGCGATCCCGGCCGCGGCGAGGTAGTGCATGCCGGCTTCGAGCAACGCGGCGTACACGGCCAGGTTGACTGCGTAGCCGGAGACGCCGACCGCGCAGAAGCGGACGAACTGGTTCTCGAGCAGACGGCGCACTGCGCGAATCGCCACCTGCTCACAGTCCCCTGGGCGCGAAGCGCCTACTTCGACCGATCGGCCAGGAGTTGCCCTACCGCCGTCCAGTGGCTCGCGAGGCCGCTCGACGCGTAGCCGAACCGGGAGTCGGCTCCAGCCCATAAGACTGGTCCAGGGTCGCTCGAAAAGAGAGAAGGTGAGGTGTCGTGCTGCGGCTTCGGAGGCTTGCGATTGGCTGTGCGCTCGGCTCTGCCGGCGCCACGATTGGCACTCGTGCTCGTTGCGAGTCTCAACTTCGCGTATCGCGCTCCGGCGCTGCACGTTGCGCTCGAGACGACGGCCGCACTTGCCTGCTCCGGCTGCGGCTTTCCTCTTGCTCGGCCGCTTCTGGCGCACGGGGTTTCTCGACGAGCTGATCCTGTCGGCCGGCCTCTCTCTGCTCGCGCTCTCGAACTTCGCCTTCGCCACGCTTCCGGCGGTCTTCGACCTGCAATCCAACCGCGTCTCGGTGTGGAGCATGTTGTTCACGGCGGTGCTGGCGGCGCTTCCTCATCTGCGTGGCGGCGCTCCTCCCGCGGCGCAGTATCGCCGTCGGCCGGCGCTGGCCGTTCGTGGTCTACGGCGAGCACGCTTGCTGCTCGCGCGTCGCCGGATCTCTTGCCGATGGTCGTGTTCCCGAGCCTCCTGCCCAATGGCATTGCGTCGTCCGTCTCGACGCGGCGCCGCGCACCCGAGCCTGGCCGGCGGCTTGCAGCTCGCGCTCGCGCTGCTCTACCTCCTGGCGGCACTCGGCTTTGCGCGACGCAACCGGCTGACCAACGACGAGTTGAGCGGCTGGCTCGCGATCGCATGCATCCTCTCCGGTGCGAGCCACGTCAACTACTTCTTCCATCCGGCGGCGCTCTCGAACTGGGTCTACACCGGTGACGTGTTCCGCCTCGGCTTCTACCTTGCCCTACTCGATAGGAGCTGCTCGCGAGATCGCTTCCTACTGGACGAGCGTCATTGCCGCCGCGTCGCTCGAGGAGCGGCGCCGGCTCGCTCGCGACGTTCACGACGGGCTCGCTCAGGAGATCTCTTTCATCGCCCGGAACGTCCGGCTCCTCCGCGAGCACGGCGCGGACCCGCAGCTCGTCGAGCGGATCCTCCGGGGCGTCGCGCGCGCGCAGGAGGAGTCCCGACGTGTGGTCGGCGCGCTCGCGGAGAGACCCGACGAGTCACTCGACCAGGCGCTCGCCCGAGGCAGTGCAGGAAGCCGCCCAACGCTACGGCGCCTCGGTCGACATGGAGCTCGCAAGCGGGATCACGCTGTCCCCACGGGAGAGAGAGGCGGTCGTCCGCATCGCCTCCGAGGCTGTCGCCAACGCCGCGCAACACAGCGGCGCCGAGGTGCTGCGGATCTATCTCGAGCGCGCCGACGCGGGCATGCGCCTCGGGGTCGTGGACGACGGATCCGGCTTCGACGAAGAGCAGCCAAGGAGCGGCTTCGGGCTCGTCACGATGAAGGACCGCGCCGAAGCGCTCGGAGGGAAGCTGCGCATCGACTCGCGCCGCGGAGCCGGAACCCGAGTGGAGCTCGAGCTGTGAGCGCAGGCGCACCTCGCAGCCAGCAGGCCGAGCTCTGCGGGTGCTCATCGCCGACGACCATGCGCCGACGCGCGAAGACGTTCGCCGGGCGCTGACGGAGGGCGGCCTGGTCGTCTGCGCGGAGGCGGCCGACGCCGCCCGCGCGGTGCAGCAGGCGCTCGAGACGAGACCCGACATCTGCCTGCTCGATGTCCGGATGCCGGGCGGCGGAGTCGCCGCGGCCTGGGAGATCGCTGCCCGTCTGCCGACGACCAAGGTCGTGATGCTCACCGTCTCCGACGAGGACGGAGACCTCTTCCGCGCCCTCCGTGCCGGCGCCGTGAGCTACCTCGTCAAGGACATCGACTTCGGCACCCTGCCGCAAGCGCTGCGCGACGTCGCCGAAGGGAAGGCGGCGATCCCTCCCGCGCTCGTCGCTCGCATGGTCATGCAGTTCCACTCCAACGATCCGCGCTTTCGCACGACCGAAGTCGGGACGGAGCTCGGGCCGCGGCTCACGAGCCGGGAGTGGGACGTCCTCGCGGGGCTGGCCGAAGGACTCTCGACGCGAGACATCGGCAGGCGGCTGCAGCTCAAGCCGAGCGGTGTCCGCGCGCATATCTCGGCAGTCGTGCAGAAGCTCGGCGTCAAAGACCGTCGCGAGGCGGTCTTGTTCTTCCACGACACCGCCAGCAGCTGAGTCAAGGCTGGTGGATTTCTTCCGCCGCACAACCACGAGCTAGGCCTCACTCCAGACGATCGCCGGCGGGGCGGGCAGTGGAAAGCGCTGCGAAGCCCGAGCGCCCCCTTCAGGAGTGAAAGGCTGAGCGCATCGACGCGGGGTGGCAAGCCGCGGCTAGGCATCTGAGACCGAGCATCTCCTCTGTTGTGCGGAGGAGCGAGTAGTGCGTGAACCTCGTGGGTGATCGAGTCCCGGCCGACGTTGTCGGAGAGATCACCAGCGTCGGGGCAGTCTTCCCCCGGCCGAGGGATTGTCTGGAGGGACGGCGAACGCCATGCTCTGGAGGCGGCGATCTGCTGCCTCACCCCGAGGTAACGAACACCAATGCGGCACTTGGACTCCTCTCAGACATCCCACGCGATGCCCCCTGACCTGGCTGCTGCCGAACCCGGGCAACGGTCGCGCACGGTCGTGGTCGCGGGCGGTCAGGCGCTCGTCCGCGCGGCGCGGTGCAGCGTGCTCTCGCGGGCCGGGCTCGAGGTCGCTGCCGTCGTCGCCGACGCTTCGAGGGCAGCGAAGGCGGCCGAGCTCTACGGTGCTGGGCTAGTCCTCGTCGATTCCGAGATCTCTGGAGGCTGCGTTCTCGCTGTCCGCCGTATTGCCGAGCGCGCGCCGGCGACGGCGGTCCTTGTCGTCGCGGCCGAGCTCGACCACGAGGCGCTACTAGCAGCGATTCGGGCAGGCGCCGACGGCTTCGTCTCCGAGACGAACGGCGCGAGCGGTCTCGTCCGCGCGGTCGAGGTTGCACTGAACGGCGAGTCGGTCATCCCCCGCGCGGGAGTCGGCACGCTCATCGACCAGCTGCACGGCGGCGGGCAGGAGCAGACCTCGGTCGACGGTGCCGAGCTGAAGCTCACGCGACGCGAGGCCGACGTGATGGCGCGACGCAGCGAAGGGATGTCCACGAAAGAGATTGCCTACGAGCTGGACCTGTCGGCCGTCACCGTCCGCCGGCACCTGTCCTCGGTCGCGAGGAAAGCGAAGGTACGACAGGCGCGCCCCCTGACTCTCACGCTCGAATCGACGTCCTGACCCGCAAGGGCCCAAGGAGATCTGACCGTCTGCGCGGGGGCGCGCACTGTCTATCGCATTAAGGCGCATTGGGTCTTCGCCGACGACCGTCGGAGGTCCTGCTCGGGTGCGCCGCAGGTCCCGTTCAGGTCATGATCAGCGCTGCCAGATCGCAGCGCTCAGCGGGTTTCGGGCCTCTTTCAGCGTCGTCCGTAGGCGCGCAAAAGATCGACGGCCGCCTCACGGTCCTCGGCACCGAGCTTGCTGAGCAGGAGGCTGATGTGGCGGCGGACGGTGATCGGCGAGACGCCGAGTGCCTCGGCAATCTGTGTGGTGGAGCGGCCCTCACTTAGGAGTTCCCCGACTTCCCATTCGCGCGGGGTGAGCGTCACCGGGCCGGTGGGCAGCGTCAGTCGCCGGACCGAGCCGCGGCGGATTTCGTCCACGAGATAGGGGACGAGCGACCGCGACAGCGCGGGCTCACCGTGATATGCGCCTCGAAGGGTCGAGGCGAGCCGCTCGCCGCTGATCCCCTTCAACAGGTAGCCGGAGGCGCCGCGGGTGATTGCGGTGACCACGTCCCCGGGGTGATCCGACCGGCTGAGGACGACGATCATCGTCTCGGGCGAGGCGCGGGCGATCCTGCCGAGGGCGTTCAGGCCCTCGAGCGGCAACTCGATCTCGATCAGGCAAATGTCCGGGCGCAGGCGGGTTACGGCGCCGACCGCGGCAGCAGCGTCGCTTGCTTCGCCAACGACGACGAACCCGCGCGTCTCGAGCGCCTCGCGGACCGCGCGGCGGAGAGATATGTCGTTGTCCGCGAGGAGGACGGACGGGTGTTCGAGTTGGGCCATCCCCCCGGCGGGCCTGCCATCTACCATCTTCCCCTGCTTCCGGCGGGAGTGTTGCGGAGAATGTAACGCCAAGGCGGCGGCGCCGGCACGGTCGCGTGCGGCCGGCGCGGTAACCGGCGTGTTGGCCCGCGCCTACGCCTACGATACGTGGCCGATGCGCGCGATGGTCACCGGCGGAGCGGGGTTCATCGGGTCACACCTCGTCGACGCGTTGCTTGCGCAGGGAGCCGAGGTACACGTCGTGGACAACCTCAGCACCGGTTCCGGCGAGAACCTGGCCTCGGCCGCCGAACTGTACGAGCTCGACATTCGCGACGAAGCGCTGGAGCAGCTGGCCGGACGGGTCCGGCCGGACGTCGTCTTCCACCTCGCCGCGCAGGCCGATGTCGGCACGTCGGTCGAGCACCCCACCCTCGATGCCGAAGTCAACGTCCTCGGGACGGTGCGTGTGCTGGAGATGGCGCGGGTTGCCGATGCGCGCGTCGTCTTCGCGTCGAGCGGAGGCGCGCTCTACGGCGAGTGCGAGCGGCCGGCGCGCGAGGAGGACGACCCGCACCCGCTGTCTCCGTATGCCGCCTCCAAGCTCGCAGGCGAGCAGTACCTCGCGACCTGGAACCGCCTGCACGGCGCAGCTCATGTGACCTGCCGTCTCGCGAACGTCTATGGCCCACGCCAGCTGCCCAGACTCGAGGGGGGCGTCGTGGCGATCTTCCTCGACCGGATGCGCGACCGTCAGGCCACGGAGATCTTCGGCGACGGGGGCCAGACGCGCGACTTCGTCTACGTCGGCGACGTCGTGTCCGCAATGCTCGCCGCGTCTGCGTCCTCGGTGGGAGGCATCTACAACGTCGGCAGTGGAGTCGCGACCGCGATCCGCGAACTGCATCGACTTTGCGCCGAGACCGCCGGTGTTACGCAGGAGCCACTGTTCGTGGCCGAGAGACCCGGAGACCTGCGTCACAGCGTCATCGACCCGTCTCGAGCCGGCCGGGAGCTTCACTGGCGCGCCGAGATTACGCTCGCCGCGGGCCTTGCGAACACGTGGAGTACGCTCGGCTAGGACTTGGTGGACGGGTGCCCGGCGCGCGGGGTGCCGCCGATGAGCTGCAGGATCCGCGCGATTCCTACCTACGGATCGGCTTTCCAAACGCACGGACTTTAGGTATCGCTGAAGCCCTGAGCTCCGGCCTTACGCGTCGCGGAGCGGGTCAGCGGAGTGGGCCGCTGAGGGTGTCCTTTCCGCGGTATTTCTGATGCGCCAGTTTTTCTGTATGCGCCGGTAGCCCTCGCCCGTACTTCTCTGAAGTCCGCGGGACCCCCCTTGCGGCGCTCCGACCGGGTGAGAGGACGCCGCCCAGCCGGCGTCGCCCCTCGGGAGCGCGTTGCCGGGCGCGCGAGAGTTGGTAGGGCTTAGCATTCGAGAGTGATTCCCGAGGGCGTATACCACTGGACCGCGACGCATCCCGAGTGGGAAGGGCCGGTATCGGCGTACGCTATCGACGACCGAAAGCGGCTAATCCTCATCGACCCGATCGCCGTTCCAGATGGTGTGCGCGGGCTGTGTGGGTCGCGCGAGGTGGTCACCGTACTCACCTCCACGTGGCATGAGCGGGACGCTGCATTGCTTGGCTTTCCTGTGTGGGCGCCGGCGCCTGATCGCCCTGAGGATCAGCTCGTTCCGGCGAGGCGCTACGGGATCGGCGACTCGCTGTTCGGGATGGACGCGTATTCCGGCCGTGAGGGCCAACTCGACCTCGTCCTTTGGAGCGAGCGGATTCGTGCGGTGATCGCCGGCGATACGCTGATCGACCTGGGCAATGGGCTCGAGATCCGCGCGAGTTGGCTGCCGGAAGGCGTCACGGTCGAGCAGGTCGCGACCGGGCTGAGGCCGCTGCTTGACAAGCCAGTGGAGTTCGTGTTGCCGACGCACGGCGAGCCCGCCGACCGGGCCGCTCTCGAACGCGCTCTCGCCTGATCGGTGCGAGTGCGACGCCGGGGGACTGACGTGTCCGGCAGCGGGGCGCTCAGGGTCATTCCCGGACACTGGGCCTAGGCGGCCGCGCTCCGTGGCGTACTCGACAACATCGGTCGCCGTTCCCGGCTAGCCTGGCGCGATGTCGCGTTCGGTTGATCGGGCCGCAAAGAACGAGGAGTTGTTCCGCGAGGTCAACCGCAACATCGCGCGTCTTGAGGAGCGGTTTGGGCCTACGCGGACGCTAGAGCTGATCTGCGAGTGCGAAGGAGTTGGCTGCCACGATGGGCTCGAGATCGACTCCGCTGCCTACGCTGATGCACGCTCCAATCCGCTTCGGTTCTTCGTTCTGCCCGGACATGAGGATCCGCACATCGAGCAGGTCGTGCTCCGGACGCCGAGCTACCTTGTGGTGGAGAAGGTGGGCGAGGCGGCGCGAGAGATTCTTGATGACGACTCAGGAGAACAGGCGGAGTAGTACGCCGCCGGGGACCCGATTCCGACTGCTGGAGCGCGTCTGGGATGGGGCGGAGCCGGTGAAGCAATCCTCATGACTGACCGGTCAATCAAAACCTTTCATTTGCAGGGAGATTAGATCGCTCGCGAGTGGGGACTCCGGAGTAGTGGAAGAGCGGTCAGCGTTAGTTCGAGTTGTGGTTCTCTGCCGGCTGCTCAGAGAGGCGCTGTACGAAGTTGAGATTGAGATCCCGAACGCGCAGCTGACCCACGAGCTGACCGTCCTCCAGGAGCGCGCCGAAGCGGAACTGAGCCAGTAGGCAGGCCCTTCCTTGCTGGCGCTGGACCGTACTTTGTCGCCCTTCCCCGGGCTACTCCCTTCGGGTCCTTCCTGGACACTGGCCTCGCGGCAAGCCTCAGAGGGTTGAAGACATTACGAACCTCTTACAGCGGCCTGCCGGCCCGCTAACAGGGCGGCGAAAAGATGCGCGCTGGAGAGCTGAAGTGGAGTCCCTTGTCGTCCATGCGGCCACCCGAACATCTGCAGAAGGGTTCTGTTCTGCACTGTCGGGATTCCGCGCAACGCTGATTGAGGCAGAAGATGGCCGCTACCAGGTCGAGATCCCCATGGGCCGTAGCAATAGGGAAATCATTGAGGCCCTGAACGCCCTTGAGTCGTACGTGAGCTCCCGCGGCGATGGCCCGGCACGGGTCGATGTTGATGGCCGTGGTTACACGCTCCATCCGACCGGCGCAGTCAGGCAGCCCGCCGCCTGAGGGGCTTCAGCCATGAAAGTCCACGCTCGGTGCGGTTTCCGTGCAGTAGCCCAAAGCCGCCACGCGACCGGTTGCGCTCCTAGGAGGCCGCTGGATGGTCTGGGTCGAGAGCCCTGTGATTCGGAGTGCTCGCTCGGCTGAACTGCTGCTGATCAACCGCTTCTTGGAGAGTGCTTTGCGCTTGGCAAACCGGCGGGGCGGTGGCTGCGTGCGATCGTCGTGGTCGCGGCGTCCCGTGTGACATGTGATGGCAAGCGGTGGCGGCCTTCCGTCCCCAGATGTCCCACCCGCCGGGCGAGCGCGGGACACTCCCGCCCTCGCCTCAGGTGAGAGGACGCTGGCCCAGCCCCAACCGTTGGCCCGGGCGAGAGCGTTGACCCTCGGCGGCTGATCGGCGACAGCTCGATCCCAGGAGACTCTTGAAGACGCCACTTCTCAACGACAAGTCGAGCCAGCCGACGCCGGACCGCATCAGGCTTCCGAGCTGGTGGCCCGGCCGAGCCCGACCGCGGAATGAATCGGAGTTGGTGGATCTGCATCATGATCGCGCCCTTCGCCGCAATAATCATCGAGCTCGCCTCCGGCGAGTGGCTCGGGGCGTTGATTCCCCTGGCCATCGGCATCTTCCTGGTGGTGACGTACCGCAAGGTCGCGGCCGGGGAGCGCCTGATCGACGAGGTGCAGCGCAAGATCAAGTTGGAAGAAGTCTGCCGCGCACGACCACAAAGAGCACGAGCAGTACCTCGAATCGCTTTCTGTGCTCGACGCCGACGAGGACCCACACGGGTAGCTCTCGGTTCAGGGGTCATCCCGGAACACTGGCCCAGGCGAGCGCCCAGCCTCGTCCGGCGTCGCGCCGTGGCGTGATCGCGACACCGTTCGCCCAACTCCTCGCCAGCGCTGACTTCAGGAACTTGGTGCCAGCAACGCCTGGCGCGGGAGCGAAGGCCCGCCGAAGCAAGGCCTTCGCAGCGTACGCCTAGCTCGCCGCCGCCGGAACGGCGGGGAGCCCCGTCGCGTTCTGCTCGTTCACGCCGAAGTACTCGTTCGTGCTCACGGTTCCAGCCGCCCCTTCGACGATGCCTTCGACCGTAGCCACTGATCCTGACTCCCACAGACAAACGGCGCGCGTGCCGTCCTCGTTTGGGATCGCGCTGTGGAGAGTCGTGCCTTCCGGAAGCTCCAGCGCCTGTGCGCCTTCCCAAAACGTCTTGGGATCGTCGATGGCGTGGATCGCAACGACATACATCGCTGCTCCTCTCATCGGTAACCGGCACCCTGGCACCGGTGTCTGCACCCAACCTACACCCATGTTTCGGCCGATGCCCGAACGCGCCAGGCTGCCAAGGGGCTCGCGCCGCAGAGGCGACCTACCAGACGCTGCGCGAGATGCCTGACGCTCCTGCCACATTCATCGACGTTGAGTATGCGAGGTCGTCGGACAGGCATGTCTGCTGTCCGTCGCACTTGTCGTCGGGCTGATATCCGCTGTTGAAGCCCTCAGGGGTCATTCCGGGACGCTCGCCCAGGCGAGGGTTTTCTTTTGAGGCGGCTTGGCTTCGGGTCGATGTTCCTGCTGTATGTTCGTCGCATCAGAAGTCGTGAGACGGGGTTTGCAGGTTTGACGCAGGTCCAGAGGGGTCTAGTTCTTCTAGTTCTCGTGGCGGCCGCGGCGTTCGCGGCTACGCCGGTCTTCGCGAGCGCGATCGTCGGCCGTAATGTTGCGCGGCCCGCACTGAGTATCGATCGCCAGGGACGTGCTCACGTCAGCTACTCCCTCGGTGCGCACCGGGTTAGCTTGGTCGCCTCGGGTGCCATTAGCGCCCGGCTGCCGAACCGGCGGCTGCCTCAGGTCAAGTTCCGGATCCGCTATGGGCTCGGTGGCAAGGGTGTTTGCCTTCCCTATGACGGTCCGCCTCTCGCCTGGCTGGTCAAAGGCTGCAAAGCCCCAGATGGAAGTTATTGGGCACTTCAGTCCTGGCAACGCCTCAAGCCCAACTACGGAGGCACTGGGGGGCCTGGAGCTTCATCTTTCCCACTGGCGCGGACCGCTCGCGCAACTGGTCATCAACCAAAACTGGGCCTATGGCGGCTTCCGCCACATCTTCGGCAGGCTGACCTATGACGGTGTAGGCGTCTATGGCTTCAGAGCTACACCACGCGGCAATCCGCTCGACAGCTATGGCCGCAACGTCTATGTCGACACCTTCGACTCGGCCTACGGCAAAGGCTGGCATCGCGAGAACAGCTTCCTCAGCCATCACCGAGGTCACACCCTCGGCGACTTCTGTTACGGCTTCTACCCGCACGCGGGTCATCCCAGCGGAGACGGAACCAAGTACCGGGCAACCGTCGAAGGCCCCGGCGTCACACCGGACGTGATGTGGGAAGGAAACGACATCGGCCCCCTCGACCAGACGATCCAAGACCAGATGCGAAGCCTCGAGCGAAGCTGGGGAGACCCCAAATGCCGCGTCTAACCAGCCGTAAGCCACGGCCAGCTTGACGAACCCGCTCGGGGCCGAACTCGCGCCGTAGCTAGCCCCTCAGGCGCTCTTCAGCATGATCGTCCGGCTCGCCGATTCGCTGGGCTGGGACGTGCCTAGCCCCGAGACTCTGTGGACGCGCGCGCCGGCCATGCTTGAAGGCGGGTACCGGCTCGACGCGGTTGGGTCTCGCTGACCTCGTTGGCCGTCGAGTCAGTTGGGCCGCGTCCCACGGTGCACCTTCGAGTGCCTGACCGCCAGCTGTTCGGTCTTCGGCTCGAATGCACGTGCCAGCCTCACTCGGCGGATAACGCACGAAAGAAAGCCAGGGTTGCTTGAAGGCCGCGGGTTGCGCCCGATGTCGAGCGGAAGGCTCTGGACGACTTGGGTCGCCGAAAGAGGATCTCGCCGTCGATGACGCAACCCGCGCTGCAACGATCCTCTTCTTCGGCGGCCGTCGCGTCTAGTCGCTGCCCAGCAAGTGAGCGCTCGACCTTCGCAGCGCGCAGCTGGGGGAGGTTAGGGGCACGCCCCCGTTCGCAAGTCTCGCCCCTAATACCGGGCGTTGCTTGGCTAGTCAGCGTGCCGTCGCCGCAGATGGTCCCTGACCCTCCATTCCTCATAGGTGGGTTGGCCGATACTCGGCCTCCCCAAGACGGGCGGGGAACCATTCGACTTTAGGCGGGGATAAGGCGAACGGCCCCGTTCGTGGAGCGCTTGCGGCGGCGGCCGGAGGCGCAGCCCCTGCCGATACCCAATTCACACCACCGCAGACGATCCCTGGCGGAATCCCCTCGCACACCCTCTCAGGTGCGGCCTGTGGGGCCGACTGAGGCTGAGGCGGCAGTCGAGGACCACGGCTCGCAGGGTGAGTTCCGACGTCTGGGCCTCTCGCTGGCACGCATCGAGCCTCCGGGACCCGCCAGCGGAAGTAGATCGCGGCGCCGGGGCTGGAGTGGTATCGCTCGACGCATACCGCGAGGAGGTGCTGCGTCGGCTGTTACGCGGGGTGCGCCCTGCTATGACGCCGTACCCGCCCTAAGCGGCTTCGCCGACGACGCTGCGCGCGCCCGCCTGAAACTATTGGTGCGGTGGCGGTAAGCATTGCGATGACATCGAGCCGCGTGGTGTCATCGATCGATGGGTCGTCGGCGAGCGCGCGCAGGGTAGCCCGGAGGGCTCGGCGGGCGGCTGGCTGGAGCGTCGGCGCTCTTGCGAGCACGCGCGCCACTTCCTCCGACCACACTCGCTGTGTATGAGCCGGTGCTGGAAACACGCTCGAAGTGTGTTGCTCCACCGTGACACAGGCGTCCGCAATCCTCCGCAGCTCACGATCCCATCCGGGTGAGCTTGCGCAGCGCAAGAGCAGGCGCGGTAGCAGCGGGAGGGGACATGGCTCGAGGACACGAGCCGGTAGGAGTGAGATTACGCTGAAGATCCTCTGCACTGTCGTCTTGTGGGTACCGGCGATCTCTGTCGCTGCCGACTCGTCGTCGAGCCCGGCTGAGCGACTGGACTCGAAGCCGGACCCCCGGGCTGACGGATGCCTCGCTGTCTGTCCAGCCTTCCCAGCCGAGTTTTCGGGATACGAGAAGACCCGGTGCGCGGCAGGGTGAGATTGCTCGACGGCGGCGCTCAAGTAGGCGGTACCCGTGGGCCGGTGGGACGCGCCCAGGCGGACAGCCCGACCCTCCTGCCCGCCGCGGCTTTCCCCCAAAAGGGGGTCTGACGACCTCCGGCGCATCGCCTAGAGTTAGTGGTCGTCCTGATTGACCTAGAGAACTCGGACCGCACCGGGGGCGGGGCTCGCTAGCGCAGCAAACCAAACATTGTCCGCCATTACCTTTCGGTTAGTCTCGTTCGTCGCGATTGCGATCGCGGCCGGCGCGCTCTGGGTCGGTTTGTTTCGATCAGCCGGCGCTCCCGTCATCGCTACGCCGGCGATTCCGTCCGCCACCTCGCAGTCGATCTTCGCCCCGGCGCCGCGGCTCAACGCCGGACTAACCCTCAGCCGCGTGGTCCGGACCGACGCTTGCACGGGCTGCACCGTCCACGTCGGCTCTGGCGGGCTCGTCCGGGCAGATGTGCCTTCCGGAGCGGGCAAGCGGACGGCCTACGCACTGCTCGACCTCGGCAACCGCGCCGCCGACGGGCGCGGGCGCGTGCTCGTCCACGACGTCATCGGGTTCGGACGCGGCCAGACCCCCGCCCAGCCCGTCCATCTGCTCCAGTTGCTCGATTCCGCGCACCGCCTGATCTTCGAGCTCGTCGCCCAGCCCGACAGGCGGCTCTTCCTGACGAGCCCGGCGGGCGGACTGCGTTCGACTCCGCTCGTGCTGGCGACGAGGGCGAGGGTGCCGAACGACGGGACGGGCGTTGCCGTCGACGTCTCCGTAAAGGCGAACGAATCGGTTGCGATCAGTGTGAATGGGGTTCGGACAGCGGAGGTGCGGACACTCGCGGGTGCACGTACGGGCGCGCCGCGATTTCTCGCTGCCGGCGTGATCGGCTATACGGCACCGGTGGGCGCAGCGCCGATCACCGCCACTCAGATGCAGGTGTCGGTCTCCACGTCCCCTGCGTCCGCCTCCGCCGTTTCCCCGCCCGTGGCGGCGGCACAACGCCCGCCGCCGGCGACTCAACCCGTGAAACCGTCCCCGCCTCTCACATGGCTCGCTCCACCGACGATCACGGGCCGCGACGTGGTCGGCAGCACGCTGACCGCCGCCCCGGGCAGCTGGAGCGATGCCACGGCGACCTTCACCTACGCATGGGAGCGCTGTGACGGCAACGGTTCCTGCGCGTCTATTGATGGTGCCGACGGCATGACGTACACACTCATCGGCGCAGACCGTGGCGCTTTCGTGCGCGTTCGCGTGACAGCGCAATCCGGCGGCGCCAGCGTGTCGAAGGCTTCTGCTTCGGTCGGACCTGTCAGCCCGCCCGCCCCCACGGCGATCGCAGGACCAAGCATCTTTGGCGACGCGGTCGTGGGCGCCAAGCTCGTAGCCGACGCGGGCCGCTGGAGCGATCCCGAGGCGAAATTCACATTTGTCTGGCAGCGGTGCGACGGCACCGGGAGCTGCACGCCGATCGCCGACGCCACCGGGGCGAAGTACGCTCCTTCAGTCGAGGATCTAGGCAGCTCGCTCCGGGTCGAGGTCACCGCGGAGAACGACGGCGGTTCGAACAGCGCCTACTCTCCGCCCACGAGTGTCGTCGTGCCGGCTGCTCCGGCGGTGATCACCGAGCCGAGCATCGACGGCGACGCGATCGTGGGCTCCACGCTGACGGCTGATCCGGGTCCTGGAGCGATCCGGCCGCCGTCTCACCTACGCCTGGCTCCGCTGTGACGACGCGGCGCCTGCACCCCGATCGACGGTGCCAACCGCGGGATCGTACACGGTCAGGGGGGACGACGTCGGATTCGGCATCGAGGTCAAGGTCGACGCCGCGAATGCCGGTGGTGCCGGCAGTGCCGTCGACTCCGACTGCCGTGAGTCTTCCCGCTCCCGGCCCGCCAGTTTCGACCGGGGCGCCCTCGGTGAGCGGTGACGCGGCCGTCGGTTCGACACTGGCCGCCGATCCGGGAACCTGGGCGATCCCGGCGCCACCTTCACCTACGTCTGGCAGCGCTGTGACGACAACGGCGCCTGCACCGCGATCACGATGCCACTGGAAGTACGTACACCCCCACCACCGACGACCTCGGTTCCCGAGGTCCCGGGTCAGAAGTGACCGCGACCCGCGTCTCAGGCACCGGCAGCGCCGACTCCAACATCGTCGGCCCCGTCGTGCTGACTGCTCCGCCCGCCGTCGTCAGCGCCCCCTCGATAAGTGGCGACACGACCATCGGTGCGACGCTGACCGCCGATCCAGGCATCTGGAGCGATCCGGCCGCCAGCTTCGCCTGCGCATGGCTGCGCTGTGACGGCCACGGCCCCTGCACAACGATCGATAGTGCTGACCACATCATGTACACCCTCGTCGCCGACGACCTTGGCCGCTGGATACGCGTCGACGTGACTGCCGCGAACGCAGGCGGAACCGCGATTGCGCAGTCAACCCCGATAGGCCCCGTTACACCCCCGTCACCTTGACCGCCACAAATGCCGTCGCGGAGGCGGCCCGCCACCCCCGACGAGGCGCGGGTCGGCCGCCGGGCCGCGGGGTTGCTCGTCGCGATCTTGTCGCCGCGCTGACGGCATCGGCTTTGCGCTCGCCCGCTCGATCCGACAACAGGAACAGAGCCGAGTAGCGGCACATCTCGACGTCGCGCTCCAGGCCGCCCTGAGCGAGACATCGCGTGAGGCTGATGATGCGCAGCAGCGGGCCGCGATGCTCGCCGCGGAACCGACGCTTCAGCGCGCGCTAGCGGCAGAAGACGAGCAAGCGCTCGTCCGACTGACATGCGTCTGTTTCCGGCGCCGCCGCCGTCCCCGCAAGCCAACGCGTCCCACAGCCGCGACCGGCCGGCGATCCGGCGCGAAGTGCGTGTACTGACGAAGGGCAAGGCCATCGGCACCGTCGCCGTGACGATCCCGCTCGACGGCGCCGCGCTCGCCCGCATGCGCGCCGCGGCACCCCTGACGCCCGGCGAAGGCATCCTGTTCGTGCGCGAGGGGAGAGTGCTTGCGGGGCCTGCCGGCCTCTCGGGCGCCAGCGTACCGCCGCACACGCAGTCTGTTCCGCTCGACGGCGCGGACTACCGCGTCGTCCAGACACGACTGGTCGGCAGCCCCGCGCCGATACGGCTGGCAGCGTTCGCGCCGGCGGCCGAGGTCGACGGCCCGGTGTCGCGCTCAGAACGCCTGCTCGTTGCCTGCCTAGCGGTGACGTTCCTTGCTCTGCTGCTGCTCGTGCGCCTCCTGGCGCGACCTGCGTTCGCCCCGCTCATACGGCTAGGCGATGCCGCACGCGACTCGGGCACGGACGACCTCACGAACCTGCCCAACCGCCGCGCCTTCGCGGAGGCGAGCGGCTGCCGAACTTGTGCGGGCTCGCCGCTCAGGTCGGCCACTCGCGGTCGCGCTCGTAGACATCGACGACTTCAAACGCGCCAACGACACCTTCGGGCACTCCACCGGCGACCGCATCCTGCGCAGCGTCGCCGATGTGCTCCGCGAGCACTTCCGCGAAATCGACCTACCCGCCCGACTCGGCGGCGACGAGTTCGCCGTCCTATGCCCCAGACGGACGTGACCGGCCGCGAGAAGCCGCCGAGCGCTTCGTCACCGCACTCGCCGAGCGCGGTTTCGGCGACCACCGCGGCACCCCGTACAGGATCACGGCGAGCGCGGGCGTCGCCGCGGCTGCCGACCTCGAGATCGACGTGCTGCTCGAAGCCGGCAGACCGCGCCCTCTACCGGGCGAAGGCGCGCGGCAAGAACCAGGTACAAGTCGAGGACGTTTGAAAGGACGTGGCCGCCGGGTCTTCGCTGACCGTGCGCTGCTCGGCCGCGAGGCGCAGCCCTCAGGTCGAGTCGCCGAGCGATATCGCGAAGCGATCAATTGCCGACCAGCTGCAGCGTTCCGGACTGGTCTCTCGTCCCGCCCTCCGGAGTCGTTCCGGATACTCGGCGCACGGTCCCGCCGGCGCCAAACTGTTCAGTGCCCGGGCGTTGTGTCACCTCTAGGCGCTGCGGATGGTTCACATCTGTACCCAGCCGACCCGCGGTCGTAGCTGGGGGTCATTGGTCAGGCGTTGTACTGGCCCTTGCGGGTCCCCCGAAAGGAGGATTGCGCTTCTCGCGGTGATATGGAACGGTCAGAGACGGTTGCCCGGTCGGCGATGAGGGGCTAGAGATGCGGCGGAATCCATAGTGGCGCCTGCGCGTCGTCCGATCGGTATCGAGGTTGAGGGTCGGCCTCGTTGTGGGCGTAGTGCTTCTCGGCGTTGCGATCGCGTCCGCTGCGGGCGCACCGACGGCGACGCATCGAGCCGGCCCGGGCCGCAGACTGCCGCCGGCCCATCGCGCGCGGGTGCGATCTGCCTTGACGCCCTCCGCTCCATTCAGCGGGCGGATGAGCGCCCAGGTATTGACTCTTTGGGGCATGTGGGGGATGCTACGTAGTACTGCGGCCGGGGGATTCGGAGGTAGGCAATGCATACCTCGTGTCGCCCCGGGGGCGTCGACGGGCAACTGCGTGAGAAGGGGGAATTAGGTGGCGGGTGCTCGAGTACGCCAGCGCATCTGTCGCATCCTGATCGCGGGCGTCGCGGCACTGGTTCTGTCCGTGGTGGTGCTGGAGCATCCTGGAGGCAGCCGCGGAGCTAGCGGCGTTCCGCAACGGAGTTCCAAGGTGGCAGTGATCCCGGGATTCGCGCCGAAGCCCTATCCCGGCACTTCAGGCGTGCCACCGTTGCCGGTTAGCTTGTCCCAATTTGCGTCCTACCATTTTTCGCAAATTCCGGCAGACCAGGTCACTCCCGCGGCCTTGAGTCCCTACGACACGGTGCTTGTGTACGGAATCCGCTGGAGCGACATCTCGGCTTCGGGTCAGGCGGCGATCAACGCATTCGCGACGACCCATAAGGTCTTGATCTGGGACGCCGACGACACCGGAGCGCAGGCGTATTCGAACTTCGTTCATCCGTTCTCCACCCTTGCGAGCGGCGAACACGGCCAGCACGGCGCCTCCGTCGTCTCCTACCCGGAGATCACGAACGTCCTCGCGAGCGACAGACCCACGAGCCCGTATTACCTCGACCCGAACCAGCTCGTCAACGATCAGCACCTGATCAGCCACATGAGCGCGATGCAGGCTGACACGAAAAAGTCGGTGCCGGCGCTCCAAGCGGCGAACAAGGCCATCCCGAATGGCGGCTGGGTGCTTGCCTGGTCCTACGGCAAAATCGGAGACCAAACAGGCCTTGTCGTGTACTCCGGTATCGACGCCGACTCCCTGGTCGTCAACTCGAACCCGAACTACGCCGTAAAGGAGCTCGCGCTCGATCTCGCCGCCCCGTTTCGACAGACGCCGGCTCCATGCGCCCCGGAGTGCACGCTTCCGACGGGAAACGATGGCGAGACGTACGCAGCGTGCCACTTCGCCAAGCGGCTGCCAACGCATTGGGTGCATCGGCGCGTCCCAATCGTTCTAAGGACGAGCGTCGCTGCGGGCATCACCGGGCAGGTGTTAACCCGCACGGGCCGCGTGGTCGCTCGCGGGCGCGAGATAAGCGGCGACCGCGTGAGGCTCGCCGTGCGAACGAAGAAGCTGCGTTCGAACCGAAGCTCCCGGCTACGGGCGGTCATCTTCGTCAAAGGGCAACGCGCCTGCACGAAGCGCTTCCGCCTCAAAGTGGACGACGTCCGGCCGCGGCTGCTCGCGCTTTCGACGAGCACCGCTGGCGCCCGCGTGCTGGAGCTCAGCGTGAGCGAGAAGGTATCGATGGCGGTCATCGCTGGCCACGGCTATATCCCGCTGTACCAACAGTTGGGCCACACCGTCTACCGGGGCCCGGTGCCGATTGCCGCCCATAGACCCATCCACATGCGGCTGTCGGCGAGTGTCAAGATGGCACGGCTCATCCTGCGCGACCGAGCGGGCAACACGCTGGCGCGGAAACTGAGTTGGTGAGCGCTCGCTTCTCCACTTGCGGTAGCTGACACCACCAGATGGCCAGCGACAGGCGCCGGGGATAGGCAGTCTGGTTCGCGCTCCGATAACTCCGAGTGAAAGCCGCTCGCCTGGGCCAGCGTCCTCTCGCCCGACCCCCCTTGGGGTAAGAGCTCTCCCTTCACGGGTAACGAACAGACCTAGCCCTCCCGAGCACGTTTCGACGAGCCGCGTGGCGGATTTCGCAGAAACCTCCTAGGTCCTTTTGAGCTTGCGCCAGCCGCCCGCGCGGTTGTTGGCGACGATCTGTTTCAACATCGCCGCGAGCGGTCGTTCTTTGATGGCTCCTCCACGTTGGTAGGCGATCCGCCGTGCGGTCTTGTTGTTGTGGCCGCCGGTGATGTCCTCTCCGGATCAGGGACGATCGCGCCGTCGTATAGGAACAGGTTCACGTGGTCCTTCGCGGCAAGCAATGCACAGACATTGCCATTGAGCACGAAGTAGGGGCGGTCGCGCCGCTTGATCGTCTCGGTCTTTTCCGGGTCGACAAAATGATCAGCACGCGAAAGCTGCTCGCAGATCTCCTGCTGCCACCCAGGGAGCCCGCCGATGTAGGCGTCGACACGCGGGTCTCGGTCGTAGCGGGGTAGTCGCCGGCATGCAACTGATCTTCCCAGGCTGCCCAGGGGTCATCCCCGGAACGCTGGTCCAGGCGGCGCAAACCCGCCCAGCACGCGCAAGGTGGGAGCCACCGATTATCCCGCCCTGCCCGGCTTTTTCCGTAGCACCCAACTCCGTGACCGCGACGAAGAGCGCCTCTCTCCCCCGGAGCTCGAGCGCGACCACCGCCAGAAAGAATGATCTGACTGCGTCAGCCAGCGCCCCTGCCAGGCGGGCCACACTGATCCAGCCGCCGTGGGTTGGACCCCTTTCCCCGGCGGCTGGGGACCTCGCGTCTTAGCCGCCGCGAGTCCCCCTAACACGGCGAGGTATCTGTTCGCTGTTCGAGTCTCCTGACGAGACAAACAGCCCGGGCTGGGTTTGTTTGTCCGGCCGCTGATTGGCTCATCATGTAGGCAAGAGCTGCGCTGCGGGCGGATCAAACAGGCGGGAGAGACAACGTGAAACGGTTACTCACACTGGTCGGCGCGATCGCGACGCTTGCTGCCGGTGTGACGGTGGCCGTCGCGCTCGGGGCAGGCACCAGTTCGCCGACCTTATCGCAACAGGCACGACGACCAGCGCTACCGACACCGCGACAGGCACAACGGCGGCCACGACCGCGCCTGGCACGACAGGCACGACGACCGTCACGACCCTGCCTGACACCACGACAGGCACGACCGTCGCGAACGCGCCCGACATCGCGACAGGCAGGACTGCCACCGTGACTGCGGGAGCGACCACCAATACCGCGTCGCTCGAAGGTCTGGGTCTGCCACCACACGGGCTCCTGGAAGCACCCCTACCATCTGATCCACATCTCCCCCCACGCTTTCCCAGCGCACATGAACCACGGCGACGTCACGCCCGGAGCAGATCACTCGTGCCCGACGACTTCAGCCGGCGCGAGGACACATAACAAGAACGGGCAGAGCAAGAATGCCAAGACGAAGCATGACAACCCTGGGAAGGGCGACAACAAAACCGAAACCAACGACGACTAGCCGTCCGAAGTTGGGCGAATGCCCGCCACGGCGGGGTCGGCGTCGCCGAAGGGCGTCAACTCGAGGCTGGTGAGTCCCGCGGGAGGACGCAAAACTCTGGCCCGCAGCGATTTCATATGCGAAACTTCTCGCATGGAAGGCATCAGTCAAGACCGGCACCGGCTGATCGCCACCTATGCAAACGAGGCAGACCCGGAGTTGGCCAGCGGCGAGCACGAGGACGGAGGCGGCCGGGAAGGTCAGGGGTCGCCCGCGGAAATCAATCGCGCCCTCCACGAAGCGTGTGACCGTCGGGCGCTCCGAGCGCTACAGCAACAATCTCTGAACGTTTCCGACGTCCCCGCGGACAACACGCCTGTTGCCTCGCAGAACAGAGGCATCACGCAGACGAGAAGCGGCTGGATCCTTGGCGGGCGGGCCGAACGGCTGCTCTTGGTGCTGACGAGCCTTCTCCTCGGACTTGCGTCTCTTCTACCGAGGAAGGATCCGATCGGCGAGCCATGGCGGCATCCCTTGGCCGCCGCGTTGCCCAGGGTCGCTGGGGAGGTAACACTCGTAATCGTCCTGGTTACAGTCGGCTGGCTCGTCGTTCACCTCCACTAGATCGCTAACGATTGATTCCTCAGTAGTCGCACGCGGCGAGGCGGCACCCGAGCATGTCCGACGTGCAATGTGGAGGATGACGCTGGGGAGGCGCTCGCGATACGGCTGATGAGTCCGGTGGGGCTGTAGCCGCCGTGGCGCTCGAGAAGAGTTGGTCTTGAGCCTGTCGAAGACCGACTCGGTCACTCGCGGATGTCGCCGCAGCGATGCGAAAGGGGCTGGTTCGGTTTCTGCGGTCGGGTGCAGCGGGCGGCCGAAATTCCTGGCGTGGGTGTTCAACTAAGCGCCGGCAAAGCCTTCGTCGCCAATCACGACCTGGCCGGGCGTGAGGGCGCTTTCGACTCAGCGGCGACGGCCGTTCGAGCGCCTTGTCGGGTGCGAGCTCGAACCGATCGGCAGCCCGTCGGGGAAACAGAGGAGGTAGAGGCGGAAGCCGCGCTGGACTCAGGCGGCTCGCGCGCGGAAGCGACCCTCAGGGTTTCCACAGTGTCCACAGAATCCACAGCGACTCGACTTCCCGAGCCAATGGGTTCACACTCGTGAGACGTTCCCTCACTGGCGATCGTGACAGACACACCTGAACCAACGAGGACGACTCACCCCGACACGCTGACCTGTCTGGAGTGCGGGCACAGCTGGCTGTACGGATCCGAGCGTTGGCGGCTGTACGTCACCGCGGCTGAGCCGGCGGAGCTGCTGTTGTACTGCCCGTGCGCTGCGCGAGAATTCGACGACTGAATTTCCTAGAGCGATCTGCACGCCTATACTGACGGCCAGTACGCCTATACGACGGCCAGCAGCTCTCGGCTCAATTACAAGGGTCAGAGCCAGTTCGACGTCGATACATCGGGCGCTAGAAGAGGGAGGCAAGGCAGTAAAGTGCGAGCGGCCGGCACGCACCTGAGATGGCTGCGCGAGCACCGTCGCTTCCGATTGGGCCGACGCACGCGTAAGAGCGCTCGCCCTCACAGTCTTTCTGCCGGTCGCGCTTGCTTGGGCACGTCGTCGGTGCCGGGGCCGCCGGCAGCGCCAACCCGACCGTCGTTGGCTCCGTCGCCAACGCGACCAGCCTGTCGGGCGCGGCGTACGTCGCGGTTTCCGGTAACTACGCGTACACGGCCGCCTACTACGCGGGCACGATCACGGTCGTGGACATCTCGAACCCGGCCGCACCTCAGGTCGTGGGACAGAGCCCCTATTCGAACGCGATCCTGAGCGCGTCCCACCTCACCATCGTCGGTTCGACTCTGTACGTCGTCAGCCAGAACCGCAACGGCGCGAGCGGAACGGGTAGCAACGACGACGGCACGGGCAACAGCCTGGCGATCCTCGACATCAGCGTTCCGACCGCGCCGACGATCGTCGGGACGCTCCACAACTCGAGCGTCATGTTCGGCCCGCATGGCGTGGCCGTCTCCGGCAACTATGCCTTCATTGCCGCCCAGGGGTGCCTGAACCAGCAGCCGTGCCCGAATCCGAGCGTCGGCGACTCCCTCGTCGTGGTCGACATCAGCAATCCGTCCAACCCGACGATCGCCGCCTCCATCCAGAACAGCAACCTTCCTGCGCCATGGACGGGGACCGGCGCGCTCAAGCACGCATGCGGGATCACGATCTCCGGCAACTACGCGTACGTGACGGCCTCGTACTCGCACCGCCTGACCATCGTCGACATCAGCGACCCGCTCCACCCCTCGATCGTCGGATCGATCCAAGACGGCACACACCTCCCGGTCCCGGTCGACGTCGCCGTCAAGAACGGGTACGCATACGTCGTCAACGAGACGCTCGGCAACGGGAGCGTGGCGGCGGTCGACGTTCACGACCCCACCGCTCCTCAGGTCGTCGGATTCCTCCTCAACTCGCCGCTGAACGGCGCCTACCGGATCCGGGTCCGGAGCAACTTCGCCTACGTCGCCGCCACCTACGCGAGCGCCACCGACGTCCTCGATATCTCGGATCCCACGAATCTCCGGCTCGCCGCGAGCTTCGTCAGTACACCGCTCCTGAACCACACGGTCGGGGTCGACCTCGACCCGACGGCGCAGTACGCGATCTCGACATCGCCGTGGCTCTCGACCGACTTCTCGGGCGGGCCCCGGCCGCTCTACCCGCCCTTCCCGCTCCAGCCGGGAGGACCAAGTGCGACCGGAACCGTTTCGGCAATCGCACTCGATCCGACACCGATCAGCGTCAACCTCGGATCGGCGCCTGGCGAGCACCACATCGGCGACTACGGCCCTCTTCTCGTTCACGACGAGCGACGCGGTCTCCACCACCCGCTGCTCCCTCGACGGTGCTGCCATTCGGTCTGTGCAGCACTCCGACGAGCCAGTCGTACGGCTCGCTCGCCACCGGCCCGCACACCTTCACGGTCAAGGCGATCGATGCCGCCGACCGATCCGCGACGGCAAGCTACAGCTGGACCGTCACGGTGACGTCAGCGATCGATCCGACGTCGCCGGTGCTGGACAACTTCAATCGCGCCAACGGAGGTGCTGGTTCGAAGTGGTCGGTGATCAAGCCGTCTGGTTTCGCGCTCATGAACGTCTCCGCGAACACGGCCGTCGACGCCTCGACGTCCCTCTATGCGTGGAACTACTGGAACGTCGCCAACTTCGGCCCCGATGCCGAGGCGTACGCCACCGTCGCCTCCTATGCCGGTGACACGATTCGCATCGGCGCGCGCGTCACCGTCGGCAGTAGCTACTCCGGCTACTTCGTCTCGGTCACCGCGACCGGCGCTTGGTCGATCATCCGCATCGACAACGGAAGCGCCGTCACCCTCGCCTCCGGTATCACCCAGACGCTCGCGAGCGGCGACAAGGTCGCCATCCGCGTCGCCGGTTCGGTCGTGACCGCTCTTCATTACACGAGCAGTGGCTGGGCACAGGTGCTCAGCTACGACACGAGCTCCGACGCTGTCCGCTACACGACCGCAGGCCGTCTCTCGGTCGAATTCCGGGCCGGCGCGCTCGACGACTTCGGCGGCGGGACGATTACCGCGCCGGTGAACACGCAGGCGCCGTCGGTGTCGGGCACGGTCGCGGTCGGCCAGCAGCTGCAGGCGAGCGCGGGGAGCTGGACGGGCACGCCGGCGCCGACCTTCAGCTACCAGTGGCAGGACTGCGACAGCAACGGCAACAACTGCAGCCCGATCGTGGGCGCCACGGCGAGCAGCTACACGATCCAGGCCGGCGACGGCGGCTACACGCTCAAGGTGACCGTCACCGGTTCCAACACCGCCGGCAGCAGCCAGGCCGCTTCCGCGCCGACCACACTCGTGCCGCAGGCGCCGCTCAACACCCAGCGCCCGCAGATCAGCGGCACGGTTGCGGTCGGGCAGCAGCTACAGGCGAGCTCCGGCAGTTGGACGGGTACGCCGGCGCCGACCTTCGCCTACCAGTGGGAGGATTGCGACGCGGCCGCCACCGATTGCAGCCCGATCCCCGGCGCGACCGCGAGCAGCTACACGGTTCAAAGCACAGACGTCGGCTTCGCGCTCGGGGTGGTCGTCACCGGCTCCAACAGCGCCGGCAGCAGCCAGGCCGCCTCCGCCCCGACGACCGTCGTGCCGCGGCCGCAGCAGGCGCCCGTCAATACCCAGGCTCCGCAGATCAGCGGCACGGTCGCGGTTGGCCAGCAGTTGCTGGCCGACCCGGGCAGCTGGTCGGGCACGCCGGCGCCGACCTTCACTTACCAGTGGCAGGACTGCGACAGCGGCGGTAACAACTGCACCCCGATCCTCGGCGCCACCGCCGGCAGCTACACGATCCAGAGCGCCGACGGCGGCTTCGCGCTCGAGGTGGTTGTTACCGGCTCCAACAGCGCCGGCAGCAGCCAGGCCGCGTCCGCGCCGACCTCGGTCGTGCCGCAGGCGCCGGCCAATTCGCAGGCTCCGCAGATCAGCGGCACGGTCGCGGTCGGCCAGCAGCTGCAGGCGAGCGCGGGGAGCTGGACGGGGACGCCGGCGCCGACCTTCAGCTACCAGTGGCAGGACTGCGACAGCGGCGGTAACAACTGCAGCCCGATCCTCGGCGCGACCGCGAGCAGCTACACGATCCAGAGCACCGACGTCGGCTTCACGCTCGAGGTGGTTGTCACCGGCTCGAACAGTGCCGGCAGCAGCCAGGCTGCCTCCGCGCCGACCACGGTCGTGCCCAGCGCCGCAGGCGCCGGCCAACACGCAGGCTCCGCAGATCAGCGGCACGGTCGCTGTCGGCCAGCAGCTGCAGGCGAGCGCGGGCAGCTGGACGGGCACGCCGGCGCCGACCTTCAGCTACCAGTGGCAGGACTGCGACAGCGGCGGCAACAACTGCAGCCCGATCCGGGCGCCACCGCGAGCAGCTACACGATTCAGAGCAGCCGACGTCGGCTTCGCGCTCGAGGTGGTCGTCACCGGCTCCAACAGCGCCGGCAGCAGCCAGGCCGCCTCCGCCGCCGACCGCCGTCGTGCCCCAGCAGGCGCAGGCGCCCGTCAACACGCAAGCGCCGCAGATCTCGGGCACGGTCGCGGTCGGCCAGCAGCTGCAGGCCGACCCGGGCAGCTGGACGGGCACCCCGGCGCCGACCTTCACCTACCAGTGGCAGCGACTGCGACAGCGGCGGCAACAACTGCAACCCGATCCAGGGCGCCACCGCCAGCCAGCTACACGATCACAGGCCGGCGACGTCGGCTCCACGCTCGAGGTGGTCGTCACCGGCACCAACAGCGCCGGCAGCAGCCAGGCCGCCTCCGCCCCGACCACCGTCGTCCCGCAGCCGCCGCAGGCGCCGGCCAACACGCAGGCCCCGCAGATCAGCGGCACGGTCGCTGTCGGCCAGCAGCTGCAGGCGAGCCCGGGCACCTGGACGGGCACACCGGCGCCGACCTTCACCTACCAGTGGCAGGACTGCGACAGCAGCGGCAACAACTGCAACCCGATCGCGGGCGCCACCAGCGAGCAGCTACACGATCCAGAGCACGCGACGCCGGCTCGACGCTCGAGGTGGTCGTCACCGGCTCGAACAGCGCCGGCAGCGCCAGGCCGCCTCCGCTCCGACCAGTGTCGTGCCGCAGGCGCCGGTCAACACGCAGGCCCCGCAGATCAGCGGCACGGTCGCGGTCGGCCAGCAGCTGCAGGCGAGCCCGGGCAGCTGGACGGGGACGCCGGCGCCGACCTTCACCTACCAGTGGCAGGACTGCGACAGCGGCGGCAACAACTGCAGCCCGATCCAGGGCGCCACCGCCAGCAGCTACACGATCCAAAGCACGGACGGCGGCTCCACGCTCAAGGTGGTCGTCACCGGCTCCAACACCGCCGGCAGCAGCCAGGCCACGTCCGCCCCGACCGCCGTCGTCGACGAAGCCTCCGACGTCGCCGGTGTTGGACAACTTCAACCGTGCCAACGGAGGAGCCGGTTCGAAGTGGTCGGTGATCAAGTCGTCGGGCTTCGCCCTGATGAACGTCTCCGCGAACACGGCCGTCGACTCCTCGGCGTCCGTCTACGCGTGGAACTACTGGAACGCCGCCACCTTCGGCCCCGACGTCGAGGCGTACGTCACCGTCGCCAGCTATGCCGGCGACACCATTCGCATCGGCGCGCGCGTCACCCCTGGGCACGACCTACTCCGGCTACTTCGTCTCGGTCACCGCGACCGGCGCCTGGTCGATCATCCGCATCGACAACGGTGGCAGCCCGGTCACCCTCGCCTCCGGCGTCACGCAGACACTCGCAAGCGGCGACAAGATCGGCATCCGCATCGTCGGTTCCGTCGTGACCGCGCTCCACTACACGAGCAGCGGCTGGACACAGGCGCTCAGCTACGACACCAGCTCCGACGCTATGCGCTACACGAGCGCCAGGCCGCGTCGCCATCGAGTTCCGAGCCGGCGCGTTCGACGACTTCGGCGGCGGCACGATCTAGCGGCCGGTGAGCGACCAGGAGCAAGCGTGCGGATCCTGACCCTGGGCAGCGATCGGCCCCACCCGCTCACGCAGGCCGCGCTGGCCGTGGTGGACGAGCTCGAGTGGGTCGAGCACGTCGACCATCTGACCGCGAACGACGAGCGGACGTTCCTGCGCAATGTCCGCTCGCCGGAGTACCGGATGCACGTGGCGTCGCTGAAGCCCGACCTGATGATCTCGGCCGCGTACGCCCGCATCGTGCCCGACGACGTCCTCGCCACTCCGACGCTCGGCGCCATCAACATCCATCCGTCGCTGCTGCCCGACTACCGGGGGGTGTGCGCTGTGTGGTGGGCCCTCTACGAAGGATGCCCTCGCGTCGGCGTGACCATCCACCAGATGACGGTGCCCGTGGACACCGGGCCGATCCTCGGGCAAACGGCCGTCGAGGTCGGACCGGATCCGGATCCGGTCGGCGTCTGGCGAGAGCTCGGCGACCTGTCACGTCCTCTCCTGATTCAGACTCTGGAACAGATCCGCGATACCGGTCGCATCTCGGGCAGGCCTCAGCCGGAAGGCGGCTCGTATCGCGGCTCGCCGTACACCAAGGAAGCTCGTCGCCTCGAGATCGACTGGTCGCAGCCGGCGGAAGAGCTCGTCCGACGGAACCGGATCCTGCGCGGGAACATCCCTGCCGGCCGCCGGCGGCGTCTATGCCAAGCGAATCGATCCGGCGGGGCCGACCGACCGGCCGCCCGGCACGGTCCTGCGGCGACGCCCGAAGTCAATCCACGTCGCAGCAGGGGACCGGACTTCGGTGGAAGCTCACGCTCGTGGATCCCGCCAAGAGCTGGATCAAGTTCGCGCTCGGATCAACCGGCCGGCTCAGGACGGTCGGAGCGAGCGGACAGCCCGATACCCGGTTAGGCGGGCTCGTTCGGGGGCGTAGCGAGGGAGGGCACGCTCGCGCGACGCCGCGAGCGGTCGATGCGCTTGAGCGTGGGGCCGGAGTCGTTCGACGCCCCTTCCGCGAGTCTTCGGTCGATGAGTGATGCGAGGGCGCCGACGGTCGGCGCCTCGAAGATCGCGCGCAGCGTGAGGTCGACGCCGGCCTGTCCGTTCAGTCGCGAGATGACACGTGCCGCGAGAAGAGAGTGGCCGCCCAGGGCGAAGAAGTTGTCGTTCGCGCCGGAGACCTCGACGTCGAGAACCTCGTTCCACAGCTTCGCGACGGTGAATTCCATTTCCGTCTGGAGGGGTTCCGAGACGGCGTTTGCGAAGTCGGCGGACTCGGGTTGAGGCAGCGCGGCGCGGTCGACCTTGCCGTTCGGAGTGAGCGGAAATGCCGTGACCGAAATGAATGCCGACGGCATCATGAACGCAGGGAGCTCCGCAGCAAGAGTGTCGCGCAGCACATCGGGATCAGGCGGCTCGGGGCCGGACGGCTCGTAGTAGGCAATCAGCTGCGTATCGCCCGGCCGCCGCTCCCACGGGATCACAGCTGCGGCACGCACGGCGGGGTGCCGCTCGAGCAGAGCCTCGACCTCGCCTGGCTCGATCCGGAAGCCGCGGATCTTCACTTGACGGTCGGCCCGGCCCAGGAACTCGATGTTGCCGTCCGGAAGCCAACGCGCGAGATCGCCGGTCCGGTAGAGCCGGGAACCGGGGCCGCCGAACGGACTGTCGACGAAGCGCTCGGCGGTGAGGTCCGGACGGTTCAGATAGCCCTGCGCGACGCCTAAGCCGCCGACGCAGAGCTCTCCCGCGACGCCGGTCGGGACCGGCTCGAGGTTCGAGTCCAGCAGGTAGATCTCGGTGTTTGCGAGAGGCTTGCCGATCGGGACGAAGCGATCGGGCAGGAGCGGTTCCGTCGGTTCGAAATACGTGCTGTCGATCGTCGCCTCGGTGAGACCGTACGCGTTGATCAAGCGGGTCTTCGGCCCGCACACGCGCGCGTACTGCTCGTACTTGTCCGTGCGCCAACCTTCGGAGCTGACGACGATCACGCGCATGAACTCGAGGGTGCGCCCGACGCTCTCGCACATGCTCTACGAGCATCGTCGTCACAGCAGGGACGAACTCGGCGCAGTCGACGGCCTCCTCGATCATGAGGGCGTACAGCTGCTCGGGATCCATCACCTTCTCGAGCGGACACAGCACGAGCTTCGAGCCGGAGAGCAGCGAGCGGATGACGTCGCCGACGAACACGTCGAAGGAGAAGCTCGCCATCTGCAGGTGGCTCGTCGTGTCATCCGTCAACCGGTATGCCTCGTCGTAGGCGTGGAACGCGTTGACGAGGCTCCCGTTCGTGATCACGGCCCCCTTCGGCCGGCCCGTGGAGCCGCTCGTATAGATCACGTAGGCGAGATCCTCTGGGCCTGCGACCGTCGGAAGCGGCTCGGGCGATTCGGCCTCGAGCTCGTCCCACGCCGAGAAGACGGTGACGTCGAGCTCGTCGACGGGCGGCTGCTCATCGGCGGTGGTCACGAGCACCGTGGGGCGGGCGTCCTGCAGCATGAACTCGATGCGCTCGGCGGGATACATCGGATCGAGCGGGACAAACGCCCCACCCGCCTTGATGACCCCGAGTACGGCGGCGACGAGGTCGAGCGACTTGTTCATGTAGATGCCGACGAGCCGACCCGGACCGACGCCGAGGCTCCGGAGCCGATGCGCGACCCGGTTCGCCCGCTCGTCGAGCTGCCTGAAGGTGAGTCGGTCGCCCTCGAACACGACGGCGTCCGCGTCCGGCGTGCGCCGCGCCCAGTCTTCGAAGAGATCCTTGACGAGCCTGTCTTGCGGAAACGCGGCCGGCGCCTTCGACCAGTCGCGTGAGAATCGCCGTGCGCTCTTCGTCGAGGAGCATCGGGAGCCGCGAGACGGGGCTTGCCGGATTGGCGGCGATCGACTCGAGGAGCTTCTCGAAGTGGCGACCAAGCCGGACGGCCGTCGACGCGTCGAACAGCTCGCTGCTGTACTCCCAGGTCGTGTTGAGGCCCGCGCGGCCGTTGGCTCATGCCGAGCAGGAGGTCGAACTTCGCCCATCCCTTCTCGTGCACGAGCTCCGTCGCCGTCACGCCTCTGGGCTCGAACTTCGGGCGCTTCCGCTCCCAGTCGGGGTTGTGCAGCACCATCATCACCTGGAAGACGGGCGACTGACTCAGGTCTCTCTCCGGAGTCGTCGCCCGAACGACCATCTCGTACGGGACGTCGGCATGGGCAAATGCCGCGAGTGTCGTCTCCTTCGCCCGCGCCAGCAACTCGTCGAAGGACGGTGCCCCCGACAGATCGATGCGCAGGGCGAGCGGGTTGATGAAGTAGCCGATCATCCCCTCGAGCTCGCTGCGGTTGCGACCCGCGAAGGGCGTTCCGATGACGATGTCGTCCTCACCCGAGTAGCGCTGGAGCAACGTCGCGTAGGCAGCGAGGAGCACCATGAAGAGCGTGCCGCCGCTCTCGCGGGCGATGGCCTCGAGCCGCTGTCTCAGGTCCGGCGAGAGCATGCGGCTCGTGTGATCGCCCACGTACTTTCGGACGGCCGGCCGAGGCCTGTCGGTCGGCAGCTCGAGCCGCGAGGGCGAACCGCGCAGAACGTCTTTCCAGTGACCGAGCTGCTGCTCGAGGACTCCGCCGTCGAGCCACGTGCGATGCCACACGGCGTAGTCCGCGTACTGGATCCGGAGCGGTTCGAGCTGCGGCTCGCGCCGCTCGAGAGCGGCGTCGTACAGCTCGGTGAGGTCGCTGGTGCAGAACTGCGCGTGACCAGCCGTCGGTCGCGATGTGATGCATGACGTTGAAGAAGACGTGGTCGTCCGGGCCCATGCGGATCAGGAACGGGCGCAGCGGCGGATCGACACGCAAGTCGAACTCGTGCTCCGACTCGCTGTGCAGGAATTGCAGGAGCTCGGCGTCGCGCTCGCTCTCCGGCAGGCCGCTCAGGTCGACGCTGGAGAAGCTCCACCGAGCCCGACGGCTCGATGATCTGCATCGGGTGGTCGTCGACGAGGTCGTACGTCGTGCGGAGAATCTCGTGGCGTGCGACGAGGCCGTCGAGCGCTTGCTGGAGAGCCTCCGCGTCGATCGGCCCGTGAAGGCGGAAGGCCGCGGGAGCGTTGTAGGCGACGCCGCCGCCCTCGAGCTGGCTCAGGAGCCACAAGCAGCTCCTGGGAGTACGACAACGGCACCGGCGAGAGGACCTCCCGGCGCGAGATCCGGGCCGACGTCCGCCGAGGCGGCGCGCTGCTCGAGGAGGCGCCGCTCGAGCAACGCCCGCTGGGCGTCGCTGAGACGCGCCAGCCGAGCCTGGACGTCCTCGCTTCCTCCCGACGACGTCACTGCCGCGAGCTTCCTGCCTCTTCGCCCTCCTGGAGCAACCGGGCGACCTCTTCGTCCGAGAGTCCTTCGAGCTCGGCGATCAGCCCCTGCGTGTCCGGGTCGGGGCTCTCTCCCATCAGCTCGACGACCTGCTGCGACAGGGTCGCGACGGTCGGGAAGCTGAAGAGGGCGTGGAGTGGGAGATTGACGGCGAAGTCGCTGCGCAGTTGCGCGACGATCTGGGTCGCGAGCAGGGAGTGGCCGCCCAGCGCGAAGAAGTCGTCGTCCACACCGACCTTATCGACACCGAGCACGTCTGCCCATATAGCCGCGATCGCTTCCTCGGTGGGCGTCCTCGGTGCCGTGTAGGCCGGCCCGGCCGACGGTGTCGACACGCTCTCCGGTGAAGGCAGCGAGAGCCGGTCGATCTTTCCGCTCGCCGTGCGGGGCACTGCCTCGATGGGGACGAACGTCGACGGGATCATGAACTCCGGGACCCAATCTGCAAGGTGCCGGCGGAGCTCGTCGGTCGTTACGTTCGGCGCGACCACGTACGCGATCAACCGGTGCTCGCCGCGGGAATCCATCGGGGCGACGACCACGGCCTCATCGACGTGCGCGTGGCTCCGCAAGGCTGCTTCGATCTCGGCCGGCTCGACACGGAAACCGCGGATCTTGATCTGGTCGTCGCCGCGACCCATGAACTCGATGTCCCCCTTGGGCAGACGCCGGACCGCGTCGCCGGTCGCGTACATCCGGCCCTTGCCCGCGAACGGGTCGGGCAGGAAGCGCTCCTCCGTCAGGTCGGGCCGGCCGACGTATCCACTCGCGACCCCGGCACCGGCGATGTAGAGCTCGCCGAACACCCCTTCGGGGACGCACTTGCCGCTCTCGTCGAGCACGTAGCAGAGCGTGTTCGCTAGCGGAGAGCCGATCGGAACCGTCACCGTCTGCGGCGACTGCTCCGGACTCCTCGACGACGAAGCTGCAGGAACCGACGGTCGTCTCCGTTGGCCCGTAGTGATTGAGGATCCGGCAGCTGCCGAGCTCGCGCACGCGCGCGACGATGTCCCATGAGAGAGCTTCACCGCCGCAGACGAGCCAGCGCTTCGGCAGCACGTCCGCTCCGTCGGTGCCCGCGAGCAGAGCGTTGAGATGGGAGGGCGTGATCTTGAGCACGTCGACCGGGTGGGCGCGAAGGTACGCGGCCGCAGCCGCAGCGTCGGCCGCCGCGCCGGGGCTCACGAGCACCAGCGTCCCGCCGGTGCAGAGCGCCGGGAAGACGGCGGTATTGCCGAGATCGGTGGAGATCGCGGTCACCATCCCGAACGCGAGCGGCGCCTCGTTCGCGCCGAGGCGGGCGCTGATCGCATGCACGTAGTTCGCGAGGTTGCTGTGCGTCACGCCGACGCCTTTCGGCGTGCCGGTCGAGCCCGACGTGTAGATCACGTACGCGAGGTTGTCCGGCGAGACTGCGACCTCCGGCGCGGTGGCCGGCTCGCAGTCGAGGCTCTCCCGGTCGCGATCGAGGCAGACGACCTCGCCCTCGAACTCCGGTAGGCGCCCGAGGAGGCTCTCCTGCGTCACGAGAACCGGCGACTCCGTCTCGCGCAGCTGGTGCGCCAGGCGCGCCGGCGGATGCTCGAAGTTGAGCGGCAGGTACGCCCCGCCGGCCTTGAGGATCCCGAGCAGCCCGACGATCATCTCGATCGATCTGTCGGTGCAGAGGGCCGACGATCGAGCCCGGGCCTACGCCCGCGCCGCGCAGCCGGTGCGCAACCTGGTTGGAGCGGGCCTCGACCGTTGCGTACGACACCGTGCCGGCCTCGTCCACGACGGCGTCCTGCGTGCGGGGCGGAAGCCGCCGCCTGCGCGATCAGCTCGTGGATCGGCGTCTGCGGGAACGCGGTCGCCGTGTCGTTGACCTCGACCGTCAACCGGCGCAGATCCGCGTCGTCGAGCAAGTCGATCTTGGCAAGGGCTCTGCTCGGGGGCGGATGCGATCGACGCCAACACGCAGCTCGACGTGACGGGCCAGCCGCTCGGCCGAAGCTCGATCGAGGGCGCCCGGCTCGTAGCGGAGCACGCACGCCGTGCCGTCCGACTCGAGCGCGATCGGGAAGATGCCCGGCGGCGAGACTTCGAGGCACGACATCTCGACGCCTTCGTCCCGAATCGGCTCGATTCGCGGAACCTCGACGAAGCCGACGCTCACGTCGCCTCCGGTCGGAGCGAAGTCCTGCCAGCGCTCCGCGAGCTCCTGGCTCCGAGCGAGTTGCGCGGCGAGATCGCCTGCGGTCAGCTCGCCGCTGAGGCTTGCGCGGAGCGGCAGCGGCCGCGAGAACGCGCCGACAGCGGTCTCGAGCTCCGTGTGGAGCCGGCGCGCAGACAGCGAGCCGACGGCGACTTCGTCTCCGTCGTTCAGCTTCCACAACACGATCACCCAGGCGGCGAAGACGAGGGAGGCGAGTGACGTTCCGTGTGCGCTGAGCCACCGACTCGAGCCCTGGCGTCTCGACCGGAAGCGTGAGGGGCACCGTCTCGGTCGCCGCGGGGGCCACCCGGCGCATGAACGGAACGCTGGTCGTCGCTGCGGGCGCGGCCTCCGACCAGAACTGCCGGCCGGCTTCTGCATCCTCATCCTCGGAGACGGCCAGCTGGTTTTGCCACTCGGAGAAGTCGGCGTACTGCAACGGTTCCTGATCCACGGCCCGGCCGGCGTATTGCGCCGCCAGCTCGGCGGCGATCGTCGCGAGCGCACCGGCGTCCACACACGGCGCAGCGGCGGTCACGACGAGGGTGAGACGATCGGGCGCCATCGCGAGGAGGCGGGCCGAGAGCAGGGGACCGTTCTCGTAATCCCAGCTGCGCTGCCGCTCGGCGGCTGCAACCTCGGCCGTGCGCGCCTGCTGCGTCGCGGGATCGAGCTCGCTGAGATCGACGAGCTCCCAATCGAGCGGCGCGGAGCCACCGACGACCTGCAGGGGAGTCTTCATGCCCGGCTGCCGCACATATGTCGAGCGCAGAATCTCGTGCCGGTCGACGAGCAGCGAGAACGCGTTGCGCAGACGATCGACATCGACCGGGCCCTCGAGCCCGACGATCAGCTGCCCTGCGTCCTTAGGCCCGTCCGGCCTAATCGTCCAGGCGAGCTCCTGTTGTGGGGAGAGCCGGTAGCTGATTGCGTTCTCGTCCTGCATGTCAGAGCCTTTCGTCGTCGAGGTCAGTGCGATGTCCGTGGAATCGGAGAGCGGTTCTGAGCGGCGCCGGTACGGCGCGGGCCGAGCGCGAGGATCGGTGTCTCGGGCGCGACAACGACCTTCCGCACCAGTTGCTCGAAGTCGGCCGCGAGCAGGTCGATCGTCGCCGCATCGAAGAGGTCTTCGTCGTATTCGAAGTAGCCGCCGAGCTCGCCGCCCTCGATCTGGAGCTCGAGGGCGAGGTCGAAGCGCGAGAACCCGATGTCGATGTCGATCGAGCCGACCGTACGTACACCGGGAAGCTCCAAGAGCTGACGCTCCTGGGCGTTCGCGCGGAAATTGACCTGGAAGAGGGGGTTGAAGCTCGGGTCGCGCCTAACCTGCAGGCTCTCGACGAGCTTTTCGAACGGCAGCTCCTGGTGGGCCAACGCACCCGCGGTGCTTGCGCGAACGCGCCCGAGCAGGTCCCGAAAGGTCGGATTGCCGGCCAAGCGGTTCCGCAGGACGAGCGTGTTGGTGAAGAAGCCGATCAGTCCCTCGAGCTCGCTCTCGTTGCGCCCCGCGAAGGGCGAGCCCACGAGAATGTCGTCCTGCCCGGTGAAGCGGTAGAGGAGCGCGTCGAACGCGGCGAGCAGGGCGATGTAGACCGTGACGCCCTCGCGCCGGGCGAGCGCCGATTATCTCGGCGCCGAGAGCGCCGTCGAACGCCACGTACCGGTGCCGGCCGCGGTGGGCTTGCACCGGGGGCCGAGCATGGTCCGCCGGCAGGCGTAGACGCTCCGGTGCGTCCGCGAGTGCGCCGCGCCAGTAGCCCAGGAGCTTCTCGAGCACTGGCCCCTGAAGGTGCTCCCGCTGCCAGACGGCGTAATCGGCGAACTGGATCGGCAACTCCGGCAGCTGCGGCGCTCGGCCCTCGACGAACGCGCCGTAGAGCTCCGCGAGCTCGCGGTTGAACACCCGATCCGACGCCGCGTCGAACGCGATGTGGTGGAGCGACAGGAGGAGGACGTGCTCCGTCGGGCTCAACCGAAACAGGGTGGGCCGGATCATGAGGTCGGCATCGAGCGTCGAAGCCTCGGCGCGCCGCTTCTCGGAGCAACCGCGCCAGCTCGTGTTCCCGGCTATCGGCGTCAATCGTCGTCAGGTCGACGATCGGCATGTCGAGCGACCAGTCGTCAAGGGGAACCTGGAGCGGCTCCCGCTCCTCGACGACGTACGTCGTGCGCAGGATCTCGTGCCGCTCGATCACCGCGGCAAGCCCGCGCCTCAGCGCGTCGATGTCGAGGTCGCCCTGCAGTCGTACGGCGCGTGCGCCGTTGTTGGTCGGAGAGCCCGGCTCCCACTGATCGAGGAACCACATCCGCTGCTGCGAGAACGACAGAGGCGCCGGCCCGCCGCCGGTGCGGCGAGGGATCCCGGGCACGGGCGCGCGCTTGCGCAGCGCTTCGCGCAACTCGGCCCGCGCCTTCGGCGAGAGCGAGCCGACGCGCCGGGCGAGATCGCCGTCGGAGCCTGTCGGTTCTGCCCTCGTGTTCATGCGTCGTTCCACGACCAGAGACGGCTTTCCGCCCACATCTCGATGCTAGTGGGCACTCTGAGACACGCGTACGCGACGATCGTGCAGCGTTTGCCCGCACCCTAGCCCATCGTGCAGGTAGCGAACGACGTTACGGTGCACCTCATGCCGAGGACGGTCTTCATCACCGGGGCGGCGCGGGGTATCGGGCGCGCGACCGCACTCGCGTTCGCCGAAGCCGGCGACAACCTCCTTCTCACCGACATCTGCGCCCCCATCGAGGCGTGCCCCTATCCGCTCGCCACGCGGGAGGATCTCGACGAGACCGCCGAGAGCTGCCGCGCTCGAGGCAGCCTCGTGGCGGCGACGGTCGCCGACGTGAGACGACCCGAGCAGGTCGAAGCGGCCGTTCGCCAGGGGACGCGCAGAGCTCGGACCCATCGACGTCCTCGTGAACAACGCGGGCCTCGTCGGCCCCGCCGGCGTCGCCGCGCACGAGCTCAGTGAGGAGGCGTGGGGGCTCGTGCTCGACGTCGACCTGAGCGGGGTGTGGCGCTGCGCGAGAGCCGTGCTCCCGGGCATGGTCGCCCGCCGGAGCGGAGTGATCGTCAACGTCTCCTCGACGGCGGGCCTCGTGGCGTTCCCACTGTTCGCGAACTACGTGGCTGCCAAGCACGGTGTCATCGGCCTGACCCGCGCGCTCGCGCTCGACTACGCCCCGTACTCCATCCGGGTGAATGCGGTCTGCCCGACGTCGGTGCGAGACGAGCCCGAGCTCGTCCTCAGGCATGTTGGGCGGCGTCGCGGACATGCTCGGCGTCGACCCCGAGGACTACGAAGGGCTCTCGCTGCCTCATCATCCTCTCGGCTCGCTCATCGTCGGGGCCGACGTCGCGGCCGCGATCTCGTGGCTCGCCTCCGACGCCGCGGCGAGGATCACCGGGGCCGTCCTGCCCGTCGACGCGGGCTTCACCGCACGATAGAGCTGCTGTCGCACTGACTCTTCGAATGTCCAGGTGATACCGCGGGCACTCGTTGCGACAATAGGAAGGTGTCCGGTTTGGGATCTCGCATAAGCCGGCGAGCTCGCTGGTCAGTCCCGCTTCCCCTCTATCTGACCGCGCGCCGCCGCTACTACGACGCACGGGCGTTCGTCGGCCGCAACCCCGGCCGCGGACGCGTGCTGCCCGACTTCGTCGTCATCGGCGCGGCCAAGAGTGGGACGACCAGCCTGTACGGAGCGTTGATCGACCATCCCTTCGTCCTGCCCTGCACGACTACCGACCCTCACTTCCAGAACACGAAGGAAGTCCACTTCTTCGACTACGGCTTCCAGCGCGGTCTCGATTGGTACCGGTCGCATTTCCCGCTCGAGAGCGTGCGGCGCGAGCTTGAGGCCGAGCATGGACGGCCGTTTCTGACGGGTGAGGCGAGCCCTTCGTACATCTCGAGCTACTGGGCCCCCGGACGGATCCGGGAGATCCTGCCGGACGTGAAGCTGCTCGCCGTGCTCCGGAACCCGGTCGACCGCGCGTACTCGCAGTTCCAGATGTCGCGCCGTCAGGGCATCGAGCCGTTCGAGCGCTTCGAGGAGGCGGCGGCCGCGGAGGAGGAACGGCTCCGTCCGATCGTGGCCCGCCTGTCGGCCGATCCTCACTACCAAAATCCGGACTTCGGCCGCTGGTCGTATCTCGCTCGGAGCCGCTACGCCGAACAGCTCGAGCGGTGGCTGGCGCTCTTCCCCCGCGAGCAGTTCCTCTTCCTCAAAGCGGAGGATCTCGCTGACTCCACTGCGACGATCGACGCCGTCTATGAGTTTCTCGGCCTGCCCGCCCACCGTCTCGGGAAACCGCCGCGGCTTCACACGGGCGGCGAGTACACGCCGATGGCACCGGACGTGCGCGCCAAGATGGTCGAGTACTTCCGCCCGCACAACGAGCGTCTCTACGACCTGCTCGGGATCGACTTCGGCTGGGAGCGCGAGGAGTCCCCCGTAGCAGTCTGATCGTCCCGGCGCGTCGGCGGTCAGCGCGCGTCGCGCGCGCGCGACCTTCGGATCGGCCCGGCCTGCGGCGCCGGCGCTCCCACGGAGAGGAGATCGTCGGGCATCTGGAACTCGAGCAGCCGCGTAGCGGGCCGGTCGAGCGCCTGGGTAAGAAGGCTTACGAAGCCGGCGCTGAGACGCTCGATGGACTCCCTTTCGAAGAGGTCGGTGTTGAAGTTGAACTCGGCGAGGATCCCCTCCTGATGGACATGGAGCTCGAGCGCTAGGTCGAATCGCGCGAGCCCTATCTCCACGGGGACTCGGCGTGTCGTCGTCCCGGTAAGAGCGAGGCTCGGGGACGGATCGACGCGAACGCGGAAGTTGACCTGGAAGAGCGGGTTCACCCCGGCGCGGCGCTGCGGCCGGACGCCGTCGACGATCCCCTCGAAGGAGAGCTCCTGGTGATCGAGCAGGTCGGTCGTGGTTTCCCGGACCCGAGACAAGAGCTCGCTGAAGGTGGGGTTCCCCGCGAGTCGCGCTCTCACGACGAGGGTGTTGGCGAAGAAACCGACCAACTGCTGGAACTCGGTCCGGCCACGGTTGGCAAACGGTCCCCCGAGCAAGATGTCGTCCTGGCCGGTGTAGCGGTAGAGCAGGGTCGCGAAAACGGAGAGGAGGAACATGTAGGGCGTCACGTTCTCTTCACGGCTCGCGGCGATCACGGCACGTGCGACCTCCGGGCCGAGCGCAAGCTCGTGGATTGCGCCCTCGAAACGCTCGACCCGCGGTCTCGGCCGGTCCGTCGCGAGCGGCAGAAACGTGGGCGCGCCTGCGAGGGCCTCGCGCCAGAAGAGAAGCTCGTCCTGCAGCTCCTGCCCTTGCAGCCGCTCTCGTTGCCACAGCGCGAAGTCGCGATACTGGAGCGGCAACTCGGGTAGCTGGGGCGCGCGGCCGGAAACTGCGGCGTCGTAGAGCTCGGCGATGTCCCGGAACAGGATCTCGACCGACCAAGCGTCGACCGCGATGTGGTGCGTCTGCAACAGCAAGACGTGCTCCTCCTCGGCGAGTCTGAAGAGCGTCGCTCGGAGCAGCAACTCACGCTCGAGCGCGAATGGCCGCCGCGAGTGCTCGCGCAGGAGATCCGGAAGCTCCGCGCGACCGCCGGCTGCCGAGGCCGTGTCGAGATCGACCACGGGGAGCTCGAGGACCAATCGTCGAGGACTACCTGCTCTGCGACGCCGTCCCGCCAGACGAGGACAGTTCGCAGCGCCTCGTGTCGGTCGACGACTCCGGCGAGCGCACCCTCGAGCGCGCCTTTATCCAGTGGTCCGGTAACAGCGACCGCGAGGCCGGCGTTGTAGACCGGGCTTCCACTGTCGCGCTGGTCGAAGAAGAGAAGCTGCTGCTGGTTGGCCGACAGCGGATATTGACGCCGGTCGCGGACCGGCTCCTGCTGTGCGACTGTCGAGTCGGGAGGAGTCGAAGCCTGCGCGGTGTCGACGAGTTCGTCGACGTGCGCCGCGAACGCACTCAGCACTGGGTGCTCGAAGATCGAGCGGACGGACAGCTTTATCTGGAACCGTTCGCGAACCTGCGCGATCACGCGTGCCGCAAGGAGCGAGTGCCCGCCTAGATTGAAGAAGCTAGTGTCGCGTCCGACCTCCGCGACGCCGAGCACCTCGCACCAGATTGCGGCAAGCCGCTTCTCCGTCTCGGTCGCCGGAGCGACATCCTCGCCGGCGACGTCGCGCTCCCAGACGGGCGACGGCAGCGACCGAACGTCCAGCTTCCCGTTCGAGGTGAGCGGGAGCGCGTCGATGACCACGAAGGACGCGGGCACCATGTACCCGGGGAGCTTCTCTTCGAGTTTGCTCTGGATCTCCGTTCGGAGCGACTCCGGATCGTTCCCGCGAGCCGATGCGGCAGGCACGACGTATGCCGCGAGCCGCGTATCACCTGGCGCTACCTCGAGCGCCCGGACGATGCACTCGGCGACGGCTGGGTGCTCTGCAAGGGCCGCCTCGATCTCTCCCAACTCGATCCGGAAGCCGCGAACCTTGACCTGGTCGTCGAGGCGTCCAAGGTACTCGACCTCACCGTCCGCGCGGCGGCGGGCTCGGTCACCGGTGCGGTAGAGGCGCCCGCCACCGAACGGGTTCGCCAGGAATCGCTCAGCCGTAAGCTCCTGTCGGTTGAGATAACCGCGGGCGACGCCTGCCCCGCCCACGAAGAGCTCACCGGGAACGCCCGGCGGAACGGGCTCGAGCCGCGGGTCGAGGACGTACATGCTCAAATCGGGGATCGGCTCGTCCGATCGGGCTGACGTCGCGTTCGGTATCCGCCGCATCTATCGGACGGTAGGTCACGTGCACCGTCGTCTCCGTGATCCCGTACATGTTCACGAGTTGCGGCCCGCGCGTCACCGAACCGCTCGAACCAGGGTCTCAGCCCGTGCGGTCGCAACGCCTCGCCGCCGAACACGACGACGCGCAGGTGCAGGTCGTCCGCGACCGCGAGCAGGTCGTCGAGGGCGGTCATGAACAAGCTCGGAGTTGCGTTCATCACCGTGACGCGCTCGTCTACGAGCAGCTCGGCGAGTTGCTGCGGCGAGCGCGTGGTCCAGTGAGGGCAAACGACGAGACGACCGCCGTACAGGAGCGGTCCCCAGAGCTCCCACACGGAAAAATCAAAGGCGTACGAGTGGAACAAGAGCCACGTGTCAGCCTCGGAGAATCCGAACCACGCGTCGGTTGCCGAAAAGAGCCGGGCAACGTTTCGGTGCTCGACTTGGACTCCCTTGGGTGCGCCCGTCGAGCCTGAGGTGTAGATGACGTAGGCGAGATCCTCGGGACGCGATTGCGTAGGCGGTGGCTCGGGCCGGCGCTCCCCCTCGTCGAGATCGGTGCCGAAGCACAGTGCAACCGCCTCGTGCGGGGGAGCCCCTCCAGCAACGACTCTTGCGTGAGCAGAACAGGGGCCTGCGTGTCCTCGAGGATGTAGGCAAGGCGTTCCGCGGGGTACTGCGGATCCAGCGGAACGTACGCACCGCCCGCCTTCAGGACGCCGAGGATCGCGATCACCTGCTCCAACGACCGCTCGAGACAGAGTGCGACGAGCACGTCGGGGCCGACGCCCTCAGCGCGCAGCCGGTGCGCGACCGCGTTCGCCCGAGCGTCGAGCTCGCCATAGGAGATCGTCGTCCCCTCGAAGGTGAGCGCAGGAGCGTCGGGAGACCGCTCTACTTGCGCGGCGAACAGCTCGTGGAGGCATGCGACCGGGAACTCCGCCTTCGAGGCGGAGGCTTCGACGAGGTTGTCGCGCTCGGCGGGCGCGATGATCGGGAGGTCGGCAACTGTTTGCGCCGGAGCGTCGATCGCTGCTTGCAACAACTCGAGGAAGTACGCCTCGAATCTCGCGATCGTCTCTCCGTCGAAGAGGTCTGTCGCGTACTCCCACACGAGCTCCAGCTCGTCGTTCGCCTCCTCCTCGACCCACAGGGTGAGGTCGAACCGCGCCGTCGAGGGGCGTGCATCGAACGGCTCTGCCCCGGGGATGTCGAGGGGAGCCTGCGGCACGTGCGCGAAGAACACCTGGAAGATCGGGTGGCGGCTGAGGTCGCGCTCGAGCTGAAGCTCCGCAACGAGCCGCTCGAACGGAACATCCTGGTGCGCCATGGCGCCGTGCACGACGGTGCGAACTCGGCCGAGCAGCTCATGGAATGTCGGGCCGTCCTCGGGCTCGAGGGCAAGCGCCACCGTATTCGCGAACAGACCGACTGCATCCTCGAGATCGCTTCGCTCTCGGCCCGCAACCGTTGCGCCGACCACGACGCCTGCTTGACCGCTCAGCCGGTGGAGGAGCACGTAGTAGACCGAAAGCAGGGTGGTGAAGACGGTGGCGCCCTCGGCTCGGGCGAAGGCTCGGACGTCCGCGGCAAGCGCGGCCGGAAGGCGTGTGCGCCTCGAGGATCCGCGGTAGCTCGGTGCCGGCGGCCTTGGGCGGTCAGTCGGCAGCTCGAGTGCCTGTGGTGCGGCGGCGCAGCCGGTCACGCCAGTAGGCAAGGCCCTCGGTCAGCTCGTCTTCATCCGAGACACCGCCTTGTCCGAGCGCAAACTCGGCGTACTGGATGCGCGGCGGGGGGAGCTCGGGAGTCGTCCCCGCGCGCCAGAGCGCCATACAAAGCAGCCAGCTCTCGGAAGATGACGACGTGCGACCAGCCATCGCAGACGATGTGATGGAAGACGAGTTGAAGCACGTGCTCGTCGGGACGGACTCGTAGGAGGGCGGCGCGGACCAGGATGTCGGTCTTCAGCGAGAACGGCCGCGATGCGAACTCGTCCGCGAAACGCTGCGCGGACTCCTCGGGCTCGGCCAGCCCGCTGAGGTCGTGCTGCTCGAGGCTCAGCTCGAGGTGCGGATCCACCACCTGGACCGGGGCACCGCCATCGTCTGCAAAGCGCGTCCGGAGTGCGGCATGCCGTCGCACGATCTCCCTGAGACTCCGTTCGAGCGCATCGGCGTCCACCGGGCCGCGGAGTCTCGCTCCGAGGGGCATGTTGTAGACGCCGCGGGCCCCCGCCATCTCCTCGAGAAACCACAGGCGCTCCTGCGCGGGGGTGCACGGCAGGCGCTGCGGCCCGGTCGAGGGCTCCGGTGGAGACCCCGGTACCTTTCTCGAAGACGGCTCGGCCTGGGTCGCCGCCGGTTCGGCCGCGATCGTCGCGACGAGGAACGTGATCGTCGGAGTGTCGGCGAATTCCGGAAATTCCACGGCGACGCCGAAAAGATCCTCGACGGTGGCGAGCATCCGGATCGCGAGCAGAGAGTCGCCACCGAGCGAGAAGAAGTCGTCCTCAGGCTCGACCGACTCGCAGCCGATGACCTCGCACCACAGCTGCGAGAGGATCGGCTCCGGACTCGAATCCGGCCCAGCAGGGACCGCGCGCTCAGGATCGGGAACGAGCTCCCGAAGGTCTGTCATGGCTCGGATGGTATTGCGGCCCTCGGGGGGCGCCAACGGGACGAACGACGAGCCATAGGCTCCGTACCTGGCCAACCGGTCAGGTGACTCGGCAGGCAAGATCTGCAACGAATCGGAGAGCGGCCATGGAAGTGACGAGGAGGATCGACATCGAGACTTTGCCGCCCACCGGGGATCCCGCGCCAACGGCGTCCTCGCAGCTAGCGGCGGGCGGGATCCGTGACGCGGTTCGCGACCTCGTCCGGGAAGGCCGTCATGACGACGCCTGGAAGCTCCTCCGGCCGTCTCTGCTCGCCGAGGATGACGCTGCGACCTGGGGCCTCGCCCGTCGGCTCCTGCAGACGGGCGCGGCCGACGGATGGGCACCGCCGTGCGGGCGAGATGTCCGACTCGCTCTCCTCTGCTCCTACGAGTCCGCCGAGCTCGTCGAGTACCTGCGCGTCGCGTGTCCTGCGTTCGGGATCGCCCTCCAGGCCTACGCGGCGCCGTACGGACAGCTCGAGCAGGAGGCGCTCGGGGAGAACACCGGCCTGGTGCAGTTCGCCCCAACCCACGTTCTCGTTGCACCCACGACCGCCGACCTTTCGTTCCCCGCTCTCAGCGAGGATCCGCAGGACTCGCTGACGGCCGAAGTCCGGCGTTGGCGATCCCTGTGGGATGCGCTCGGATCGAGAGTCGGCGCGCGTGTCGTTCAGCACGGGTTCGTTGTTCCCGACGAGTCGCCACTGGGACACCTGGCGCTGCGGATACCCGGAGCACGTCTCTCGCTCGTCCGCGAGCTGAACGCGCGGCTCGGCGCCGAAGCGGCGTCGACCGTGCTACTCGTGGACGTCGAGCGCCTTGCGGCAGCTCTCGGGAAGCAACGGTGGCTCGATCCGCGGCTCTGGTACACGGCTCGTCAGCCGTTCTCGTACGAGGCGCTCCCCAGCCTGGCCAAGGCCACCGCGGCAGTGCTCGCGGGAGATGTCGGCCTCGCGCCCCGCTGCATCATCGTCGACTTGGACAACACCCTGTGGGGCGGCGTCGTCGGCGACGAGGGGGCCGAAGGCGTCGTGATCGGTGACGGCCCGGAAGGCGAGGCGTTCGCGGCCTTCCAGGAGTACCTGCTCGCTCTCCGTGGACGCGGTGTCCTCCTCGCCGTCGCCTCGAAGAACGACCTCGCGGCGGCAAGGGAGCCGTTCGAGCGCAACCCGTCGATGCGGCTGCGCCTCGAGCACTTCGAGGCGTTCGTCGCCGATTGGCGTCCCAAGTCGGCACAGATCGCCGAGATCGCCGAGACGCTCGGGCTCGGGCTCGACGCCCTCGTCTTCCTCGACGACAATCCCGCCGAGTGCGCCCAGGTCGCGTCGGCGTTGCCCTCGGTTGCGACAGTGCCGTCGACCGTGCCGCCGTCCGAGTTCATCCGAACGGTCGCAAGGCGCGCGCATCTCGAGGCGTCGTGGCTGAGCGCCGAGGATAGGGCTCGCACCAGCTCGTACGCCGCGCGGCGCCAGGCTGAAGAGTTGCGCCGGGAGGTGACGTCGTTGCCGGACTTCTGGCGTTCGCTCGAGATGCGTGGCCGGGTGCGTCCGGTGGATGCCATGACGCTCGAGCGCGCCGCACAGCTGACCCAGAAGACAAACCAGTTCAACCTCACGCTCGTGCGCAGGACGCCCGAACAGATCGAGCGCCTCATGGAAGACCCGCGCACTATCTGCCGAACATTCGAGCTCGAGGATCGGTTCGCGCAGCACGGCATCGTCGGTGTGGCGATCGCGTTCCCCGATCCCGAGGAGCCGGCGACGGCAGTCGTCGACACGTTGCTACTCAGCTGTCGCGTGATCGGCCGGACGGCCGAACAGCACCTTCTCGCCCACGTGGCGGACGCGGCGGCAGGCCTGGGCTACGACCGGCTCCGCGGTATTTACGTGGCCGGGCCGCGGAACGCGCTCGTCTCCGACCTCTACCCGAAACTGGGGTTCGTCGAGGCGGGAGAGGGGCGCTGGGATTACGACCTCGGCGGGAGCCCGCTCGCGAGCGAGTACATCGTGGAAGCCGGTGAGTAGCCAGACAGAGTTCGACCGGCGCTTCCACGACGTGCTCGAGGACGTGCTCGGCTGGGACGCGGTCTTCGCCGACGCCGACGGCCCGGCAACCATCGAGGCCTGGGACTCACTAGCTCAGATCCGGCTCGTCAATGCCCTCGAGACGGCCTTCGACGTCCGACTACCCGACAGCGCCCTCCTCGAGGAGCAGACCGTCGGCTCACTGAAGCACCTGGTGGCCGAGCGGGGAGCTGTCCGATAGCTGCGGCTGCCATATCGCGGGAGCTCCGCTTCGGGCCCGAGGATGTCGCGGCCTTCGCGCGCGCATCGGGCGACGTCAACCCGTTGCACATGGACGCGTCCTTTGCCCGCCGGTCACCGTTCGGCGAGCGCATCGTGCACGGGTGTCTCCTCACGATGGGGATGCTCGGTTGTATCCCTGCTGAGGAGCTTGCGGCCGGCCGAGCGCTGCGGGTCTCCTTTTCCGGACCGCTCAGCGTCGGCGCCGTTGCAGACGCGAGCTCGACCGTCCACGGCGACTCGTGGGGGGTGAAGGCGTTCGGTCGGGGCCGTCTACTCGCGCGCCTCCGTCTCTCGCGCGAGGAGGACGAGGCCTTGAACGGGGGCGAGGCCCAGCCGGCCCTTCCGCCCCGCCCATCGCGCAGTTCTCCCGCGACGGATGCCCTCGCATCTCCGGGGTGGGATGACACGCAGCACGCCGTCGACTACCGCGTGGGCCCTCAGTTGCAAGCGCTGGCCGAGCAGCTCGGCGCCGCTGCGCTCGTCGACGGCCTGCGGAACGGTCTGGCCTGGGCGAGCTATGTCGCGGGGATGGAGGTTCCCGGACTGCACGGGCTCCTGACCGGCGTGAAGCTGACGCTGGCTCCCGCTGCAGGCGGCGCCAACGGGGCGGTATTCGCGTTGCGGGACGTTGACGACCGAACGGGGAGAGTCGTGGTCGATAGCAGGCTGACCAGCGAGGCCGGCGCAACGAGCGTAGAGATCGAGGCCTTCACCCGCTCCGCACCGCGACCGCCGGCCGCCTCGAGCCTGCAACCAGCTGAGCTGCCTCGACACGACCCTGACGGTGCGGTCGTCGTCGTCGGCGCCAGCCGCGGACTCGGCGCCTCGTTGGCCCTGGCGTTTGCGCTACGCCACTACCACGTCTTTGCCGTGTACGCGAACGCCACGGATGCCGCGGACGAGATGAGGCAACTTGCGGGCGACGACGCCAGCTGCCTCGTCCTCCATCGTGGAGACGCGTGTGACCCGTCCGAGATGGACGCGCTCGCGAAGCTCGTCAGCGCGGGGAAACGGCCTCTGCCGGGCAGTTGTCCTGGCTGCCGCCCCGCCCCCGGGCTCATACCCCCTTGCGGGGGACGGGGCCGCCGCGGTGGCGGACTATGTGGCGACGAGCGTCCGGCTCGTCGCGACGCCGCTTGCGTCGCTCTTGCCCGTCCTCGCGCCTGATGGCATAGTCGTCTTCTGCTCGTCGGTTGCCGTGACTGCCCCACCGCGCGACTGGCCGCAGTACGTGGCCGCGAAAGGGGCGGTTGAGGGACTGGCAGGGTGGCTTGCCGCCGCCAACCCTGGGCTCACTGCCCTCGTCGTACGACTCCCGAAGATGCTGACCGACATGACGAATACACCCGCCGGCCGGGTCGGCGCCGCGCCGGTGGAACCGATCGCGCGTGGCTCGCGGAGACGATCACCGCCGGAGAAGTCGGGCCGGGTCTCTCCCTGCTCGAGGTACCAGCGGAAGGGCTCACCCGTGAGACGGTGCAGTCGTGACGGATAGGACAACGGGTCACCACCCTCGCTCGTATGGGACGAGCTCACGTCGCTGAGCGACACGTACACCTGCTACAGCTCGGCGATCGCGGCGTGGGCAGCTCTCGGGTCCGCTTCCTGGGCGTCGGCCATCAACGGAGGGCTGCACCTCGTCGTCGTCGACGCCGGAGACGCGCTGTTCGGGTTCTCACACCTCGCCCCGGAGCTCTCGCGCACGCTCGGTCTCGTGCGCCGCACGGCAGATGACGTGGCGGAGGCGGTGGCCGGCATCAACGACGAGCTCGCGGCGAACGGACGAGTGATCGTGGCTGGTGACGGCTTCAACCTGCCCTGGCACGTCGCCTACGGCCGTCGCCATGCGCCGCACTGGTTCGTGCTTTCCGCGAACGGAGCCGTCTCTGTCGTCGACCCCTTCACGTGCCGAAACGATCTCGGCATCCAGCAAGCGACACTCGAGCCGCTCGACCAAGCGGACCTGCCGGCGCTGGTGGCCGCAGTCCCCGGGGACGATCCGGTCTTCGCCCTGCGCGAGGCGTTTGCGCTCGGCGCCGATGAGCGGCCGCTTCCCGCAGCGTCGTTCCGGTGGTTCGCGCATGCAGCCGCTCCCGACCCTCCATCGCCACTCGGTGACGCCGGGCCGGCAGCGGTCCGTCGTCTCGCGAGCCACTTCCGGGAGCACGGCCTCGATCGAGCCGCCTACCGGCAAGCCGACGACCTCTGGTCGATCGCACGCCACCGTGCGTTCTTCGCACAGCAGGTCGCCGGCGAAGCGGCGAAACGGGGGAGCGCTGACCTGCAGGCCCGGGTGGAGGATCACGTCCTCCCGTTGGCTCGGCGCTGGGCGCACGTCGCGCCACTTCTGATGCAGGCGACGCTCGCGCTCGATGGAGGGCGGACGCCTACGACGAGCCTGCCCGACACGCTCGACGAGCTCGCGGACCGAGAGGAGAATGCGTACACCCCTATTGCTGCGCACGCGCCGGAGCTCGTTCAACCGCGCCTGATCGTCTCCTCCTAGCCGGTCGGGTAGGTGCCGAAAAACGCTTCTGCCCCTACGTCCTGTGGTGCGCCCGGCCCGCCCGGCCTAGCATCCCATTCGAAAGGCCAAGCGGTCCCCTCCTGGACCGCTGCCGGAAAGCGAGTGCATACGTGAGCCAACAGGTGACCGACGGAGCTGCGACCTTCCGGCTGTCCCCGCAGCAGGAGCAGCTCTGGCGCGGGAATCTCGACGGCCCGCAGCTCGTCGTGCATTGCCGCGCGAACGTGGGCTCCGTGGCCGACACCGCCGTGCGCGACGCCCTGAGCCGGGTCATCGAGCGGCACGAGATTCTGCGCACGACGTTCGAGCACAGCCTGGGGCTCACGATGCCGGCCCAACGGATCAATGACGACCCCGGCGTCGGATGGATTGCCGATGGCGACAGAGCGGTTCCGGACCTCGATCAGGGACCCGTTGTGTGCGCGACTCTCTCGGCGAGCTCAGAAGGTGACCGGATCCTCTCTCTGACGATCCCCGCCCTGTGCGCAGACGCGCGCTCGGTCGCACTGCTCTTATCGGAGCTCCAGGCAGAGCTCGCGGGAAGCAGCCCGCAGCCAGGAGAACCGCTGCAGTACGCCGACTATGCCGAGTGGCGCAGCGAGCTGCTGACGGGAGCCAGTGGGGAGTGGGAAGTCGATGACCTGCCGTCATCGCCGGAGCTTCCATTCGTGCGGGTGGAGGACATTCGGCTGGGCACCTCCACGCAGCGCGAGGCGGTGGCTCTCGACAGCGCGGCGGTCGCACGCGGCGCCGCCGCATGCGGAGTCATGGAGGAGATCTTCGTCGAAGCGTGCTGGCACGCATGCCTGGCACGGCTGACAGGTGCCACGAGCGTTCTCGTCGGGGCAGTGCTCGACGGCCGACTGCAGGACGAGCTTGCCGATGCCGTTGGTCCATACGCTCAGGTGCTCCCGCTGGTGAGCACCATCGACGACGGCACCTCCATCGTGGAGGTCGCCGATCAGCTGCGCCGGGGACGCGCGCGTCTCGAGCAGCGCCAAGACACAGCGGATGCCACTGTCCTCGATCAGGTGGCGCAGCGCTGCCACATCGGCTTCTCACACCTCGACCTGCCGGGCGCGGGCGTCATCGACGAGCTCGTCGGCGCGCCGGCGCCGTTCTTTGCGCACCTGTGCTGGTTCTCGGGCGGAGACGGGGCACACGCTGAGCTTCACGTCGCCCCGGCGCTCGCAGATTCGGGTACTGCCGGTCTCCTCTCGCGCACCCTCGCTGCGATTGTCGCCTCTGCGGCAAATGACGTCACCGTTTCCGTCGCAGACCTGACGATGACGCCTGAGACGACGCCGACGAGCGACCTCTCGATGTTCGTAGGCGCCTCGTCGCAGCCGGTCGCCGTCACCGTGACGGAGCTGTTCGACGCCGCTGCGGAAAGGGCGCAGAACGCCGTCGCGGTCGTCGCACCTGACGCGACGCTCACGTACAGGGAGCTGAACGAGCAGGCGAACCAGATCGCCCATCGCCTCAGGGAGCTGGGCGTGGAGCGCAATACGCCGGTCGCCCTCTGCATGGATCGCTCGGCCAGCTCGATCGTGGCGCTTCTTGCGGTGCTCAAGGCAGGCGGCGCCTATGTTCCGCTCAACTTCGAGCACCCGGCGGCTCGGCTCACGCATCAACTCACCGAGACCCAGGCGCGTGTCCTCCTGACCGAAACGAGCGTGGGGGACAGGCTTCCCGACTTCGACGGGACCGTGCTGGTCGTCGACGGAGACCCCGCCGAGCTCCAGGCCACGTCCGAGACGGACCCGCTGCCGGTGAACGAGCCGGACGATCTCGCCTACGTGATGTACACCTCCGGCTCGACTGGGACGCCGAAAGGCGTCTGCGTCACCCACCGCAACCTCGCCACCTATGTGGCCGGGGTCCTCGATCGCCTCGAGCTCGCGGATCCGACGGGCATGTCCTTCGCGGCCGTGACCGCGTTGAGCACCGACCTCGGAAACACGAGCGTCTTCCCGCCGCTCCTCGGCGGAGGGACGCTCCATCTCGTGGCTCCGGGAGACGCGGTCGACAGCAGCCGTTTCGCCGCCTACCTGCAATCGCATCCGATCGACGTCCTCAAGATCACACCGACGCAACTCCGCGCGCTCCTCGACGGCGACGAAACTCAGGCCGTTTTGCCGAAGAGGTGGCTTGTTCTCGGCGGGGAGGCCCTGAGCTGGCAACTCGTCGACCGCCTCCGCGCCGCCGCTCCCACCTGCCGCATCCTCAATCACTACGGCCCGACGGAGACGACGGTGGGCACCTGCACGTTCGAGGTCGGGACGGCCTCGCCGCTCGGTCCGACCGTGCCCATCGGCGGCCCGCTGCCGCGAGCCCGCGCCTACGTCGTCGACCAGAGCCTCCGCCTTCTTCCCATCGGCGTGCCGGGTGAGCTGTGCATCGGCGGAGACGGCGTCGCCTCCGGGTATCTCGACCAACCGGAACAGACGCAAGAGCGCTTCCTCCCCGATCCCTTCGCCGATGAGGCGGCGGCGCGGCTTTACCGGACCGGCGACCGCGTCCGCGCGCTCGCGGACGGCAACATCGAGTTCCTCGGCCGCGTCGACGATCAGGTCAAGATCCGCGGCTACCGGATCGAGCCGGGAGAGATCCAGGCCGTTCTTGGCACGCACGCGGCGGTCCGCCAGTGCGCCGTCGTCGCGCGCCCGAGCGGTGACGACCACGAGCTCGTCGCCTACGTCGTCCCCCACGGGGACGTCTCGACGGACGAGCTCAGGGCCTTCCTCGGGGAGTCGCTTCCCGCATACATGGTGCCCGGCAAGTTCGTGTCGCTGAGCGCGCTGCCGCTCACGGCCAGCGGCAAGATCGATCGCCGCGCGCTTCCGGATCCCAAGGAGTTCGAGCTCGCCGCAGAGTATGTCGCGCCCCGAACGCCACTCGAGGAGGAGCTGGCCCGTGTCTGGGCCGACCTGCTGGGCGTCGACCGCGTGGGTGTGAACGACGACTTCTTCGCGCTGGGCGGTCACTCGCTTCTTGCGACGCAGGCCGTCATCCGCATTCGGAACACGATTGCGGACATCGAGCTGCACAGCATCTTCGACGCCCCGACCGTCGCCACGCTCGCCGATGCGATCGTCGCCGCCGAGCTCTCGTCGGCGGAAGCAGAGCTGGCGACTCCCGACCAAGCGTCCTGATGGCTGCACGCTCCCGCGCCGACGTGGAGCGGCGTCTGCTCGAGGGCGCCCGCGCCGGCAATCGCATTCCTCGGCTCGGCCCGGAAGAGGCCGCGCCTCTGTCCTTCGCGCAGGAGCGCATGTGGCTGCTCGACCGCATGCTCTCGAACGTCACCGTCTACAACGTTCCGCGACTCCTCCGCGTGCGGGGGCGTCTCGACGAAGCGGCCCTGCGGAGCGCACTCGACGTCGTCGCCTCACGGCACGCGGCGATCCGAACCGGCATCTCGCTGGTGGACGACACACTCGTGCAGCGGGTCTACGACGATCGAAAGATCGAGCTCGAGGTTCACGACCTCCGCGATTCGCAGGAAGCGCCTGCGGAGGCCGATCGCCTGGTAGCCGAGTTCGCCTGGAGACGCTTCGACCTAGAGCAGGACACGCTGGTCCGGGCGGCGCTCATCCGCATGGAGGACCACGACCTGCTCCTGCTCGTGAGCCATCATCTGGTGTCCGACCACGGCTCTGGAAGCATCCTGCTCAACGAGCTCTCGGAGGCGTACGACGCCGCGTGCTCCGGCCGCGCGCCTGTGCTCCCCGAACTTCCAATCCAATACGCCGACTTCGCGGCCTGGCAGCGGAACCGGATGTCCGGCCCCAGGCTGGACGAGCAGACGGACCACTGGCGTCGTCGCCTGGCGGGGATACCCGATCGACTCGATCTTCCGTTCGACAAACCGCGGCCGCCTGCCAAGACCTATGCGGGCGCCGAGTACCGGGCAACCCTGCCGGCAGAGTTGGTCGATGGGCTGCGCGCGCTCGCGCGCACGCGCAACCTCTCGTTCTTCCCGGTCCTGCTGGCCGGTTTCTACACGTTGATCTACCGCTACACGGGGACGGAGGACATCGTCGTCGGAACCCCGATCAGTGGCAGGCATCACGCGGAGACCGAGCCTCTGATCGGTCTCTTCTCCAACACGCTCGCGCTGCGCACGGCAGTGGAGGACGAGCTCACCTTCTCGGAATTGCTCGACCGCGTGCGTGCCACGCTCCTCGACGGCATCGCACATCAGGAGTTGCCGTTCGAGCGGTTGGTCGAGGCTCTCAACCCCCCGCGGGATCCGAGTCACACGCCGATCTACCAGGTGCTCTTCACGCACGACCACGTCTCTCCGTCGCTCGAGCTTGGCGGCATGGTCATCGAGACGGTGCCGCTACCGACCTGGCCGTGGCGAGGGTCGACCTCGCCGTCGCAGCCCGTGAGCGCGAGGACGGTGGTCTCGACGTCACGATGGAATACGCGACGGATCTGTTCGAAGCGGAGACGATCGAGCGAATGTTCGGACACTTCGCGACGCTGCTTCGCGAGGTGGTCGCCGATCCAGATCGCACGGTCGGCACCGTTCGTCTCCTCACGGAGCCGGAGCGGCGTGAGCTGCTCGTCGACCGGAACCGCACGGAGCGCCACTACGAGCGGGCCTGCGTGCACGAGCTCATCGCAGCGCAGGCCACGCGGATCCCCGAACAGACGGCCGTCGAGGGTGCGGGCAGCACGCTCAGCTACGCGCGAGCTCGACGAGTCGAGCAACCGTTTTGCGCATTACCTCCAGCGGCTCGGGGTGGGGGAGGGAATGCTCGTCGGCATCTGCGTCGAACGCGTCCCCGAGGTCATGGTCGCCCTCCTCGGCGTTCTGAAGGCCGGCGCCGCCTACGTCCCGATCGATCCGACGTATCCCCGCGAGCGGCAGGCGTTCATGCTCGACGACGCCGCCGTTCCCGTTCTCGTGACCCAGGAGCGGCTGCTCGAAGCCGGGCTCGAGGCGCCGCGCATCGTCTGCATCGACCGCGATTGGGACGAGATCGCCGCTGAGCCCGGTCTGGCCCCGGCCGTCGCCACGGATCCCGACGCCCTCGCCTACGTCATCTACACGTCGGGCTCCACGGGAAACCCGAAGGGCGTCGAGATCCGGCACGCGTCGCTCGTGAACCTTCTCGAGGCGATGAGGGAACGTCCTGGGATGGACGTGAACGACACCGTCCTGAGCGTGACGACGCTTTCGTTCGACATCGCGGGTCTCGAGCTCTACCTGCCGCTCATGTGCGGCGCGAAGCTCGTGATCGCCACACGTGAGCAGGCGCAGGACCCGGCTCGACTCGCTGCAGCGATCGAAGAGGCCGAGGCGACGTTCGTGCAGGCGACACCGACGACGTGGCGGATGCTCGTCGACGCCGGGTGGGAAGGGCGGAGCGGGCTCAAGATCGTCTGCGGCGGCGAGGCGCTTCCGCGAGGGCTCGCGAACGAGCTCGTCGACCGGGGTGCTTCGCTCTGGAACATGTACGGCCCGACCGAGACGACCATCTGGTCCTCGTCTCTCGAGCTGACGCGTGGTCATGGGTCTCCGCCCATCGGGGGGCCGATCGCGAACACGCGTTTCTACGTCGTCGACCGTCATCTCGAGCCGACGCCGATCGGGGTTCCGGGCGAGCTGCTGATCGGCGGCGACGGCGTCGCCCGTGGATATCGCAACCGCCCGGAGCTGACGGCGGAGAGATTCATCGACGATCCGTTCGACCCGGCCGGCGGCCGCGTCTACCGGACCGGCGACCGGATGCGGTTCCGGGCCGACGGCACGCTCGAGTTCCTCGGCCGTCTCGACCATCAGGTCAAGCTCCACGGCTACCGGATCGAGCTCGGTGAGATAGAGGCGTCGCTCGACGGCCATCCGGACGTTCGGCAATCGGTCGTGCTCATCGACGAGGACGAGACCGGCGTGAAGCGCCTCGTCGCGTACGTCGTTGCGGAGAGTGGCCGCGCGCCCTCCGTCGACGATTTGCGCCGCCATGTGTCCGAATCCGTGCCGGCCTACGCCGTTCCGTCCACGATCGTGCGCCTCGACGAGCTGCCCGCTGACGGACAACGGGAAGCTCGACAGGAAGGCGCTGCCCCGGCCCGGCACCGTCCGGGAGGACATGCACGCGCGCTTCGTGGCGCCGAGCACGCCGACCGAGGAGGCGCTGGCGGCGATCTGGGCGGAGCTGCTCGCGATCGACAAGGTGGGAGCGGAGGACGATTTCTTCGAGCTCGGCGGGCACTCCTTGCTCGCGGTGAAGATGCTGGCGCGCGTCCATGACCAGCTCGGGGTCGAGATCTTCCTCACGACCGCGTTCGAACGCCCGACGCTTGCAGCGCTCGCCGAGGCGGTAGCCGAGCGGCTCCTCCAGGACGCCGCGGACGACGAAGGGCTCGAGCTCCTGCTCGCGGAACTCGAGGCAGATGGCTCGTGACGCCCGCTCCCGACGGTAGCCGGAGGCTCAACTACCTCATCACCCATCCCCTGGAGGCGTCGGCGGTATCACAGCCGGACGCGACCGCCGTCGTGGACGGGGACCGCAGTTTCACCTACCGCGAGCTCGACCAGCTGTCGAACCAGATAGCGAACCTCCTCGGAACGCTCGGCGTACGCCGCGGCGACCGGGTCGGGCTCTGCCTCGAGAAGTCCTTTGAGGCTATTTGCGCGATCTACGGTGTCCTCAAGGCAGGAGCCGCATACGTCCCACTCGACCCGAAAGCACCGGCGACTCGGCAGGCCTACATCTTGCGCGACGCCGGAGTCCGGGTGCTGCTCAGCTCCACCAAGCAAGCCGCGACCTGGGAGGCGCTCGAGCGGGAAGGCGCCGAGTTCAGGGCGGTCGTCGTCCTCGACGCCGAGCTGGCGGGCGATGGTGCGGGCGCCGCGCAGCTCATCGGCGCGGCCGCCGTGGCCTTGGCCGACGCGAGTCGGCCCGACGTCGCCGTGATCGACTTCGATCTCGCGTACATCCTCTACACGTCCGGCTCGACCGGGACGCCAAAGGGCGTCATGCTGACGCACCGCAACTGCCTCGCGTTCGTGGACTGGGCCGCCGAGGAGTTCGGCGTCACGGCCGACGACCGCGCTCGCCGAGCCACGCGCCGCTGCATTTCGACCTCTCGACCTTCGACCTCTTCGCGGCCGCCCGGGCCGGCGCTGCGGTCGTGCTCGCGCCTCCTGCGGCATCAGTCTTTCCGGTCGAGTTGCGCCGCTTCATCGAGGGCCAGGAGATCAGCGTGTGGTACTCGGTCCCGACGATCCTCACGATGCTCGTCACCCGCGGTGGCCTCGAGGGCGGGGAGTTCCCGCGGTTGCGGACGATCCTGTTCGCGGGCGAGGTCTTTCCCACGCCGCATCTGCGCCGCCTCACACAGCTGCTTCCGCACGTGCGGTTCGCGACCTCTTCGGCCCGACCGAGACAAACGTCTGCACGTGGTGGGAGGTTCCACCACTACCCGAGGACATGACTGAGTCGATCCCGATCGGGCGCGCCATCGAGAACGTCGACGTCTTCGCGCTGACGGACGAAGGCACGCTCGCAGCTCCCGGGGAAGCCGGCGAGCTCTGCGTGCGTGGCCCGACCGTCATGCAGGGCTATCTCGGCGATCCCGAGAGAACGGCGCAGCGCCTCGTCTCCAACCCGCTCGGCGGCGTCCTCGATCAGCCGATCTACCGCACCGGAGATCTCGTCGAGCAGATGCCCGACGGCGCATATCGATTTCTGGGCCGGCGGGACGATCAGATCAAGAGCCGGGGCTACCGCATCGAGCTCGGCGACGTGGAATCGGCCTTGCACGCGCATCCGTCGGTAGTCGAATGCGCGGTCATCGCGATCCCCGACGAGGTGGTCACCAATCGCCTCAAGGCATTCGTGACGACGCAAGACGGGAAGGTATCGAAGGCAGATCTGATCGCGTTCTGCGCCGATCGAATCCCGCAGTACATGATCCCCGAAGAGTTCGAATTCTCGGAGGACCTTCCGCGGACGTCGACCGGGAAGATCGATCGACGGACGCTCGCGTCGCAGGACTCGCGCTAGCCCACAGACCCGCTGGATTGCCGGGCGAGGTCGACGTAGGCGGCAATACGCGCGATCGTCCCGAAGTTTTGCAGGTGGACGTCTTCGTCGCGGATCGGCACGACGAACTTCGTCTCGACCAGGGACACGAGGGTGAGCATGTCGAGCGAGTCGAGTACGTAGTTCGCGACAAGCGGCAGATCGTCGGGGAGCTCCTCCCATTCGGCCGGAATCTCGAAGTTGTCGACGATGAGCTGGCGAACCTCCTGGGTGATCATCGCTCGCCGTTCAGTCGGGTTTGGTGGTTACTGCTGGAGCCGGTGAGACCCATCGCTCGCGCGACCAGGTTGCGCTGAATCTCGGACGTTCCCGAGTAGAGCCTACTGCCCACCGCGTCCCTGAGCTCACGTTCTAGCCCGACTTCCACGAGGTATCCAGACCCTCCGTGGAGTTGCACCGCGTCGAGGCTCGACGCGACGTAAGCCTCACTGATGTAGAGCTTGGTCAAGGCCGCTTCGGCGTCCACCGGGCGACCCGCGTCGAGCAGCCACGCCAGCCTGTAGAGCATCGGCGGGCGGTATCGACTCTCAGCTTCATGTCGACGAGCCGGTGCGAGACCGCCTGAAACGCCCCGATCGGCTGGCCGAACTGCCGGCGTGACCGGGCGAAGTCGAGGCATGTCTCGAGTTGACGCTGCATCGCGCCGACCGCGCTCGCGAGAATGCAACCCCGCTCCATGGTCATCGATCTGGCGAAGACGGGCATTCCGCCGCCTTCGCGACCCAGCAGCTGAGCCTCCGAGACCTCGCAGCCGTCGAAGAAGACCTCCGACATAGGCGAGGAGGTCAGACCCATCTTGTGCATCGGCTTTCCGACAACCAGGCCGGGTGTATCGCGCTCCACGAGAAAGGCCGAAATCCCGCCGAAGCCCCCTTCTGGGTTTGTCCGCGCGAACACGATGAAGAGGTCTGCGACGGGCGCGTTCGTCACGTACCCTCACTCGAGCCCGAGACGCGGAAGCCGCCAGGCGTCGCTCGGCCGTTGTCGCGAGCGCGAACGCATCCGAGCCCGACCCCGGTTCGGACATGGCGTGAGCGGCGATCAGCGACCCGTCGCAGAGGCCCGGGAGGAAGCGCCGCTTCTGTTCGTCGTCGCCGAAACGCACGATCGGCTCCTCGCACGCCCACATCTGCGCGTTGAGTGAGAAGAGCAGTCCGTTGTCGCGACAGCCGTAGCCGAGGGCCTCCAGCGCGAGCGCGATCGTTCGCAGCCGCCGCAGAGCCGCCGTGTTCCTCTGGCACAGGAAGTCCTTGCAGACCGAACTCTGCGCACCTGCGCCAGCAGCTCGCGGGAAAACGGAGCCTCCGGATCGTCGGATGCCGCGGCTAGATCGCGCCTGGCGAAGTCGAGCACCGTGTCGCGGAACAGAAGCTGTTCGTTCGTGAAGCCGAAGCTGGCGGCCGCGTCACCAAGGCCGATGACGCCCTGCTTTTCGAGCTTGACCGGGCTCACTGGCTCATGGTGCCGTCGTCGAGACGGGGCGGCGTGAAGAACCGGCTGTAACTCGTGAACGGCTCGTAGCCAAGCCGACGCCACACGGGGGCACCAAGTGACGACGTCTGGCAGAGGGAGACCTCCGCGCCAAGGTCCGCGTAGCTTCGCTCGAGTGCCGCGCAGAGGCATGCGTCCGCGAGGCCGCGGCGACCGCCCACACCACCCTGCGGACGGGCGGGCGGCCTCGGCAGCCGCCGCACGGTCGCGGCCTGGCAACCGAGGGCCACACCGTGAGTGACCAACGTCATCGCGCCGGAGACCGGCACGCCGTCGAGATAGGCGACGAACGCACTGACGTTCGGCGCATCGATACTCGCCGTCGAGAAAAACACCCGCGAGGCGAGATCCTGCGGGAGTCCCGCCATGCCCCAGGCGTTCGCAACCACCTGCACATAGTCCCGCCGCGTCTGCTCGTCGGCGGTCTCGCGCAGCTCGACACCCTCGGGGAGCGGCAACTCCTCAGGGAGTCCTTTGAGGACGAGCTCAGGCAACGTTTTGAGGGCGTTCAAGCCGCGGTGCCTCTCGCTTCCAGTGCGATGTCCTCGTCGTTGTGCTCGCTCGCCCAGAGGGCGAAGCCGCGGCCGCGCGCGGCGAAGAACTCGGTCGCCCGCGCGAGTACGTGCGTCCGCGCCAAGGCGCGCCTCGAGACGGATCGCGCCGTTTCGGTACGGATTCGGCTGCGGGTGAGCGCCGGCAAACAGCAGGAGGCCGTCTTCCTCCAGCACTGTCCGGCCTCGCCGGCGCGCGTGAGATGCCGGACGAACTCGGCCAGCGTGACGTCGGCCAGGCGGTTGAGCCGCGCGTGGTCCATGGTCGACGCGCCCGCCAGCGGGAATCTCGGCTTGGCTGATTCGATCTCGGTACCCGACGTATGCGGAACTAGACGGCTGCTCGGCGGGGGGCCTCGGCGAGCGAGGCGACGGCCTCGCCGAGGATGTCGAGCGCCTGGTCGAGCGTCTCGCGCGTCACGTTGAGGGGCGGCAGGAACCGCACGACGCAGTCGTCGCGCCCGCCGAGCTCCACGATGAGACCGCGCTCGAGCGCGCGACGCTGGATCGCGAGCGCCCGCCGACCGTCCTGAAGGCCGGTCGCCGGGTCGATGATCTCCACTCCGAGCATGAGCCCGACTCCGCGCACCTCGCCGATGCAGTCGGACGATTGCTCGAGCTCACGGAGGCGCCCGAACGCGTAGGCGCTCTGCTCCATCACGTTGTCGAGGACCCTGTCGCGCTCGATGATCTTCGCGGCCGTGATCCCGGCGGCGAATGCGAGCTGGTTCCCGCGGAACGTCGCGGTGTGCGCACCGGGCGCCCACGTGTCGAGCTTCTTGTTGTAGATGACGACGGCGATCGGCATCCCGATCCCGCCGAGCGCCTTCGAGGCGAGGATGACGTCCGGGACGATGCCGTGCTGCTCGAACGCGTACCACGTTCCCGTGCGGCCGCAGCCGGTCTGGATCTCGTCGACGATCAGCGGCACGTCGAGCTCCTCAGTGACGCGGCGCACGCCGCGGACGAAATCGGTCGGCCCGGGCACGACGCCGCCTTCCGCCTGGACGATCTCCATGATCACCGCGGCGGGCAGCGGCACGCCGCCGTTCGGATCGGTCAGCACCGACTCGAAGTAGTGGAGGCAAGCCTCGCCCGCGGAGATGTCGTTCGTCAGCGGCAGGGCGGAGCGATAGGGGTACGGATACGGGAAGAAGTGGACGCCCTGCATGTGGTTCTGGACAGGAGTCTTCTGCGCGATGTCCCCTGTCACAGCCATCGCGCTGTGGGTGCTGCCGTGGAACGCGCCCTGGAATGCGACGATCTCCCCTCTCCCGGTAGCGGTCTTGCACAGCTTCAGCGCCGCGTCGACGGCGTTGGCTCCCGCCGGCCCGCAGAACTGGATCTTCATCTCGTCCCGCATGCCCTCCGGCAGGAGTGAGAGCTGGAGCGAGACGAACTCGTCCTTGAGCTCGGTGGGGAAGTCGAGGCCGTGGCAAAGGATCGCGCAGCTGCCTCTCCACCGACTCGACGACCTCGGGATGGTTGTGGCCGAGGGCGAGGACGCCCGCGCCGGTGAGGAAGTCGATGAAGACGTTGCCGTCCACATCCTCGATGTACGACCCCTGCGCGCGTCCGATCGCGATCGGCAGGCGCCGCGGATACGTGCGGGCGTTCGACTCCCGCTGCGCCTGCCGGTCGAGCAGGACACGCGAGCGCGGGCCGGGGATCGAGCCGGTGACGCGCGGATGTGTGAGCTCGCTCACGCGGCTCCCGCCAGCTCATGCAGGCCTGACATCTTCGCCATGGCCACGTAGAGCTTCCGCTCGCCGGTGTACGGCCGGCGCGCGTGCTGGACGAGCATGTTGTCCACGGCCGCGAGGTCGCCGGGCTCCCAGATGAAGTCGACGCAGAGCTCCTCGTACAGATTCCCGATGTACTCCATCGTCTCGTCCGGAATCGGCGTGCCGTCGCCGAAGTACACGTTCCGCGGCAGGTCCTCCTCGGCGAAGAGCTGCCGGAGCGAGTCACGCGTCTCGGGATCGAGGCAGTAGACGTGATGCAGCTGCACCTGGTTGAAGAAGAGCTTCTCTCCGGTCCGCGGGTGACTGACGACCGCCGGCGAGATCTGCCGACCCGAAGCCCACCGGCCGTCCACTCACAGGTCATGCCGGCCTCGGCGCAGATCCGCTCGACCTCGGCCTTGTCGTCGGTGTGGAAGAACTCCTGCCACGGGACGTCGATGCCCTCGGAGAAGTTCCGGACGTACATGAGTCCCTTCGTCTCGAACTCTTCGCGGATCGCCGGGTCCATCGCGTTGTACACCGCCCGGCAGTCGAGGAGCGGGGTCGTTCCACCCGTCTCCGACGGAATGACGCAGAAGAAGAACTGACGCATCGGCCACGTCGGCAGGTGCGAGCTCTCGTTGTGGAAGAGGATCATCTTGTCGGCCGGATACGGCGTCACGCCGTAGACCGCCTGGCTCGCCGACTCCGGCGGCAGGTCTCCGTATTCCTTGAACAGGTCGCCGGCGATTGGCGCTCGCGACACCCTCGAAGTCCTCGACGCTCGTGAGCGCGAATCCGCGGAAGAGGATCGCTCCGTGCTTGTCGTACCAGCCGTCGATCTCGTCCCGGTGCGACGCCGCCCACGCAGCGAGGTCGACACCGTCCATGCTCGGGCGCGCAACCAGCGGCAGCAGGCCCTCACCCATCAACGACGTCTGGACGAGCTCCGTCGTTTCGACCGCCTTGCGGCGCATCGAACCGAGGCCCGACGGCTTCGGCGCTACTTCCTCTGGCGCTTCACTCACGGTCTGCTCCTTTCAATCATCCGCAGATGTGTCCTTTGAATACGGCGTCGGCCGGCGTCGAGCGCACGGCCAGGGCGGCGACCGCGCCCGGACAGAATTCGGAGATGTCGCTGAAGGTCCATTCCGCCGGCTCCTGCGCGGACCAGGCCGTCCGCAGAATCTGCGGAGGAGCGCCGGGCGCGAAGGCAACGTCAAATTCGTCGAGCGGCAGGCTCAGTCCTTCGCCGCGAGCCTTGATGAACGCCTCCTTCCTCGTCCAACAGCGGAGAAATGCGTCGGGGCGCATGGCGGGCGCGAGGCCGCGCAAGGTGGCGACCTCCTGCGGCGAGAAGAACCGCTCCGCCACATCGTCGCCGTACCGGGCGTGGTCGAGCAGCTCCACGTCGACGCCGACCTCGAGGCCCGAGCCGAACGCGTAGACCGCTTGACCGCCGGAATGCGAGACGTTGAACGAGAGTGTCGCGCCGGGGACGAACGGTTTTCCCTGCGGTCCGTACTCGAACGCGACTTCGTCCGGAGCGACGTCGAGGTATGACCCGACCAGCGACCTCAGGGCCGACCGGCCCGCCACGAAGCGTCGCCGGTCGCGATCGAAGCGGAAGCGCGCGGCGCGCTCGCACTCGTCGTCGGACAAGGCTGAGCCGTCTGCCGCCTCTGCGTCGAGATCCGCGGTGTACACATGCACCTCACCGGACTCGGGCGCGCGAAGAGGTCCGGACGCGGCCGGTGCACTCCTACCGAGGGCTGGCGCCGTTCCAAGTGTCGCCACGACCGGATGCTAGACAGCGACTCCAAACCGGCCTACGCACCATTCCGCCAGCTTCAGGGCTGGCTACTACACCAACGGCTAGGGCGATGGAATCCGTTTCTCGCCTTCATCGACCGTTCATCGCACCTCCTATCGTTACGGCATGGCGCGGCCCGGAACGGTTGAGCTCGTGTACCGCACCGTCGGGTCCGGGCCCCCGGTCGTGCTCGTCCACGGAACCGCTGCCGACGGCGCCACGTTCCGTCTGCTCGAGAGACAGCTCGCCGACCGTTTCACCGTGGTCACCGTCGAGCGTCGTGGCCGGTGCGGGAGCGGGGACGACGACGCGTACTCGCTCGAGGCGGAGTTCGACGATCTCGCTGCAGTCATCGACACGCTGGATGAGCCCGCCGTGGTCTTCGGGCATTCATTTGGCGCGAACGTGGCGCTCGGTGCCTCACTGCGCTCGACGAAGGTCGGGAAACTCGTGCTGATGGAGCCGGGCTTCCGCGGAGACGTTTCACCCGCCCTTCTCCACGAGCTCGAGAGTCTGCTCGACCGTGGCGATCGAGTGGGGGCGATGCGACTGACGCTGCTCGAGTTCACCCGCTTCCCGGAGGAGTGGCTCGACGACCTGCTCGACACGCCACCCTGGCAGGAGCGCCTCGCGTTCGCGCACACGATTCCCCGGGAGCTCAGGGCATACGACGAATACGACTACGGAGACCTGTCCCGCTTCACCGTGCCGACTCTATTGATCGTCGGCGAAGAGAGCCCAGCCGCGGAGCTTTCCCACGCGCGGGCGCTCGCCTCGGAACTGCCGTCGGCAAGCGTTTCCGTCCTACCGCACGAGGGACACACCGGCTCCCGTGACCGCCCCTCAGTTGGTCGCGCGCGAGATCTTCGAGTTTGCCGCCGCGTGACCCGGACGAGAAGGAGTTAGGACAGACGAGTCTCGAGGTCTAACTCGAGGCCAGGCTGGACTAGCGCCCGGAGCACAGGTTTCTAGGGCCACGCCCGGGCACGCTGCTCACGAACAGATGCGCCTGCGCGCCGACTGCACGTCCGGACCTGCCGCGCGAAGGGCACAGAGCCGGCCACGAAATTCCTCGTTCGAGTGAAGAGCCTTTCACGTCCTGTGCCGATGCAGAGGTCGTGAGCCGCCGCAGCCGTCTTTCGACGCTTCTCTCCTCGGTGCTTCCGACGCTCCTCGTCTCCGTCGGGCTTTGCACGGGACTCGTGCTGGTCACCTCAGCGCTCGGCTCGAACACCACTACGACGTATTACGTCTCGACCAACGGGAGCGATTCGAACACCGGCACCACTGCGAGCGCCCCGTGGAAGACAATCGCAAAGGCGAATGCGGCGGTGAGGGCAGGCGACACGGTCGTGCTGAGCGGGAACTTCGTCCAACAGGCGATTGCCCCGACTCACTCCGGCACCGCCACCGCGCCGATCACCTACCAGGCCGGCCCCGCAGGCGCGACCCTCGACCTGCCGGGCCTGGTCGGCAGGACGCCGTACATGGCCTGGTTCGGTGGGCAGAGCTACATCACCGTCGATGGGGTCGGATTCACGAACAGCAACTACGTCAACGCGCCGGTGACGAACAAGGGCGTCGTCCTGCGGGGCGCCAACCACATCACGATCACCAACTGCTCGTTCAGCCACGTGCAGATGCAGCTGTACGCGAGCAGCGCCAACACGATTTCCCACAACACGTTCCGCTACTTCGTCGCGAGCTATGTCAATCCGTCGACGGGTAAGCCAGACCCGAACCACCCGATCACGGCCGGTGACATGCTCAACGTCTTCGGCGGCTCGAACGGCAACCTGATCCAGTTCAACGACATGAAGTACGCCGGTCACTCGTTGATCGAGATCGGCAACGGGTTCGGTGGCACGAACGCCAACAACGTGATCAGCGACAACGTGCTGTCGAATCCGTGGTACAAGCCGCTAGTCCTGGCCGACGACGGTGCCGGGACGATCGTCGAGCGGAACCTGATCGAGGACGCCAACAGCGTTCCCACGCTCTACAGCACGGTCGCCGGCGCAGGTCGGGAAGCTGTCCACCGCGAGCGACGGCGTCCAGTTCTCGGGCAGCAATTTCATCTTCCGTCACAACACGCTCGTCAACAACACGGCCACGCTACGGCGTCCTCAACCTCGGCTCGCGCTGGTACACGGACGCCAACCACCCGAACGGTGTCCTCGTCGAGTCGTTGAACAACCAGATCTACGACAACACGCTCTCCGGCAACCACGCGGCCGCCGCGGTCTCGTTCGTGGTCTTCATGAGCAAGGCCGACGTCGACGCCGGCCGCTCGATCCCGCGCATGACCGGTAACGCAGTCAGGGACAACATCTTTTGGGGTAACAGCGGCACGCCCTACTCGTGGAACGGCAAGACCACGTACACCTCGCTGATGTACCACGCTGCCTCCTTCGCGCCCCCGTGGCCGAGCGGCGGGTACAACGGCAACAGCGTCACGAGCAACGACTTCGACAGCACCGGATATGCGAATCTCATCGACGTCGCGTATAGCGGCAAGTACAGCCACGTGCTGCAGTCGGTCTCCGCGTTCCAGTCGTACGCGGCCGACGGACGCCTCGGCAAACCTGAGCGCAGATCCGCTGTTCGTGAACCCTGCTTCCGGCAACTTCAGCCTCGCGGCGGCGCAGCCCCGTCTCCAGCCTCGGCCAGTAGCGGCAGCAGAACGATAGGTTCTGGCACGATTCGCGCCACGCTCCCCCAGGGAGCGTGGCGCGAGATTTCTCTTGACCCCCTCCGAGCTCAAGCCGACACCGGACGCCGACGCTTCGCATGCTCCGAGGCGCATCCTCATGTTGTCTCCGCGAGCGAACGTCCAGGGCCCGATACCGAAGATCACGACGTTGCTCCTTGGCCCGCTTCGCGCCGCCGGCTGCGACGTCACCCTCGAGCCCTGGGGGCGCCATACGGACACTGAGAGCCTTGCGGACAAGGTCATGGGGCGTGTGCGCGACATCATCCGCGTGCGCTCGCGGGTCTCCGCCGAGCGCTTCGACGTGATGATCGTCAAGACCTCGCACGAGTGGATGTCGCTCCTCCGCGACGTGCCGTTGCTCGTTGCAACTCGGAGGCACGTACCGGTGATCGTGGCGGAATTCCACGGAGGAGACTCGGACCGGCTCGCGGCACCGGGCAACCACGCGTTCAAATGGGCTACGCAGATGCTGTTCCGGCTCATCGACGGCGCGTTCGTACTGTCTTCGGAAGAGGCACGAACCGACTCTGTCTTCTATCCGCGGGGCAAGTTTCGTGTGATCGTAAATCCCTTCCAGAGCAACGAACACGACCGCGACCCACCTCGCGCCGACCGACTTCCGGCGGTTCCGACGCTGTTGTTCGCCGGTCGGCTGCTGCCCGAGAAGGGGGTGCTGATACGGTCGAAGCCTTCGCTCATTCTCCACGCGCGACGGCCGTGCCGGCTCGTGATTGCCGGCAGCGGCCCGGCCGCAGAGGATGTCGCCGCGCGGGTCGCGGCTCTCGGACTGTCCGACAGCGTGAACCTGGCCGGACTTCTTTCACACGACGAGCTCTTGGCGAACTATCGCGCCGCGGACGTCTTTGTCCTTCCGACCTACTGGGGCGAGGGATTCCCGACGGTCCTGGCGGAGGCGATGAGCGCCGGCCTTCCGATCGTAACGACGAAGCTGCGCGGGATCGCCGACCACCTGGAAGACGGCGTGAACGCTCTGTTCGTTCCACCGCGAGCGCCCTCGGGACTCGCCGATGCGATTGGCCGCCTGCTGGAAGACGACGGGCTGCGCGGGCGAATGTCGGCTGCGAATCGAGCCAAGGTGCGAGACTTCGAACCTGTGAAAGCGGCCGAGATCTACCTGCGCGCGCTGGCGGAGTTGGCCCCAGCCACCGCAGCGCCGTCGTGATCCCGACGACCTCCGAGCTGACAGCCCTCGAGACCGCGGCCCGCCGTGCGTTCGACACGGCGTCCGGCATCGACTGGCGTAGTCACGACCCGTTCGATCTCTTGCTCTCGCCGTATCTCGGTGGCCTTCGTCGGCGTGCGCCGTTCGCCGCGCGGGTATTCGTGCAGATCGGTAAGCGATCCGGAGTCGGAACGCGCAGGTTGCTCCGAGTGCCGACCCACGAGGAGCCGAAGGCTTTGGCGGACTACCTGCGGGCTGCCGTCCTGCTCTCGTCCCTGGGACGTGCGTGGGCGACTCCGTGGGTCGATCCACTCGTCGCGAGGCTGCGGACAACCGCCCCGACACGCCGGTTGGGGTCTCGCATTTCCCTACGTCTCACGCTTCACGAACGCCGCTGCCGGCACGCCGAACATCTACGTGACGACCGCGGTCGCGGAGGCGCTCCTGGACGCCGCCACAGTTTCCGACGAGCCGGGGATTGCTGAATGTGCGCAGGCCGGGATGCGCTTCGTGGTCGAGGAACTAGGCGCCTTTACGCACCGCGGTCACCGGTGGTTGCGGTACTGGCCGAACAACGACGCTCGGATCGTGAATGTCCAGGCGTCCACGGCGGGTCTGCTCGCGCGCGTCGAGTCCCAGCTCGGCGACTCGCAGTTTGGCCCGCTAGCGGACGACCTGGTCGATACGGTTCTCGCCGCGCAGAGAGCCGACGGCAGCTGGCTGTATAGCGACGACCCGACCGGGTCGTTCATCGACGGCTTCCACACGGGGTTCACGCTCCAGGGCTTAACGGAATATGCCCGCTGGCGATGCGACGGCAGTCGTACCGCTCCGGTCGCGGACGCTCTCCGGCTCGGGCTCCGCTACTTCCACGAGCGACTGATGACTCCCGAGGGGCTTCCCCGGGGAATGTCGGACGGGCCCGTGAGCCTCGATACGCAGAACGTCGGGCAATGCATTCAAACGCACGTCGTCTGCGCACGCGACGCGCGTGATCTGACCGCAGCCGTTCGGCTCTGGTCTGCCACGGCGGAGGCCGACAGCACGCATGGATCGGCGCTAGACACGGCACTCAGATGGTCACAGGGCCCGCGCGTTCTCGCGACGAGTCACCTGCTGAAGGCACTCAAGGAACGCGAACGCGGCTGACGCTTACGCGCTTCCCTTCGCGCCGCCGCGAAGCGAATAGCCGTAGAGCAGGAGAAGCGGCCACGTGACCGCCGTGACGCTTCTTCTCGAACCGGGCGGCATCTCACGTCTCCACGCCTCGTCCGCGCGCACAGGAGTTTCGCCGGCAGCGAATCGCATCGGATTACCCCCGATGGTGTGGAGCGTCCCAAGCGTTACACGGCCGCTTCCCAGCGCCTCAAGCCCGGCGTGATCGGTCGGTGCGCCGGATCCCCGCAGCGCGGCCTCGACGTACTCCTGCGGGGCGCGCACAAGATCCTCGTAGCGCAGTCGCGCGGTCGGAACTCTCGTCCGAAGAAGCTCGAAGAAGAGGTTCCCGTAGACCCAGCGCGGCGCGATGTAGAGCGGCCGGTAGTCGAGCATGACCGCCTCCTCTCCGGCGACCTCCGGCCGTCGCACGCCTCGCTTCGCCCACGAGAAGGCGACACCCCGCCCGTCGCGCACGAGGTGGATGGCGCGGCACTGGATGCCGGTGACCCGGGCGAGGACCAGTGCTTCCACCGGCGTCTTGCTCGTGTCGACCACGATCCGGCCGCCCGAGACCGCGAGGATCGCGCCGTAGAGCTGCCGCAACAGTTCCGAGTAGCGCGCGAACGACGGACCGGGATCAACCCCTGCGAGGAGGCTGGAGATCGAGCGGCCGGTCGTCACCTGCGCCTGGAGGCCGAGCACCTCCTCGGTGTCGACCTCGTTCCAGCCGCCGAAGGCGGCCCGACCGACGTCACGCCAGAACGGGCAGTCCGCGAAGGGCGCACCACACCCGCAAAGCTCGTTCTCCCTCACGCCTTTACTCCAGATGAACTTCAGCTCGCCGGCGACGACGTAGCCCTCGAGCTGGCCGAGGAGGTAGGCGAGCAGCGTGCTCCCGCTCCTCCCGACCCCGCCGATGTAGAGGACATCCGCCGTCCCGATGGAGCTCGGCGCGGTCAACCGCCCGTACCCGAGGCCGCACCGGCCCACGTCGCCAACGAGTAGAACGCTGCCCGTTGGCGCGCAAACGTCTCGGGCTCGTTGACGAGAAGATCCTGGACGGAGTCGAGCTCGACGGCGTCAAGCCCTACGAGCGAGCCGACCCACTTATCCGGCTCGGCGAGGGGTCCGCCCTCGGCGTCGAACCATGCGGCGAGCGGGGTGGAGAAGCCGCGCTTCCGGCCGAATCGCGCGCGGGGGCCGCACGCCGTCCGACGGATCGGCTCCGGAAGGTTCGCGGCAGCCGCGCGCCGGTAGAGCCACTTCCGCGAGCCGAGCGTCGAGACCTTGTACCGGCTCGGCATCCGCTCGACGAGCTCGAGAAACCGCAGATCGAGGAACGGGACGCGCAACTCGACCGAAGCTCGCATGGAGAAATGATCCGCGATCAGCAGAAGATCGTCCGCGAGCGACATGCGCGCATCGACGCGGAGGAAGTCGTTGAGCGCGTCGCCTGAGTCCACTCCCGAGGTCCACCGTTCGACAACTTCTCGCGCGAGCTCACGCGCCGACGGCGACGCGCTCCGCACGACGAGATCGACTTGCTCCGGCGGAACGACCGACAGGATGTCCACGTACCGATCGACCTTTGTCGGCGCCGCCAGCGCCCGCGCGAGTCGCGAGGCGTCGTCGCGACTTTTCAGCGCACGCACGACCCGAACGGCGAGATCGGACGACAACGACGCATACGGGCGAAGCCGCTCGACGACATGCCGTGGATAGCCCCCGAGCGGCTCGTCGGCGCCTTGCCCGGTGAGAACGACCTTGTGGGAGCGGCCCACCTCTTCCGCGAGCATCCATACGAGCAGCCCGCCGGAGTTCGCGATCGGCTCTCCGATCTCGGCCACCGCGCGCGGCCACGCGGCGATGTACGCGGCGGTCGTCGACCTCTACGCTCGTATGGGGCACGTCGAGGCTCGCCGCGGCGCGTGCGGCGGCGAGAGCCTCGCTCGCCTCGCCGTCCGACGCGAACCCGATGCCGAACGTCTGCGGTCTGTAGGGAAGCCGACGGGCCATCATCTGCGTGACGAGGGACGAGTCCACGCCTCCCGACAGCAGCGAGGCGACCGGGACGTCGGCCATCAGCTGACGACCGACCGCCTCGTCGAGCTCTGCGAGCATCGCTTCGCGTCCACTCGTCTCCTCGTCCGAGGATCCGCCGACGAGCGGACGTTCTGCTCGTACGGGACGAATGACGGCCGCCCGGATTCGCCCGAGGGCGCACGTCGTACGAAGTGCCCCGGCGGGAGCTTCCAGACGTCCTCGAAGATCGTGTACGGAGACGGGATGAAGCGGAACGTGAGGAAGAGCTTCAACGCGTCGGCAGATACGTGCGTCGACGCGAGCCCTACGTCCCTCGCCGGCCCGAGCTCGGATGACCACCAGACGAGCCCGTCCGAGCGTCCCACGTACAGCGGCTTCACCCCGACCGGATCGCGCACGAGCACGACCTCGTCGGCTTTCACGTCGACGAGGGCGAGCGCAAAGATCCCATTGAGCCGTCCGAACAGCCCTTCGCCCCACTCTTCCCACCCGTGCACCAGCACCTCCGTGTCGGCCTGGGTCGTGAAACGGTGGCCGCGCTGCATCAGCTCGCGGCGGAGTTCGAGGTGGTTGTAGATCTCGCCGTTGAACGACACCCAGACCGTCTCGTTCTCGTTCGCCATGGGCTGGGATCCGCCGGCGAGGTCGACGATGCTCAACCGCCGATGGCCGACGACCAGCGACGCGGGTGCGCGGAGCTCCTCGGGAGCGCACAAGCCGCTCGCCGTCGGGCTCATGCGCAGGAAACCCTCGCCGTCGGGGCCTCGATGCTGAAGCTTCCGAGTCAGCGCAAGACACGCCGGACCGATCTCGGTCGATTCCACCGGGGAAGCGATCCCGCAGATGCCGCACATCAGTTGCTCGTGCCCTCGGGGTCAGACAGGTTGCGCCTCCACGGAGCTCTCATCGATTGACGGGCGTTCGGCCCTCGAGAAGGGCCAGGTAACGGGCGGCGTGCCCTGGCCACCGATACTCCTGGTAGCGCGCGCGGGCCGCCGCGACCCGTTCCGCGGCCTCATGCGGATTGCGTGCGACATCGAGAAGGGCCTCAGCGAGCGACTCCGCGTCTCCGGCCCGGAAGTAACGGATCTCGCTGTCGTCGAAGTGGGCACGAATCGTCGGCAGGTCGGCAGAGACGACGGGGATCCCCAGCGCCACGTATTCGAAGAGCTTCGACGAGAGCGCGAACTGATTGAGCCTCGTCGGCAGGTTCGGAATGACGCCCACGCTGGCCCCTTGCGCGAGGGCGAGCACGTCGGCCTGGGGGAGGTAGGTGCCCGGCGCGCTGACACGCGAGGAGACGGAGAGTGCCCGTGCTCGGTCGCGCACGGCCGCGATCGCGTCGCCTTCGCCTTGGATCTCGAGCCGAGCGTGCGGAAGAGCCGGAAGGATCGAGGCGAAGGCCTCGACGAGCAACTCGAGGCCGTACCACGCCGTAACTGTGCCGTGGTAGAAGACCCGGAAATCCGATCCCTCACCGCGCGCGGGCTCCTGCGGCAGGAGACTCTCGTCGAGCGAATTCATCACCACCGTCACCTTGGACGCGGGGGCACTCCGCCCGATGAGAACCTGCCGGTACGGCTCGTGCACCGTGACGACCGCGTCCGCCAGGCGAGCCGCCAAGCGTTCCGTCCAACAGAGAGCTGCGTCGAGGAGGGCGCCGCCCCGGCGTCCGTCGAATCGGCTGGCGAACAGGTCGGGTGAGAGGTCGTGCACGTCGAAGACGATCCGGGCATCCCTGCAGCTTGGGGATGATCGCCGACGCGATCAGGAAGTCCGGCGGATTGTGGACTTGGACGACGGCATAGCGACGGCCGGCAGAAAGCCGCGCGACCTGATGGGTGGCAAATGCAGTGAAGCCGAGGTACTCCCGAAGAATTCGGAAAATCCCGCCGCCGCGCCGATGCTCGACAGGCAGGCGGAACACGCGCACCCCGTCGACGACCTCGCTCGGCGGCTCGCCATCGCGGCGGGTTGCGACGACGTCGACGTCGAACCCGGCTTCGAGTGCAGCACGTGCCTGACGTGCGACTCGGGGCTCGCCGATCGGATACGGACCGTGGACGACCATGCAGAGCGAGCGATCCGAGGTCGGAGCGCCTGCACGCCGACGCGATGGAAACCCGCCCGGAAGCCGCGCTACCACGATCCCTCCCTCTGGTCTCAGGACATCCGCTGGAGCCACCACGGGGCGATTCTCTCGCTCCGAGCAGCGGGTTTACGGAGACTAGCCCTGAAGCTCCCGCGAGCGTACTGGACCCTCGACCAGTAGTTGACTGCCTCAGCCGCGACTACCATCGGGGTGATGGGGCCGTACGTCGTGGGCGAGGTTGGGGCCTAGCCTCTCGAGCGGCGGGCGCTGCGCCCACTCGCTCTGAATCAACGTCATGAAGGGAAGGCAGAGGCGCGGGTGAGCACCGAGGCGACTGAACTCGACGTCCCGGGCACCCTTCCGGCCGAAGGAACGAGCGACCTGGCGGGGCCGCCTCCGGAGATCTGGTTCCGGCGGCGCCATACGCTGCTGGGCGCGCTTCGTGAGCTCCGCAGCTACGACGAGCTCATGCTCTCGCTTGCGGAGCGCGACCTTCGCACACGCTACAAGCAGGCGGGTCTTGGCGTCGCCTGGGCGGTTCTCACCCCACTCCTGCTGATGCTGGCGTTCAGCTTCGTCTTCACGAAGTTCACCACGGTCGATACCAACGGGGCTCCGTATCCGCTCTTCTCCTACCTTGGCTTGCTCCCCTGGACCTTCTTCGCGTCCTCGCTCTCGCTGGGGAGCGTGGCCCTGACCAACAACGTGTCACTGCTGAACAAGGTCTACTGCCCCCGAGAAGTCTTTCCGCTCTCTCAGATCATCATCGCGGCGTTCGACGCGGTGATCGCCAGCCTGTTGCTCCTCGTGCTGTTTCCGCTCCTCGGCTACGCGCCCACGGCGGAGGTCTACTACGTCCCGCTTCTCCTTCTCGTCCTCATTGCGTTCGTGGTCGGAGTCACGCTTGCAGCCTCCATCACCCTCGTCTACATGCGCGACCTTCGTTTCGCAGTGCCGTTGATCTTGCAGTTCGGGATCTTCGTCACTCCGGTTGCGTACAACGCCGACGTTGTCGCAGGGACGCCCGCGAAGATGATGATCTACTCCACGCTGAATCCACTTGTTCCGGTCATCGACGGTCTCCGCCGCTGCTGCCTCTACGGCGAGGCGCCTCAGTGGTGGCCGCTCTTCGGAGGCGCCTGCACCTCGATGGTCCTCCTGGTCGCGGGCTTCGCGATCTTCAAGCGGCTGGAAACGGGAATCGCCGATGTCGCTTAAGGGAGAGGTCCAGGCCGACCAGATCTGGAAGCGGTTCCGGGTCGATTTGCGGCCGACGTACTTCCAGGATCAGCTCGGTCGGCTCGCCGACACCGTGCGCAGACGCCCGAGCGCCGGGGTGGCGCTGGGCGCTGCGGGACGTGAACCTGCGAATGGAGCCCGGCGATTCGATCGGGTTGATCGGCGCGAACGGCGCCGGCAAGTCCACGCTGCTCAAGATCCTCACGCGCGTCATGTATCCGACCGCCGGCTGGAGTTCAGGTGACCGGCCGAACCGGCGCCATGATCGAGGTTCGCACCGGAATCTCTCCTCAGCTGAGCGGCAGAGAGAACATCTACGTGACCGCGTCGCTGATGGGTCTGCGGCGCAAGGACGCCGCGCGCCGCTTCGACGAGATCGTCGAGTTCGCCGGCCTCGAGCATTCCGTCGATCGCCTCGTGAAGTTCTACTCGGTGGGGATGCAGATGCGGCTCGGGTTCGGGGTCGCGGCGTTCCTCGAGCCGGACGTGCTCCTCGTCGACGAGGTCCTCGCCGTGGGTGACGCCTCGTTCCAGCACCGTTGCCTCGAGCGCATGCGGTATGTGCTGAGCCAGGGCACGACGCTCGTCTTCGTGTCGCACGACCTCGCCGCCGTCGAGGCGACGTGCGTCGACGGCATGTGGCTCGACGGCGGAACGGTTCGCAGTGTCGGACCGGTGCGCGAGGTGCTCGCCGAATACCGAGGCTCAGTCGATGTGGACGCCAAGATTCGCCCTCGCGGCCGACCGGCCCGTGAACATCATCCACGCGGAAGTCGGTGCGCCGGACGGCCTCCATACCGGGGGCACCGCTCCACATCGACCTCAAGTTTCAGAGTGAGGTTTCCCGCCGCGCGTCGATCCACGTCGGCATCAGCGAGGGAACGGCGACACCGATTCTGCTCGTGGAACCCGGGCGAGAGATCATGCTCGAGCCCGGTGAGACGGACGTCCGCTGCTCGCTCGACCTGCTACCGCTTCCGCGCGGCCGCTACTACGTCTGGGCGGGGGCGTACCGGTACACGACACGCGGAGAGGAGCTCGTCGCCTGGCAGCCGGTCACATCCTTCGACCTCTACGGCCCCGAGCTAAGCGTCGCCCCGCGCGGGATCGTTCGCCTCGCGCCCGTCCACGTCGCATCGAGCTGGGAGTCCCGCTCGTGAGCCGGCGCTAGCCGCCCCAGCGGACGAAGAACTTCAGGGCCGCGTTCTCGGCGCTGACGCCTCCGATCGTGTCCATCTGCGGGAAGCTGTGGCAGAAGATGGTGCCGCAGCTCACTTTGACCGTCTGGATCGCGCGGCGGCGATTCTTGCATCCGGTGTAGGTCCGCGTTCGCATGTGACCTGACTTGACGTCGGTGGTCGGCGTGCTGTGGCACCCCAGGGCGTGGCCGATCCCTCGCAATGAGCCAGTCGGCTTTCCGGGAGCCGGAGGATGCGCATCGCCTGCGAGCTGGTTGACGCCGAACCACCAGCGGTCCTTGACGTCTTTGAACCCCGTCTCGAGACAGTCGAAGTTCCTGGCCCCTGCCCCGGAGACACAGAGGCTGTTGTCGTTCGTGCCGAAGAGCCAAGCCACCGAGAGGTTCGTATTCGCTTGGAGACCCGGCGGTCCGCCGTAGCCGTTGCTGGTGCCGAGCAGCGCCGGACAGTTCGGCCGCACCAGTTGGTCGTTGTTGTAGCTCCGCGAAACCATCATCGCGGATGCGACGGCCGCGGCATGGAAGTACGAGCTGGTGCGTGAGTCGCAGATCGCACCCTCGGTGAAGTTGCCTCCTTTCGAGCCGCCGAGCACATAGACCTTGTGCGGATCGACGTTCAGACACGGCGGCGGGCCGGAGCAGATAACGGCCTGGAGCGCGGCTTTGAGCCAGGGAATGTCATCGCACTGGCTCGCCCCGCTCGCGCCGCAGTCGACGGCGCCGTAGGCGTGTGGGTCGGGCTGAACGGCTGCTTCGGTCGTCGGCACCGCGTACTGCCCGCCGTGGTAGCTGTTCGGCAGGAGCATCGCCCGCATCCGGTAGCTCGTCGCCAAGGCGAAAGAACGCGCTTGTCGTCCCGGAAAGGTCGACGAGCAGCGGCGCAGTCCCGGTGAGGTGGCCGGGCTGGAAGGTGGTGAAGGTCCGGTCGACCTGCAGGGCGTCGGCACCGTGGCTGTCGGGCACGGTGACGTGGTAGAGCCGTCCCCAGGCGCCCGGGTTCGTGCACGGAGACGGGCTGCAGACGGCGTCCGAACCGCCTCCGCCGGGTTTCGGCCCCACGGCCGGTCTGGGCAGCCTCCCACAGGCAAGGACCTTCGCGCGGCTCTGGATGGTGAGTACATATGCGCGAGCGGTGACACTCGTGAACCGCAGCCTGCCCCCTCTGCGGGAGAGGGTCGGGCCGGTCGCACGCGCGTGACCCCGGCTGTTCGCCCGGAGCACCGGCAACACGGCGAAACGGACACCGCGGCGCGCGCAGGTTCCCGACCTGAGAAAGGCGGTTGCCCGGGAGCCTGCTCGAAACCCGCTGGCGCGGAGAGCCACGTTCGTTCCCTTGCCGACGGGTCGGAACACGGCGAAGCCGTGTACGGCCGAGCCGCCTTGGGGCGCGAGCTTCACGGTCACGGCGCTCCCACCAAACACCGCCACGGGTATGACGAGCGCCAGCGCCAGCAGCAGACTGAGCACGACCGCGCGCACCGCCAGGATGCTAGCGCAGAGCCCTGATGCCGCCGAGAGGCTTGATGTGAACCGGCGGGCTCCGGCAGTGTCTCGCCGTTTGCGCGCGAAAGAAGGGCTTCCAGACCGACGCACGCGGGCTGCCGCCCGGCTACACGGTCGTGCCGACAAACGAGAGGGAGTACGAGCCGCTCGCCGACCTGCTCACCGGCACTCCGGCCGAGGCGGTGATCGCCGACAAAGGCTTCTGGGGTCGCGACTCAACTCGATCAGCGGCCGCCCGGCGCGCGCGTTCGCCCACCTACGACGGCCGCTGAATCACCTCGAGCCTCCAGAGAAGTCAGCAGCGGTCGTCGCGGTGTCGGAACGAGCAAGATGCTCCTTGCTGCCGAGGACCGCCTTCAGGCGTTCACCGACGACCTGGACATGGGGCTCGTTCATCATCTGGCGGTTGTTCGAGTGCTCGCCCGGCACGACGTAGGATTCGAGCCCGCCTTCGGCGAGCCCGCCCCAACCGAGCTCGGGGTCGTCGTAGAGGTCTTGACCGTGGAAGATCCAGATGCGGCCGGGGTATGTCTGCGGCTCGTACGCCTGCTCGGCCTTTGCGTTGAGGCGAAGGAAGTGGTTCGCTCGCAAACGCTCGGGTAACGGCCGCCCGGTTGCGAGGGCAGATCGGACGACGAGTTCCCTGAGCCATCGGTGGACGAACCCGGGGGAGTTCGCCGGTCGTTCCTGTGGCTCTCCCTCGGGGGGGCCGGCGTGGTTGGCGAGGGACTGTGCGCGGATCCACACCGGGCTAGGCCCATTGAACATGGCCAGCACCGGGACTTCCTCGCCTTCTCGCACGAGCATCTGCGCCATGTGGAAAGCGACAATGGCGCCGAAGCAGTAGCCGGCCAGATAGAAGGGCCCGTGCGGCCGCACCGAGCGGACCTCGGTCAGGTACTGCGCCGCCATCGACTCGACCGACCGAGGTGACGGAGCACCCCCGTAGAGGCCAGGCTGCTGCAGTCCGTAGAAGGGCTGCTCGTCTCCGAGCTGCCGGGCCAGGGGCTCGAGGTGGAGAATCGTGCCTGCGCCACCGTGGACGCAAAAGATCGGCGGCAAGGACCCGTGCGGCTGGATCGGCACGAGTGACTTCCAACGGGCGGCCTCACCGCCGTTCTCGACCAGGCGTGCGAGCGACTGGATCGTCGGCGCGTGGAAGACGGCGCCGAGCGGAAGGTTGCCACCGAGGTCCTGCTCGATGCGCGCGAACAGCTGGGCCGCAACGATCGACCTGACTCCTAGATCGAAGAAGTTGTCCGTGACCGAGATCGGCCGGATGTCGAGCTCGCGCTCCCAGATCTCGACGAGCCGACGTTCGAGCGCAGTCCGCGGAGCGACATACTCCTCCTCCTCTGCCCGTCCTCGTGTGGGCGCCGGCAATGCCTTGCGATCGATCTTCCCGTTGGGGGTGAGGGGAAAGGCCGCAACGCTCATGACGACATCCGGAACCATGTAGTCGGGAACCGACTGCCGGAGGTAGCGCCGCAGCGTGTTCGACGACACTGGTGTCCCCTTCGGGACGTAGTAGGCGACGAGCTCCCGCTCGCCGCGCTCGTCGGGCCGCGCCACCGCCACGCTGCGCGCAACGGCGTCATGGCGGTTGAGGACGTTCTCGATCTCGCCGAGCTCGATGCGATAGCCGCGGACCTTGACCTGGTCGTCGATGCGGCCGAGATACTCGATCCGGCCGTCGCTGCGGTACCGAGCGAGGTCGCCGGTGCGGTATATCCGCGCACCCGGCGTCTCGTCGAACGGATGTGCAACGAAGCGTTCCTCCGTGAGATCGGGCCTGCCGCGATAACCGCGTGCGAGACCGTGACCGCCGATATAGAGCTCGCCCGGAAGCCCGATCGGTACCGGTTGAAGATCCGCGTCGAGGATGTAGATGCTCGTGTTCCCGATCGGCCTTCCGATCGTGAGCGGCCCGCCCTGGTCTTCGATTCGGGCAATCGTCGACCAGATCGTCGTCTCGGTCGGCCCGTACATGTTCCACAGCTCGAGACCGCGGGCGACCAGCTCGTCGGCGAGGGCGAGAGGCAACGCCTCGCCGCCGCAGAGCGCCTTCAGGCCCGGACTCCCCCGCCAGCCCGCATCGACGAGCATCCGCCACGTCGTCGGCGTCGCTTGCATCACCGTCACGTCGTTCGCGGCGAGGAGTGTTGTGAGAGCCCGGGGGTCGGAGACGGCCGCGGTGGAGGCGATCACGACTCGCGCGCCGACCACGAGCGGCAGCCACAGCTCGAGGCCGGCGATGTCGAAGGATAGGGTCGTCACGGCTAGGAGAACATCCTCAGCGCCTAGGCCTGGCTGCTTGGACATGGTCGTCATGAAGTTGACGAGTGCCCGGTGGGGGATCTCGACGCCCTTCGGAGTTCCCGTCGAGCCCGACGTGTAGATGACGTATGCGAGCTCCTCGGGATCGCAGGCTACGTCGAGCGGGTCGGGGGACAGCCTCTGAATGGCGGGCCAGTCGCGATCGAGGCAGACAGTCACACATTCGTGCGGGGGGAGGTGCTCGAGCAGGCTCTCCTGGGTGACGACGACCGGCGCCTGCGAGTTGTTCAGCATGAATTCCTGCCGGGCGGCGGGATACGTGGGATCGATCGGCACGTACGCGGCGCCGGCCTTCAGAATCCCGAGCAGCCCGACCAGCATGTCCGCAGATCGCTCGACACAGATCCCGACGAGTGTCTCCCGGCCGACACCGAGCTCGCCGAGGTGCCGCCCGAGCCGGTTCGCGCGCGCCTCCAACTCTCCGTACGTGAGACGCTCGCCCTCGTAGACGACCGCGACCGCATCCGGTGTCTCCCTCGCACGATCGGCGATCAGCTCGTGGATGCACCGTGAGGGATAGGCCGTCGCTGGGCCGTGCCAGTCCTCGAGAACTCGTGACCGTTCCGCCTCGGGCAGGAGGCGCATCCCGCCGATCCGATTGCGTGGGTCGGCCTCCACCTCCTCCAAGATGCACTCCAGGTGCCCGAGCACCCGGCTCGCGACCGGCCTGTCCTCGGCATCCCCCCAGCAGTACAGCTTCAGCACGAGTCCGTCAGCTGAGTGCCGTGCGCTCAGCCAGACATCGTGTTCGCCGTCCGCCGGGGGATCGCAGTCGAGGCTCAATCCGGCTCGCAACTCCTGAACGACGGTGGATCGCTCCTCGATGGCGGCCTCGACCCGTTCGACGAGTTCCGCGAACGCCAGGTCGCCGTCGACCGCGACGCGTAGCGCGCGTGGCCTCGTGTCTGCGGCGGACATGAGCCCGGCCACGAGATCTGGCTGTCCGGTGTAGCGATGGAGGAGGGTGACGAAGGCCGCGAACAGGACGCTCGTCGTGTTCGCCGACGTGAGCACGAGCTCCGCCGAGACGCGGTCCGTTGGCCGCCCGTTCCGCGCCAGCATTGGCGGAAGCTCGAGCGGTGTGGTCTCGGGAAGCATCAATCCGTGCTGAGCACGGCGGCTCGGTCCGGAACGGCGGGAGTGTCCGTGGCGGCCCTGACGACTCGCGCAAGCTCGGCCGCGAGCAGGTCGATGTGAGGCGCTTTCGTGAGGTTGTTGTGGTTCAACCCAGGCGCAACCAACGGGTGAAGGTCGATGCCGCCGAGTGCGAGCTTCGTCCAGGAGCTTTCGCGCGAATCCGCGTCGTCCTGCACCCGGATCAGCGTGATCGCGACCGGCGCCGGGCGCGTGCGCGAACGCTCGACGGCCATCACGTTGCCGACGAAGACCCAGTTCCACGGCCGCCGCGGCAGGGCGCGGCCCTTGCTCGTGCAGTACTCGTAGACGAACCGCCCGCTCTTCAGATGAACCTTGTCCTTGAGGCCCTGCCAGCGGTGCGCAACCCACTCCGACTTGCCTCGGCGGTCGCTCCGCAGGAGCTTCCCGAACTTCTCGCGCTCGATCTGATGTCTCGGCTTGCCTCCACGCACAGGCGCGGCCTTCAGCGGCGAGGAGTCGATCAAGGCCACGAGAGCGGTCTCCTCTCCCAACTCGGTGAGCCGCCGGGCCATCTCGAAGGCGACCACACCGGCGAAACAGAGCCCGACGATCATGTACGGGCCCTCCGGTTGCACTCGCCGCATCTCCTCGACGTAGTCGGCGGCCATGCCCTCGACCGTCGCGTGTGCCACCGCACGCCCGTCGAGGCCGACGGCCTGAACCCCGTAGATCGGATTATCGACGTCCAAGCGCAGGAGCAGGTCGCGATACTTGAGGAGCTCGCCGTTCAGCACATGGATGAAGAACACCGGCCGCTCACCGGTCCCGGGCTTGAGCGCGACGACAGACGACCACGCCTCGGTCGTCTCGCGCTCGCGCTCGATCGCGGCCGCCAGTTCGGCGACGGTCGCGCCCTCGAAGAGCACGGCGAGGGGAAGCTTGACACCGAGCTTCCGGTCGATGGCCGAAAAGAGCCTGACTGCGAGGAGCGAGTGGCCCCCGAGCTCGAAGAAGTCGTCGTTGCGACCGACCCGCTCGAGCCCGAGCAGCTCGGCATAAAGCGTGGCGAGCCGATCCTCGAGCGGTGACTGTGGTGCGACATAGCCCTGTTCGAGTTCCGGACGTTCCCCGCTGGGCTCCGGCAGCGCGCGCCGGTCGAGCTTCCCCTCCGGGGTGCGTGGCAGCTCTTCGAGCGAGACAAAGGCTGCAGGGATCATGTGGTCGGGAAGGCTTCCCGCCAGGTGAGCGCGAAGCTCGCTCGTGGTCGCCGTCGATCCGGCCCCTACGGTGTAGGCGATCAGGCGCTGGTCGCCGTCCGGGGCGCGCCGAGCTACCACTGCGGCCTCGCGCACCTCCGGGTGCCGAAGAAGAGCAGCTTCAACCTCGCCGGGCTCGACGCGGAAGCCTCGGATCTTGACCTGGTCGTCGAACCTACCGAGGAAGTCGATTGTGCCGTCGTGCCGGTGGCGGGCGCGGTCGCCGGTGCGATACAGGCGTGCGCCGGGACGGTCGCTAAAGGGGTGGGGGACGAACCTCTCGACAGTCAGCTCGGGACGATTGAAGTAGCCGCGAGCGACGCCGGGGCCGCCGATGTAGAGCTCTCCCGCGACGCCGATCGGCACGGGCTGTCGCCGAGCGTCGAGGATGTAGACCTCGGTGTTCGTAATCGGGCTGCCGATGGGAAGCGAGTCGCCGAGCTCGGTTGTCTCCGTGACCTGATAGCAACAGGCGAACGTCGTCGTTTCGGTCGGGCCGTAGCCGTTGACGAAACGGCCGCCGTCGAGTGCAGTCACCGCTGCCTTGACATGCTCCACCGCGAGAACGTCGCCGCCGGAGAGCAACTGCCTGAGTCCGCTGAAGGTCGCAGGCGCCTCAGCCGCGACGTGGTGGAACAGCGCCGCCGTAAGCCACAGCGTCGTGACGCCCTCCGTCCTGATGACCTCGGCCAACCCTTCCGCGGTCGGCGGCTCCGGCGGGAAGATCGCCAACCGCGCGCCGTTCAGCAGTGCACCCCAGATCTCGAGCGTCGAGGCGTCGAATGACACGGGAGCCAGCTGGAGGAAGACCTCGTCGGGCCCGAAGTCGATGTACTCGGCGCCCCGCACGAGCCTGGAGATGGCGCGGTGCTCGATCATCGCGCCCTTGGGCGTTCCGGTCGAGCCGGAGGTGTACATGACGTACGCGAGGCTGTCGCTTCGCGCACCCGCCGTCGGGTTGTCGGCCGGCTCGGCCGCGATTGCATCTGCATCGGCGTCGAGGCGGACGACCGCGCCGTCGAAGTGCGGAAGCGCACGCTGGAGTTCGGAGTCGGTGATCAGGACAGGCGCAGCCGTGTCCTCGAGCATGAAGGCGAGTCGGTCCCTCGGGTAGCCGGGGTCGAGCGGCACGTAGGCGCCGCCGGCCTTGAGCGTCGCCAGCAGCGCGACCACGAGATCGGCGCTCCGCTCCAGGCAGATCCCGACCAGCACCTCGGGGCCGACACCGAGCCCGCGCAAGTGGTGCGCAAGCCGGTTCGCCTGTTCGTTGAGCTCGCGGTACGAAAGCTGCCTACCCCCGCCTGAGAGCGCAACCGCGTCGGGCCGAAGCTCGACCTGTTGCTCGAATAGCTCGGGCACGGAGCTTTCGCCGGGGAACGGGCGCGTGGTCTGGTTCCAGCTCACGAGCACCTGATGGCGCTCTGACTCGGTCAGGAGCGGCAGTTCGCTCAGCCGCACCTGTGGGTCCGCGGCAACAGCCTCGAGGAGCGTCTCGAGATGGCCGAGCATCCGGTCGATCGTCTCGCCGTCGAAGAGGTCTGTCGCGTACTCGAACGAGGCCAGCAGGCCCTCAGCCGTCTCGCTGATGATCAGGGACAGATCGAGCTTCGCCGTGCCGCGCTCGAGCCTCACGTTGGTCGCGGCGAGATCGGCGAATGTGGCCGCCCCGCCACCGGCCGGTTGAAGCGAGAAGAGCACCTGCGCAAGCGGCGCGTAACTGAGCTGCCGCCGTGGGTTGAGGTCGGCGATCAGCTGCTCGAACGGCAGCTCCTCGTGCTCATAGGCCTCGAGCGACGTCTGCCGTACGCGCGCAACGAGCTCATCGAAACGCGGATCCCCGCCGAGGTCGATCCGTAGCGCCAGCGTGTTGACGAAGAACCCGACCAGTTCCTCCAGCTCGGCCCGCGTCCGGTTTGCGACAGGAGCCGCGACGATCAGATCCTCGGTGCCGCTGTAGCGCGCCAGAAGTGCACTGAACGCCGCCAGCAAGACCATGAAGAGGGAGGAGTCTTCCTCGAGCGCACGCTCCTTCAGCCGCTGCGTCAATGCAGGCGAAAGCAGGCGCCGTCTGTGCGACCCTCGATACGTTTGCACCGTCGGCGCCGGCCGATCCGTTGGCAGCGCGAGCCGCTCCGGAGCAGACGCCAACCGCTCCCGCCAGTAGGAGAGCAGCTGATCGAGCCGCTCGCCTTTCAGCCACTCGTGCTGCCACACCGCAAAGTCCGCGTACTGCAACGGCAACTCCGGCAACGCCGCCGGCCGCTCCGAACCGCTGCCGAGTACAGCTCGGCCAGGTCACGCCGCAAGACGCGCATCGACCAGCCGTCGCCGACGATGTGGTGGAGCGTCAGCACCAACAGGTTCTCGCCCTGCCCCAGCTGCAGCAGGCACGCGCGGAACAGAGGCCCGCGCTCCAGATCGAAGCGCCGTCCCACCTCTGCGGTCGCAAGGCGCTGCGCTTCCAGCTCGGGCTCTTCCTGCTCGCCAAGGTCTAGGAGCGCCAAACTCACGGGCTCGGCCGGCCGCACGACCTGGAAAACCTCGCCCTCGTGCTCGCTGAAGGTTGTTCGCAGCGCCTCATGCCGTTCTACGAGTGCGGAGAGCGCCCGTTCGAGGGCCACGACATCGAGCGCGCCGGACAAGCGCAAGACGAGCGGCAGGTTGTACGACGTGCCCCCCGGGTCGAGACGATCGAGGAACCACAGCCGCTGCTGCGCAAACGACGCCTCGACCACCACCGCCTCGACCGCTTCGGACGGGGGTTCACCTGACGTGACGGGATCCAGGTCTTCCCCGTCCGGTCGATCCCGGTACGTCAGCATGCTTCTGACGATAACCCGGCAATCCCGGCTCTCGACCACCTCGGCCGCGAAACCCACCATACGGCTAGGGGCACGACCGGATTCGAGAAGTATCCTCTGCCCGAGCCAAACGCCGCAGCATCGCTCCGGAGGACAAGCAAACATGCCCGAGGCTCAGCCTCATCCATCGACGCTGAACGATTACATCGCCGTCGTCCGGCGGCGGAAGTGGGTCGTCATCCAGGCGATGATCATCGTGCCTCTGGTGGCGGTCGGCCTGTCGCTGCAGCAGCACAAGGTCTTCCAGTCCTCGGCACAAGTCCTGGTCAGCAGACAGAACTTTCCGTCGAACCTGACAGGCACGCCGGATCCGTCGCTCTTCATTCCGGCCGACCGGGTGATGCAGACGCAGACAGACGTCGCCCGGGTCACGCCGATCGCACGTCAGGTCGTCGAGAAGGTCGGCGCGCGCGGCCTCACCGCGGGGAAGTTGCTCGCCTCCTCCTCCGTGAGCGAACTGTCCAATTCCCAGATCCTCGTCTTCACGGTCAAGAACGCAAATCCGGCCCTCAGCAGGCGGCTCGCGTCCGCATACGCGCGCCAGTACACGATCTATCGCCACCAGCTCGACACGGCCTCCCTCGAGTCGGCTCAGGCGCAAGTGCAGGCCCGGATCGAGCAGCTGACAGCGGAAGGCAAGAAAGGGAGCCCCCTCTACAAGACCCTTTCTTCCCGAAATGACCTGCTCTCGAGCATGATCGCGCTGCAGACGAAGAACGCACACGTGGTGCAGGAACCAACGGGTTCGGTTCAAGTCCAGCCCAAGCCGATCCGCAATGCAGTCCTCGGCATCGTGCTCGGGCTCATCCTCGGCCTCGGTCTCGCGTTCCTCCTCGAGGCTCTCGACAGTCGCGTGCGGAATGCAGACGAGATCAGCGACGCGCCTGGGAGCATTGCCGCTGCTCGCCCGGCTGCCGAGACCGGAACGCAAGCTTCGTTCACGAGGCAGCTCGCGATGGTCGCCGTCCCCGATTCCCCGCAGGCCGAGTCCTTCCGAATCCTGCGGACGCAGCTCGACCTTGCACGTCTCGAGCACCCGGCGAAGACGATCATGGTCACGAGCGCCGTCGCCCAGGAAGGTAAGTCGACGACGGCGGCAAACCTCGCGACGGCACTCGCACGCGCCGGCCGACGCGTCGTTCTAGTCGACCTCGATCTGTACCGCCCGATCTCGGCGAGTTCTTCTCGCTCAGCGGGCCAGGGGTGACCGACGTCGTGCTGGGCACGGCCGATCTGAGCGACGCGCTCGTTCCGATTCAGATACCGCGTCAGCTGGGCGGCTATCGGGATGGTTCGCATTCGCAACGGGAACGGAGAGGCTCGTCTCATTGACGGGGAGCCTGGAGGTCCTACCCGCAGGTCAGATCCCGCCCGATCCGGGCGGCACTTCATGAACACGCAGGCGCTGCGGGACGTCCTCCGGCGGCTGGAGGAGCGCGCCGACACGGTCATCGTCGACACGTCGCCGTTGCTGCAGGCCGGTGACGCGATGACGTTGAGCACGAAGGTCGACGGACTGCTCCTCGTCGTTCGGTTGAACGTCGTTCGACGCAAGATGCTCGGCGAGCTCGCGCGGATCCTCGAGCGCACACCGGCTACGAAGCTCGGCTTCGTCCTCACCGACGTGCCCCCTGGAGCCCGGCTACGGCTACGGGCACGCGTACAGGCGTGGCTATAGCGAGAAAGGGCCGGCGAGGCAGGTCACTCCGTGACGCCGCAGCGGCGCTGCAGCGTGGATCCGAGTAACACCCTCTCGGCGCAATAGAGCATGGCTGCGAACGGCATTCTCGTTCGCCCACTGCCCAGTCTGCGCAGGGGACGGAACCTCGTCCTTCTCGCGGGCGCGGCGATTGCGGCCGATCTTGTCGGCGTCGCTGTTCATCACCCATGAGCAGGGCCAGGCCGTACGCGTGTTCGGCGTCGCAGCCGGTATCGCCATCGTGTTCTGGTTCGCGATGGGGACGCGTTCGGCGCTCGTGGCTTTCGCGGCGTCGTGGGGCCTCCTTCACTCGTTCCTGTTCTCGACGAGTCTCGGCGGCTCGGCCGGCGGACAAAGCCTCAACCTCAGCCGCGCTCTTGGGGGAGCAATCGTGGTGGGCGTCGGTCTCGGCCTGTTCGAGCTCCGCCGCCGCGGGGCTCGCCTGCCCGCCCCGCTCGTCGCGGTCACCCTCTTCCTCGTCCTCTACGCGTGCGATGCGGCGATCTCGCCATTGGGAAGCCTTGGAGCGGGCGACGCCGTTCGGGTTGCAAGCGGCGTCCTCATCGGGATCGCAGCGTTCTACGCATTCGACACGCGCGACCGCTTGCTGCAGCTCTCACGGGCCGCCTTCCTCGGCGGGGTCGCGGTAGCCGGTATGACGGTCGTCCAGTACGCGATCACGCAGGTCTCGCCGGGCGCGGCGCATGCGATATTCGGCCGGAACGCATTCGTCTACTCCGCCGATCAGTCCCACAGCAATCACGTTGCACGGGTCGCGGGATCGTTGGGCGCCCCAGGCGAGACGTCCGGATTCCTCCTCGTCACGGCGTCGTTCGGGCTCCTGCGCTACGCGCTACTTCGCGACACCGCACGGACGCGCGGCCTCGCCGCCGGCATCGCTCTGATGGGGTTGGCGATCGTCGCAACGCTGACTCGGGCGTCGACCGTCGCCTTTCTCCTCCTGATCCTGATCTGGATGGTGCAGCGCCAGTTCCGATTTGTGAGCGCTGTCGGCCTGAGGATGAAAATCCTGGCGGCCCTCCTCGTTCTGCGTCGTGCTCGCGGTGCCCGTGCTCGGCTCGAAGACCCTTCACACGCGACTCTGGGACATCAACCCGACAAGCAGCGGCACAGGTTTCGCACAGGGTCGCGGAGCAATCTGGAGTACCGAGATCAGACGGATGGAAGCGTCAAATGGCCCGCAACTCCTTCTCGGTCACGGCGCCCACACTGCGGAACTCCAGGGGTACGTCATCAACGGGCGGCCGACCGAAGACGAGCCCGCACAACCTGTTCGTCTGGCTCCTCATCGAGACAGGAGTCATCGGTACGGCGCTTTACCTCGCATTCCTGATCGGTGCCGGGCGGCGGTACCGGGCGGCCGCACGATGGCGGCGGTTCGAGTACGCCGGCCAAGTCGGAGCGGTGGCACTCGCCGCGCTCATCGCCTATCAGGTGCAAGGGCTGTTCTTGCTCTCGCCCACCAGCCCGGGTCATGGGATCTACTTCATGCTCTTCGTCGGCGCCACCCTGAGAGCATGCACTGCGGCTCCGACCACGTGGCGGGCCGCAAGCGCCCAGAGTTCGACTAGCCGTGTGGAGCCGCGTCGGGCGTGACACTGCCGTCTTCGCAGGAGCGGCAATGCTCATGGCGCTTTTTCAGGCCGCGTTCCGCCTGCTCGCGATCCACGACCTCTCGATCGAGTCGTACGGACGCGCTGCGCTCCTGCTGAGCGTCTTCAACTTCGCACTGGTCTTCGCGAACTTCGGCATTCCAGCGGCTGCCGCACGTCTCGCTGCGCGATCGACGGGTCTGACTCGCGGCCGCGATGTCCTCGCGTCGGTGACGAAGGCGGCGGTCATCCCGTCCCTCGCGGCGGGCTTGGCGCTCGGTCTCACGACGCTTGTACTGACGAGCTCGATCGGTCTCGCCTTCGTGTGCGCTGCCGGAGTGTTCCCGATGGTCGTGAGCAGCGTGTACGCGGGATTCATCCGCGGCAGGGGCTTCGTCTGGTCATCGGCGTCGGTCCAGCCGGTGAATGTCGTCGTCCAGCTGCTCGTGCTCGTGGCGATATCCGCGTCGGGCGTGTCGGTGGGCGTCGGCGGCGTGCTGATCAGCTTCTGCATCGGGAACGTCGCCGCATTCGTGCTCTCCCTCGCGTACATCGAGCGGTGGAGGCGGTCGGTGCACGAGCCGGATAGTCCGCCGGACACCGAAGTCGCGCCGCGGCGTGTGCTTGCCTTCTCAGCTTGGTTGTCGCTCGCGAATGCCGCCGTGATCGGGCTGGCGCTCATCCCGCGAGTCGCGCTCGCGCACGTCTCGTACGCGGACGTGGCGAGCTTCGATCTCGCCCTGCTCGTTTACTCGATCCCACAGCGGCTTACGGCCTCCCTCGTGATCGCACTCATTCCGCTCGCGGCGGCTCGGCAGGTGGCAGGCTCGCGCATCACCCTCCCGACGGCGGCGGATGCTGTGGTGCTGATGGTCGCGTTAGTGCTTTGCGATGCCATCCTCTGGTGGTCGCATGCGCTGTCCGATCTCTTGAACGCGGTAGGCCTCACTCACTACTCGGGCGCGGAGCCGTTTCTCCTGATCTTCTTGCTCGCAGCTCCCGCAGAGCTCTTCTTCAGCATTGACGCAGCCGTCCTCCAGGCGTTCGGTCGCTCGCGGAGCCTCGCCTCGCTGGTGCTCACCGTTCTCGGACTTTCGACGGTCGCAGCCCTTGTGGCCGTGCGGGCCGGCCCCAACTGCGCTCGCGCTCCTGCTCGTCGTCGACTACTGGGCGCTCTACCTTGCGTCGCGGAGGCTCACACAGTCGGAAGTCATCAGGCGCTCGATCTTCGCGCGCTTCGTCTTTACGGGGAGAGCTGCCGCGCACCTCGAGCCCGGCTCATCCAAGGCCGAGTGAGACCATTGGTTCCAGCCTCGCCTCCGCGATCCGGTCGCGGTCCGAGGCCGTGGTCAGCGCGATATACGGGGCGATCCGAGGTAGCGCTCCGGCACGAGAGCCCGAGCGGGGACACCGGCGACCGTCGCTCCCGCGGGGACGTCCCGCGTGACGACTGCCCCGGCGCCGACGGTCGCGCCTGCACCTATCCGCACTCCTGCGAGGACTACGGCTCCCGAACCGATCGAGGCACGGTGTTCGACGACCTTTGTTCGATGAGCTCCCAGTCGTCGGCCGACTGAAGGGCTCCCTCGGCGGTGGTGGCGCGCGGCCGCTTGTCGTTGATGAAGACGACGCCGTGCCGACGAAGACCTCGTCGCCGATCTCGACGCCCGTACAGACAAATGTATGGCTCTGGATCTTGCAGCGCTCGCCGATCGTGGCGCCGCGCTGGATCTCGACGAACGGGCCGATGCGACTTCCCGCCGCGATGCTGCAGCCGTAGAGGTTCGTGAATGGGCCGACATGGACGTCCGCCCCGAACGCGACGTCGTCCAACAGCCGGTAAGGGGCGTCGTTCGCGGGGCTTTCAGCCATCGAAGTAGGCGCGGATCGACTCGACAACCGCGGTCAGTTGCGCCTCGCTGATGCCCGGGAACATCGGTAGCGACAGGCACTCCCGTGAGAGCCGTCCGCGACCGGGAACGAGCCGGCGCCGTGGCCGAGAAATGCGCATGCGTCCGTCAAGTGCACCGGCTCGGGATAGTGCCAGCCCCGTGGCGACGCCACGCTCTCCGAGAAACGCAGCCAGTCGATCCCGCGTGCCCGTACGGACGACGTAGAGATGCCACACGGGCGTGCTGCCGGTGGCGACGGGGGGAGGACAAGATCGCCGACCCCCGCGAGCGCATCACCGTAGAACCGAGCCGCATTCCGACGCTGCTCGTTCCATTGATCGAGCAGCGGGAGCTTGTGCTCGAGGACGAGCGCCTGGATCGTGTCGAGACGCGCCGTCCATCCCAGGCGGGCGTGGACGTACTTCGCGGTCTGGCCGTGCTCGCGGAGGCTCCGGACCGAGCAGCCAGCTCCGGGTCGGAGGTCACGAGCGCCCCGGCATCCCCCACTGCGCCGAGGTTCTTCCCCGGATAGAAGCTGAACGCGGCAAGATCTCCGGCCGCCCCGCGCGGTATCCCTCGCGCTCGGCGCCGTGCGCCTGGCACGCGTCTTCGATGACGAGAACGCCGTGGGACTGAGCTTCCCGCCGCAGGGAGCGCATATCGGCCAGCTGCCCGTATAGATGCACGGGCATGAAGGAGTGCGTCCGGGCGCTCACGGCGGCGGAGGCTGCGTCGACGTCGAGGCAGTAGTCCTGCTCGGAGATGTCGGCAAGGACCGGGCTCCGCCGGCCTGGGTGACCGCCTCAACGGTCGCTACGAACGTCGCCGCGGGGACGATCACCTCGTCGCCGTCCTCGAGCCCTGCTGCAGTGAGTCCGAGGCGGAGGGCGTCGAGTCCACTGGACATACCGACGCAATGCGTCGTTCCGCAGTAGGCGGCGAAGGCGTCCTCGAAGCTCGCCACGTTTGGCCCATTCGTGAACGCTCCCGACTCGAGGAGTCGTTCGATGTCGACCAACAACGGCTGCGTCAGCCAGGCTTGACTGGCCGACAGATCGAGAAAGGGCACCCGGACGTTCGGGACATGCTGTACGGCCATCTCCGGGAACCGTAGTCGGGCCGCTCGTCGCTCACTACGGTCGATCGTTCAATTCGGACGAGAACCGCGCAATTCGATCCTGGTCGGAAGGATAGGTTCCGTAGCTTTGGCGCGGGGAGCCCCCGTCGGCCGAATAGACCTCCCGCCCTGGCCTATCCAGTGCCGGTCCAAGTATTTACGCTCGGGTTTGACGGTAGACGGTCGATGCTTGGGCAGGACTAGATCTCCGAGCGAGGGGACGCGGACGGTGACAGAGCTCCAGAGCGAGGACGGTGTGGTAATCCACCGTGCCTTTGATCCGGTGGACGCGATCGGTCCGCCGACCGACTCGCTCGACACCCACACGCTCGAGGTCCCGAGTCACCGGCGTCCGTGGCGCAGCAACTCGTGGACCCGCGGCTGGCTCGTCCGCCGCGCGCTTCTCGCCGCCGACGTGGGAGGCTTGACCGTCGCGTTCTTGACGGCGCAGGCGCTCCTTTCGACGACGGCCCAGAGACCGCGTCGGACCGAGCGCGGAGACGATCGTCTTCGTGTGCACACTGCCGATCTGGGTAGTCGCCGCCCACCTGTCCGGCCTCTACGACCGCGACGGCGAACAAACCGATCACACCACTGTCGACGACCTCGTCCGGGTCTTCACGGTCCTGACCATCGGGGCGTGGGTCTTCACCTCGTTCGCACTGCTGACCCACGCTGTCCAACCCAATCCACCGCGAGCCGTCTTCTTCTGGGGCCTCTCGATCGTGCTCGTGGTCATGTTCCGCTCCATTGCGCGCACGCTCTGCCGCCGCAGCAAGCTCTATATCCAGAACACGATCATCGTGGGTGCCGGAGAGATCGGCCAGTTGATCGGGCGCAAGATCGTCAATCACCCTGAATACGGACTGAACCTCGTCGGCTTCATCGATCCACATCCTCGCGTCCGACGCTCGGATCTCGATGACCTGACCATTCTCGGGACTTCCGAACGGCTTCCGGAGCTGGTCGAACTGCTCGACGTGGAACGCGTCATCTTCGCGTTCTCGAACGAGCCCCATGAGGAGATGCTCGCCCTCATACGCGCGCTCAAGGCACTCAACGTGCAGGTCGACCTCGTCCCCCGCCTGTTCGAGAGTGTCGGACCCAAGGTGAGGCTCCACACACTCGAAGGCCTCCCGCTGGTCGGGCTCCCGCCGGGGCGGCTCTCGCCGCTCTCTCTCCACCTAAAGCGGACGATCGACGTCGTCCTCGCTCTGGTCGGCCTCGCCGTCACGAGCCCACTTTTCGCGTACATCGCGATCCGAATCAAGCTCGACTCGCCGGGGCCGGTGTTTTTCCGGCAGACGAGGCTCGGACGGAACATGCAGCCGTTCATGGCGCTCAAGTTCCGCTCCATGCGTGTCGACACCGATTCGAATGCCCATCGCGCGTACGTCCACTCGACGATGAGCTTCCGCTCGGCAGCGGGGTCGAACGGCCTCTACAAGCTCGACCGTCAAGACTCGATCACGCGGATCGGCGCTTGGCTCCGAAAAACGAGCCTCGACGAGTTGCCGCAGCTCATCAACATCCTTCGCGGGGACATGTCGGCCGTTGGGCCTCGCCCATGCATTCCGTACGAGACCGAGGCGTTTCTGCCGCAGCATTTCGAGCGCTTCCTCCTGCCGGCCGGACTGACGGGGCTGTGGCAGGTGACGGCGCGTGCGCACGCTAGCTACGGCGAGGCCCTCGACATGGATGTCGCGTACGTGCGCGGGTGGTCGCTCTGGCTCGACCTGCGCCTGATCATGCTCACGCCGATCGCGATCTTCCGCTCGGGGGTGACGGCATGACCGTCGATCGCGTACGGGTCTGCCTCGTCGGTTACGGCTATTGGGGGCCGAACCTTGCGCGGAACCTGAATGAGCTGCCGGAAGGCGAACTGCGGTCGCTCTGCGACCCCCGTGAGGCGGCACGCGAGCGGGCGAAACTGCGCTACCCCTCCCTCATTACAACCGCCGACTTCGACGAGGTCCTCAGCGACGACGATATCGACGCGGTAGTCATCGCAACGCCGGTCTCCACACACTACGAGCTCGCCCGCGCAGCGCTCCTTGCAGGGAAGCACGTCTTCGTCGAAAAGCCGCTCGCAGCCTCTGCGCGAGAGGCACTCGAACTCGGAACGCTTGCTGAGGCGCAAGGCCTTGTGCTGATGCCGGGCCACACATTCCTCTACAGCCCGCCGGTCAACATGATCCGCGAGCTGATCGACGCGAACGTCCTCGGCGAGATCTACTCGATCTCGACGAGCCGCGTAAACCTCGGCCTCCACCAGCCAGATGCGAGCGTGGTCTGGGACCTCGGCCCGCATGACTTCTCGATCCTTCGCCACTGGCTCGGGGACGTGCCGAGTCACGTCGCGGCCCTCAGCCGTGGATGCATCTACCCGGACACACCGGACGTCGCATTCATCAATCTCGAGTACAAGTCAGGCACGATCGGCCACGTCGAGCTCTCGTGGCTCGCTCCGAGCAAGCTGCGCCGGACGACGATTATCGGCTCGGAAAAGATGATCGTCTACGACGACACGAGCAACGAGCCGGTACGAATCTTCGACTCCGGAGTCATGATCCCCGACCCGGCATCCTTCGGCGAGTTCAAGCTCAGCTACAGGACGGGCGACATCCTCTCCCCACGCGTTGAGGCGGCTGAACCTCTCCTCCTCGAGCTGGAAGACTTCTGCACGGCAGTGCGCACCGGCTCGGCCCCTCGTTCCTCCTGGCAGATCGGTGTCGACGTCGTTCGTGTCGTCGAGGCCGTCGACCAATCGCTCGCACAAGAGGGAGCCCGGGTGCCAGTCGTGCTCGAAGGCGCCGACCTCGCCCACGATCTCTTGCCGCCCCGAAACTTGCTCTGAGACGAACGAGCCATACGGGGCCTCCGCCCTTCACGGAACGATGACATCTGAGATCGCAGCAGACGCCTCGATCGCCGCCGGCATCGGCGAGGATCCGCCCAACGATCCATCGCAAGCACCCCTGCTGCGAGAGAGGCAACAACCAGCGCGCCATCACGAGCGCGGATGCAGTCAGCGCCTCGGCGAGGAGTAGCTGGAGCGCACGGTCGGCAGCAGGACGACGCTCAACCGGCGCCGACGAGACGCCGCGAATCGACCCGACGAGCAGCCATCCGACCGTCCCCCCGGTGATGTCCTCATGCCTTTCAGCACGGGCGGTCGTGCCCCGACAAGGCGCGACCGCCCCTATCCGCGTCCTCTACGCTGCCGAAACAGCCTCGAGTTCCTGCGCTGCCGAAACAGCCTCGAGTTCCTGCGTGCGCGGTGGCAGGAGGCCGTGAAGCTGCGCCCACCGACTCGCTTCCGTGCGATTCGTCACGTCAAGCTTTCGATAGATGTTCGAGAGGTGGAACTTCACCGTCTGCTCGGTCACCCACAACATCTGGGCGAGCTGTGAATTCGACGAGCCCTCCGCGGCTAGCCGAAGAATCTCCAACTCGCGCCGAGTCAAATTATGAGCGAGCTCGGGCGGCGCAACTTCCGCCGACAAGGTGGGACCGTCTGCCGAAGCGATGTAGATCGAACGGCTGAAAGTCTGGCGGATTGCCGAGGCCAAATCCTGCTGCTCCGCCGTTTTCGAGCAGTACACGCTCGCGCCGGCGGCGAACGCAGCGTGGATCGCCGCTTCGTCCGTGCTGTCCCCCACGACGATCGACCTGACGGACGAATGCACCTCTTTGGCCCCGCGGATACAGGCGACCTCACTCGGCTTCAGCGGATCGATACCGGCGATGAAAACGTCTGGGCGTGCCGCCTCGACCATTGCAACGGCCTCGTCGCAATCGGTTGCTGCACCAACCACGACTACTCCGATGCCTGCGACGAGACTACGCATCGCATCGAGCCAAATTGGGTGCTTGTCGAGAATTACCGCAGACTTCTCTCCCACTTCTCCCACACTCCCTTCCCCCTTTATGTCTCCCCCTCGAACCGCCCGGTGTTGTCTTGGAGACGAAGACCGGCCCGGACGTAGGAACAGACCTTGCCTGCGGCGTTTGGCTGAGTCTAGGAAGTGAATTGCCCTCAGTCAACCGCTTGGACTCACCTAAGGTGCTGGCTATCCCGCTTGGAATCACCTAAGGTGCCGGCTATCCTGCCCCTTCGTACAGGTTCGACCGTGTTCGCTTGGTCGGGCACTGTCAGGTCGATCGCGGTATGCGCCGTTGAAGTCCGCCACGCCGGCGATCGAGCCCCCTGAGGCGCGGCGACGCGTGGTTGCGCACGTCGACGACGGTGAGGGGCCCGCTGCTGCCCTCGTCGGCGACATAGGCGAAACCGTTCGCAACCTGGACGTCGACCGACAAGGGCAGCGTCTTGCCGCCGACGCTCGCGTTCTGGATCGAGGCGGCGATCGTCGGCTGGAGCGGATTGAAGACGTCGACCACCGTCAAGCGGGCGGCGTAGGAAGCCGTGAGGTACGCGTAGTTGCCCGACACGGTGATCGAGCAGGCGTGCTTGAGAGCGTTCGTGCCCGACCCTTCGACGGGAGCCTCGCATTCGATACCGATGCGACGATCTGCGGGTTTGCGGGGTTGCTCACGTCGACGACGACGAGCGAGTTCTCGTCGGAACTGTGGGGTTGCTGATGTCGAAGATCGTCAGTTCGTTGCCCGTCCCATCCTCGTTCGAGCCCGACCCCTGGGAGCCGAGCCCCGTTCCGGTTCTGGCTGACAACGTACGCATAAGGCCCGGAAATGACATGTCAGACGCGTTCAGGAGTGAATCCGCGTACGGGCTTCGGCCGACGACCACTGGCGCTGCCGGATTCGAGATGTTGACCACGGTGACGGTGCCGGCGAAGTACGCGAGGGTGTACGCGTATTGGCCGAGACTGACACGAAGGCCGCGCCCGAGAGGCTCCGCGACCGAGCCGGTGAGCACCGGTGCGGTCGACACGCTTGCGCTCCCCCGACGGAAACAAGACGCCGAAGAGCGCCCGCGCTACGGCGAGCATCCGACGCGCGAACGGCCCGTGATCCGCAGCGAGTTGACCTTCGCCATGCTCGCTACGGGTACTACCTCGTCGTTCATTTCACTCCTGGCCGGTGGGCGCGAACGGGGTGAAAAACGGGGAAGTTGAGCCCTACGCGAGGCTACGGGTTGGGGAGAGGCGGGATTCGGCTTGTTTCAAGATCGGGGCTTGGTCGAGTTCCGGCCCTGGCACTGACAGACGAACGCCCTTCGCGGGCTCGCCATCAAGTACGACCTGCCAGCTGCCGGTAAGTGCTGCAGCGAGCGCTGCAGCCGTTGCGTTCGTGCATCCCGGCCCAAAGGTCGTGATCTCCCGATCTGCGGAGGCGCCTTGCGCGTCCGCCACAAGCACAATGGAGCCGCGCGCAAGAGCCTCCTGGACACGCCAAGGACGGACCTGAACTATGGTCGCGGCGCCGTGGGTGGTGTCCGTAACGATTCCGGCCTGCGAGCCCGAGAGCGAGATCGCCTCTTGGCCCAGGTCGTGGATAGCCATCGCACACAGCGCAGCCGCGATCCGGGCGCCTGCCGAGACGAGCATGTCGTATTCCCGCGGCGCGGGATGCTCGGAGATCGCGGCCGCAAGACCGACCAACTCCGCCGTCGTATCCTCGGGGGCCGACAGGACGCCGACGACCCGATTGCCCGAGCGACGCGCGTCCACCAGCTGGCCCGCCACCGTGCGGACTCGCTCGGGGCCCGCAACCGCAGCGCCCGGAAAGCTCAGCACGAGAACGGGCGCTTCCGCGGTTTCGTTGCATCGCGGGGGGAGCGGCTGGGTTGGGCGAAGGGCCACGCCCCGACTCTAGGCGGTGAAAAGCGCTGTGGAAACCTCTCCACACAGGACCGTCCGAATAGCTAGCCGGCGCTCAGCTCGCAGCATTCGATCAGGCTGCGAAGCCGCCCGCCTACCGCGATTAGATGTGAGGCGGCATCGTTTCTGGGATGCGGACCTGTAAGACACGCATGGCCCCGTCCGAGACGAATTGACGTGGACGATGTCACGCAACTGGGGGGCGGCCATCAGCGAGGCTGTGACGAGGGCTCCTTCTGTCGCGCACTGCCCTCTCTCGAGCCTCAGCATGGCACTCGCATGGGCCAGTGTTCCGGAATGACCCCTGAGCGCCGCAGGAGTTACGTCGCGCAAGCTCGGATGAGTCGTTCGCGGTGCTGCGATCTTTGAGTCGTTCGTAGCTGAGCCGGGGGCGGTTGAAGATCAACTCGTCGCGGGCGTTGTGGAGAGCGACCCAGAGGCTGGCTGCCCAGGCGATTTCGCGCTCGTGAGACGGGAAGCGTTTGTCCCGAGATTGTTCGTAGGCGTCTAGGAACGCGGCTGAACTCTCGATTGGCGCAAGCGTTGGTTTCCCGTGGCTTGCGAAGACGCCAGCGGCGGTTCCCGCGAGCGCTGCTTCGGGCAGCCAGGCGAGGCTGTCCCAATCGTGCACGGCGAGTGGCTCGCCGCGCAGCCAGCGCATGTTCTGCGCCTCCCAGTCAGCGTGACCTAGCACTGGTGGGAGGCGGCATCCGGCCAGCTTGGCTCTGACGCGCCGAGTGGTGTCTTCGATCCACGCCGGAGCTTCTGAGCTTGCCTGGCGTTTGGGCAGTGAGTCCCATGCGACCCATTCCGGGTTCGGCAAGGGTGGAGCGAGATCGAGCAGGGCGAGGCGGCCGACGAGATCAGCCAGGAGCACTGCTGACTTCTCCGCTGCCGCCGGACTGTCCGCGGACTCAACCTCTCCGCCGCCCAGGAACCGCTCCGCATGCACCGCCATCGGGCCGCTAAAGACGACTTCAGTCAGCGGCATCGGGCAGGGAAAGCCTTGCTCGGCCAGCAGCCTTTGCGCGTCCACGCAATGCCGCGTCCGCCGCACCTCATCGGCGCGACGCTTGACCACAACGTCTCGCCCGTCAGAAAGGCGAACTCCGACCACCTCGGACAGGTGCGAGACAACGAAATGAACCTCCACCGGCTCCGCTTCGAGAAAGACTCGACACCATTGGTCACACCACGAGGGCAGGTCAGGCATCACCGGATCATCGCCCGAAGCCTACGAAGCTGCCTCCCTGACGGAGGTCTCGCCTGGACAGCGTCCTCTCACTTGACCGCTGATTAGCCTCGGCGACGCCGTCCGCGCCCCGGATCGGAGGAGACGTGTTCCGCTACAGGCTCCATTCGCCCGACGAGGACGACCTTGGTGAGGCGACTTACGCGCAAATGATTCCCGGACGAAGAGATCATCGCCGGGACCAATCAGCACTTCCGAGTCGTCGACGTCGTCGTGGTCGACGAGCAGGACGAGTCGCCGTTCGTCGGGCTGCTACAGGTCGAGGCGGTGTAGCCGTCACCTACGACGGTCTTCACCTGGGCGGGTAGCTTTAGCCCGTTCTCGGGTACGCGACCGTCATGGCTATAGCCGTCATCATCCCTGAGGACGCGAAGTACGCCGCACTGGTGCGGCATGCAGCAGAGAACGACCTCCTGATCGTTGACCTTCAGCACCTCGTGCTAGCGCTCGCCACGACGTCGCCAACGCGGAGGCTGCGACCAAGCTTGCTCAAGAAGCTACCGAGCGGCTGCGCGAGGAACGTAGGCAAGGAATTGCCGACATCCGGGAGCTACTCAAGCGCTTCGAACAACGCTCCCATCCTGCTTGACATCACGGACAGGCGCTTGCCCATGCGCCTCGGCCTGTGATCCAACCTAACGCTTCGATTCTCCGCCGTTCTGCGACTTTGGCCTGCGACCCCTGCGAGCCTGCTGTCTTCCAGCCTCGACCAGCCGTTTGACCTCACTGTCATCCGGGTGGGCGTCCACCACCACAACGCCCTTACGTGCGTCGCCGTACCTCACGGTTATCGTCACCGCATCGCGGTCGTTGTCGATCTCCTTACCGGACAGGTCGCTCACGAAGATCGTCTTGCGGGCCATCGTCGTCTCCTTGAATCGCTGCTCCCCTCGGCCGATCCTAGACAGCCTCGGCAGTGCGGACCCTCAACGACGGACGGTTCCGCGTCATCGACGTAGTCCCGTTCGACGAGGAGGACGAAGTCGCCGTTCGTCGGGCTGCTACAAGTCGAGGCGGCTCAACACAGGACGTTAAACGGATCGAGGTCACTTACCGCGATCCAGCCGGACTTCATGAGTTAGCCAAACGCTCGGGGCAAGTGCACGCCCGCGTAGGCCCGTGTTCCGGAGTGAGCCAGTGATCGGGAATGACGCCCGAGCGCCAAGCGGGATCGTCCAGCAGCGGCGGGCGACCACCGCTGCTGGACTCTCGATTACTCGTCGTCGGGTTCGTCTTCTTCCTGGTCCTCGGTCTGCTCGTCGTCGTCTCCGCCTGAACTGCGGGCGGAAGCGGCGGCCGAAGCTACTCCTGCGGCTGCTCCAGCTGCCGCGCCGAGCGCGGCACCCTTCGCAGCCTCGCGCGCGACTGCAGCTCCGCCACCGCTCTGCTCTTCTTGTTCCTCCGAACTTTCCTCGCCCTGATGCTCGTCTTCTCCCATTCGGCCCCGCTCCTCTCGTTGGTATGAGGACAGAGACGCTTCCCCCGATCGGTGTTGGCAAACGTGGACGGCGCACGCGCTTTCGCAAGATGGAAGGCTCGCTGCGACCGATGCGGTCCACGAGTGGGTCGCTCGTCTGAGGTGTTCCCGAGTCACCCCTGATGCGTCCCAGACCAATTGCCGAGGTGGCATCGGTTTCGCGAGTGCGGAGCCGTGGGCATGGTGAGAAATCAGGCAATCGGAGAGGAGGCTGTGATGACAACACTCGGGCAGGTAGGGGAAGTCGTGATACCGCGCCTACGCGAGCGCGTCGACCGCCTCGCCGAGGCAGTCGAGCAAGACGGCCCGGATTTTACGGAGGTGTCCGGCCTCGCGGACGCGGTCGCTGAGTTGGCCGACACGATCGGCGACATCTACCGAGAGGTCGAGCAGAAGTTGATCGGGGGGCTCCAGGAAGACGCGGGTTCGCAGAACGACAACGGCTCGCGCAAGCAGCGGGGAGAGAGCTCTAAAGAGCAGTCGGAGCAAAACGGGCATGCACACACGGACGATGTGACGAAGGAGGAGTTGCTCGAGCGGGCGCGTGACGTGAATGTCCAAGGCCGCTCGGCGATGTCCAAGGACCAGCTCACGGAGGCGGTCAAGGCTGAGGAAGAGCAGACGAAGGATGAGCTACTCGAGCGCGCCCAAGAGGCCGGTATTGAGGGCCGCTCGTCGATGAGCAAGAAGGAGCTCCGCAAGGCGTTGAACGAGGCTGGCGCCTAACCCCCGGCGATGCGCCCGACAAGCTTGACCCCCGTCGGGTGGTCTGGCACATAGTGAGGGCTGGGCGGCGATGGAGAAAGCCAACGCGCAGTCGCAGAGCTGAGACTCCGTCCGATCGGGCTGACTCCGGTGACGCGCAGAGTGCATTGAGTCATCCGCTGCCGCCAGGTGCGGATTGTTCGCATGTGTACCCGACCCCCACACGTTCGCTATTTCCGCTTGACAGCGGATAGTTCCGCGTAATCCGTGCCTACTCCGCGCCTAAACCCTCGTTACGTAGGCAGTTGGCAGCACGACTAAAGGGGTCGCAGTCGTAGATCACAGCACGGCGGCCTCAGACCGCGCCCTGGTCGCGCGGGTCTAGACGCTCCGCTTCAACGCCTGCTGTTCCGATTTTCTCGACGACCGTATAGCCTGCTCGGCTTCGAGGATGCGCTCATGGGTTTCTCCCGCGTCCTCATGCCCGGCGAGGAGGAAGAAGCGGTCCGCGTGCGCACGCACAGACTCGTAGTCGGCGAGGCTGAGCATGACGGTCTCGCTGCAGCCGGGGTCGGCGCATTCGCATATGAAGGGCACCCGCTGGCTTGCCTCGAAGTGATCGCTCTGAGCGGCGCGCTCGATCCGCTCGTTCGCGCTGCGGAAAGTGGACTGATTCAGGGCGAGCTTGCGGGCCTGTGTCTCGTCTCTGGTCTCCACGACTGGCTCTTCTCCCTGGAATGTGCCTTCCGAACGTTTGCCGTCGCTGCGCACGTCTTACTGGGTGTTGTCGCGGACGACTTCTGCTGCTCGCCCGACCTTCTCGACAACCAGATACTGCGGTGTCCGCTCAATCACCTTTTCTACCTCAGAGTCCTCAGCCTCGGCGCTTTATGAGGTCACCTTCGATAGCTCGGACGTAATCGCCTGGGGTCCTGTTGGCGGACGCCCCAGCGTTGTGCGTCTGCAGCTCAACACCGGATCGGGCACGTACTCCGAGACGTTGTTCACGACCGACATTCAGAACGCCGTCGGCGTCCCAGTCGGTGGCCCTGATCCAATTGCGGGCGACTACATTCTCCCGCCGACTGTTGTCGGCCCGATCGTCGACCCTTGGGCTATTCCCGAGTCGCTCTAGCGGCGGGCACGAGCGCGCCTCCCTGATCACACCTTCCCGCTCGGCGGCAGCAGACTCAGACAGCGCGGTCCCGTCGTCCAGAAGCGCGGCAAGACGTGGCAACCGTCGCCGGACGGGACCAACTCGTTAGGTCGGAGTCTTCTCGCCATCTCTGTCACGATGGGCGGATGCGGCGGCTGGATGAGGAGAGGCTCGAGGCGCTTCGCAGCTGGGGCGAGAAGTTGGGGGATTCTGCCAGTGAGGAACACGCTGCTATTGGTCGGGCCATCTTGATGCTCGTGGCAGAGATCGATGGGTTGCACATCGACCTTTGGCACGCGCGCATGGCGCGGGGCGAGAGAGAGACTGTCGTGGCCGTCGAGGCCGAGGAGGCGGAAACCGTTGCGTCGAGCCTTCACACTCGGCTACAGCGGGCGCTCCGGCGAAACAGAACCGGCGAGTCCGCAGTGCAGTCGGGGCTGGACAAGCAGTCGGGGCCGGACAGGACAAGCGACACGAGCGCATCTCCACAAGCCTGGCTCGCCGAACTCCGGCGTCAGAAGTAGGCGGACCGACCACCAGACCGGCCTCCGTAGTCTGTTCGCAGTGTGGAGTAGTCCTGTGGAAAGAGTGGAAAACGCCGCGAACAGTGCTGCCAGACGTGTCTCTCGCGCGGTTCGTACGTGCTTAGCGGGCGCGGCTGCGGATTACTGATTCGCGAAGCGCGGTGTCACATGGCAGCCATCCTCGAACGTCAGTAGCTCGAGCATCTCGCGGCGCTCGCGGTACGGCTGGTGCATAGTGGACAGCCCCTCGACTTCGAGCACGTCGAAGAGGACGAGCGCGATCGGGATGGTTGTTTCGCCGTGCAAGATCCGTCGTGACAGCCGGTCGAACGACGGCAAGCCGTCGTCTCCGAACGCGACCAGTTCCCCATCGAATACGACCTTCACCCGAAGTGACGCGAACTCGGGTAGCAGCTCGGTCATCAGCCAGCTTCGCCGGCTGCGAACGGTGTAGTCATCGCCGCTGCGGACGATTGCGCGGAAGCCATCCCACTTCGGCTCGAACGACCCTCCGCGACCGGTGGGAAGCGGGCCCGGTTTGCCGAGCATCGGCTCCGGCAGCGGCATAACCGGCATGCTAGTTCGCTCGTTCCCATGTGGGTTTGGGGAGTGCTTGCCGAAGGGGGATTGACGGCATTCGGCGCCTCCCCAGGCCCACTAGCTCGGAGAGGCGCGCTCAGTTGAACTCCTCTGCGGCCGTGCGCGGTTCGGAGAAGAGCGAACGGCCCGCCAAGGGGGAAGCGGGCCGTTCGGGCGGGAGCCTTCAAAGCGCTACGTCGCCACTTGCGGCGGCGGGCCGCAGCCCAGCCCCCTGCCGCCTCGAAATTCGCTCTCCACGCATGCGACCCTCTCGAACCGTCTGCGAACATGCGTTCGTGACTTCAGAGCGCTCGCCGGCGGTCGCTTCACCCGCGCGATCCAGCATCGCAACCTATGGGCAGCCGAGCAGTCATTGCGGGAGCTCGGCCATCCGCCGACGCTCGAGTACGCGCTCGCCTATCTGGATCTCCTCGCCGAGCAGAGGCCGGAGAAGCTCGAGCGGCCTGTGTTCGATGGCACGGCCGGCTCGAGACGGAGGCGACTTTCCTGTCGCTGGCCGAGTCGCAGCTTGCGTTAGCCGCGCTGGCGAGTCTGTGCGCCGGCGAGCGGGGCGCGGTAGAGGTGATGCGGCGGTTGTTGCGGCGGGTGAGGCCGACGCTCATGCCGAAGGTGTCAAGTTCGTGAGCGAACTGGCCCCGCAACCCGAACTCTGTTTGCCTAGGCTCGTGTCGTCTCCCGGGCCCGGAGGCTCGATCGATGGACTTCGAGCTGTCAGCCGGAATCCTGGCCTCGGGGCCAGTTCAGCCAGCTTACTCCCTTGACTTCACTGTGTCCTAACCGGCCACTCGGCAGCGGCATACCGGCGGCGTAGCCTCGTCTCTGGCCGGGGCCGCTATGGGCAAGCGCTGTGGGCGTTCGGCTCGCCGCTCCGGCCGAATCCTCGTGTCGCATGTCAGGGAGGGCGCGTCCCCGGGTAGTTACTAGCCCCTTCGTGAGGCCCGGGCGTTACTGGCTAGCCAACGTGCCGCACCGCTTGCCGTAGCGGGTCTCCCTGATCCCCCTTCACCAGTCTCAATAGGGCGTTCGGCGACGTTCCGGCCCCACCTAGATGGTCAGGGAACGTCAACCCTTCGGCGGGACAGCGCTTGGCTCCCGCGAAGGGGGTGCGTGGGCCGAGCGCTACCAGGAGAGATGGCGAACCGACCGTTCAGATGGCTGCCTTGAGTGCGTCCGCGGCAGCTTGCAAGCGCGCACTAACCTCGGCTAGTTCTCGCGCTGCGGCATCAATGCGTTCTTGTTGCATTTCGGTCCGGTCTCGTTGCTGGTCAGCGCGCTCTTGCTGATTCTCAGAGCGCGCGTAAAGCGTCCGGACTCGCGTCTCGATCTCCGCGACTGTCCGGGTAAGGTTGGCTACCTGACCAGCGACGATCGCGATGTTTTCCTCAGTTGTCACTTCGCCTAGGAGTCTAAGGCCGCAGGGGTCATGGTCAGACCGATTTACGCGGCCGCCACGGTCCGCGCTCGGGCAAGTTCCAGCGTGAGCCGACCGAGGATCGTCAGGTCCGCGTGAAGGCGGACGCGCTCGATCCCACGGACGCGAAGCATCGCCAGCGCGTAGCGATGCTTCAAGCGTCCGAACTCGCGCTCGGCGGCGAAGCCGAGGCGGTCCTCGCGGTAGAGAGATCCTGTACGACGCGCTTCGCGCCCAGACCGGCTCAGCTAGGGCTGCCAGAGCCGATGCTCGCCGACCCATAACCGACGGGCTAGTCGGCGCGTTTCCATGTGGGGTCTGGGGAGTGACCTGCCGAAGGGGACTGACGGCATTCGGCGCCTCCCCAGGCGTCCCATATCCCTTCGCCTGGGCGAGTGTTCCGGAATGACCCCTGAGCAGCGATCCGTGTTAGTGAATCCGAGCCAAGGCGCGCTTGACGGCCTCGCTCTGTGAAGGCTTGAAGAAGACGACCAGGTTCGCCTCCTCCTTTCGGTGGAAGGTCGGAGTCCCACCGGCCCGGAACGGCGGAGCCGTCACATACACGGCATGAGCGCCGCCCGCGGATTCGTAGATCGAGACCGCTACGTTGCGGTTCCGGTCTAGCACCGCCACGGAGTTAGGGAGATTGTGTCGATAATGCAACGGAATCCCCTGCGCGGCGAAAGCGCTCTTCACCTGCTTGGCTGTGTAGTGGCGTGACCCTCCGCAACCAGCGCACAAAGCGAGGACGACCACTGCGAAGAGGATCGGGCTGAAGCGCACCGGAGGATCATAGGTCAGCGTTCCTGGCGGCCACGGTCGCGGGAGAGGACGGTCTGCTGGGCCAGTGTTCCAGAATGACCCCTGACGCTAGGGTCGCGGTGTGAGCCAGTACGGACACATCGACCTCCGCGTGTCGGACATGGCGGCCGCGCGAAAGTTCTACGACCAACTGCTTCCCGAGCTGGGGTTCACCGAGAGGTGGGACGGCGAGACCTGGACCCAATGGGCGACGACTGAGCCACGACCCTCAACGGCCCATTTCGCGCTTACAGAGGCGCCGGGGCCACACTCCGAACAGCAACCGCATCGCGTTCTGGGTCTCGTCAGGAGCTGAAGTTGACCGCGTAACGGAGATTGCGCACGCCGCGGGGGCAACCGGTGTGAGTGGCCCGAAACCGATGCCCTATGACCCCGGCTACCACGCCTCGTTCTTCGCCGACCCTTCCGGGAACCTGCTCGAGGTGTACGTCCAGCCCGAATAGGCGCTCTCCTCCGAGGGGTAGCAACCTCGACTGGGCCGGTGTTCCGGAATGACCCCTGACGGTTGGCCCGTGACTACTCCAGGATGGCCACGTAGTACCCACTTCCGCTGTAGCTCGTCCCACCTTGGATCAGTCGCCGGATGCTCCAGTCTGTGCCTTCGATGATGCTGGCCATTTCGTCCGGGGAGACGATCAAGTAATCGAACCAAGGCCCCGTCAGGTCGCGGTAGCGCACGCGCAATCGCAACTGGCCCGGCATCCGACCTCTCTCCCGGTTTCGTTCCTGATAGGCGAGATGGGCCGGATCATCGGTAGCAGCGGGGTCGTTCGAGGCGGCCACGATTCGGCCGACCAGCGGGCGGAGTCGCCGTAGCAGGCGGCGGGCCTTGCTCGGGGAGCCGAAGAGGCCGAAGTTGTTTCCGAACATCACCATCGCGCCGAACTGGCCGAGCGAGTCGTCGAGATCCTCGAACGCGAGCAGTCGAACATCGCGGACTCCGCGTTGCCTTGCCACCTCGACCGCGCCCGGCGAAACGTCGATCCCGACGACACTGCGCCCCCGCGACTGCAGTTCCAGCGCCACTCGACCCGCGCCCACACCGACATCCAGCACCCTGCCACGGACCCAGCGAAGGGCACGACGTTCGGCCGTTGGCCACTTAGCGACCGGTGCGAAGTAGTTCAACCTTGAAGCCGCGACAATCCATCGTCCCGCTCGACGATCTCCTGGGCCGCCCCGTCGAGCAGCATCTGTCCGAACGCGTCCGCGATCCTTCGAACCTACACCTGGACGCCGTTTCGCCCAATGGTGATACGCCGCGTCGACACCAACTATGGGATGCGCGAGTTCGCCCTCGTCGACCCGAGCGGGAACCTAATCCGGGTCGGCTCCCCACCGTTCGTCTGACCGGGTGCTGGCCTGGGCCAGCGTTCCGGGATGACCCCCGGCGAGGCTGTCCTCCTGCGATTGGCGGTCAGGAAAGCACGGCCGCGAGTGCCGCATGGCCGCCGCTGAGGACAGGAGCACCGTGCGAGACGAGGACCTGTTCGACAGGAAGTTCGAGGAGCGGCCGGAGTGAGGTCCGGAGCTCGTCAAGTGTGGCGGGCCTGAGCCAGCGCTCCGGGCACAGCCGCAGCGGATCGGATGTAGGCCGCGGTCTCGCTCCCGCGCCGAGGAGGACATCTCCGACGACAAGCGCTTGCTGCTCTGGCAGCCAGTAGACCACCTCTTCCCGACGCGGTGTTGCGTAGCAGACGATCCCTCCGGGGAGGGGATCGCCGGGCTCGAAGGGATCGGTGACGACGACACCCCGATTGGCGAGCCTTCGGACGATCCCGTTGGTTGCCCAGACTCGGCCCCGCGCCTCGCGCGCGTGGAAGAACACCGTGATAAGCGTGTGGTCGGGCTCGCCTAGCTCGGATGGTGGAGAAAGCGGATCAATGAAGATCAGGCCATCGCCCGTGCGAACGGCCACAGACCCCACGTCCTCGCCCCATGCCTCGCTGAACGATGTCCACCGCGTCAACGACTCCACCGGCACGACCCTACTGGGCTGGGCCAGTGTTCAGGAATGACCCCTGAGGCCCGGGTCAGGCCACTAGAGGTGCTCCCACAGCTCGATCCGGTGCCCTTCCGGATCGCGAAGCCGAGCGAACTTGCCCTCACCATCTGCGTCGGGCCCAACCTCGATCGAAGAGACGTCGACGCCGCCTTCCCGTAAAGATTCGACCACGGCTTCGAGGTCATCGACGCGGTAGTTGATGATGTGCCCCTCGCCAGTGCCGGGATCCCCCGGCATGATCGCGAAGACTAGGTGCTCCCTTTGCCCAGGGTCGTCGTCCTCGCGAAAGTAGAGCTCCGTGTAATAGCCCTCGTCCGGAAGGAGCTTGAGCTCCCAGCCCAGGTGCCGCTTGTACCAGGCCACAAGCCCCTCGGGATCCGGTGAAAGTAAGAACACCCCACCGATCATGAGCGCCCGCCCCATCGGGACTCTCCGTATCCCCGCGAATGTTGCTTTACACGTTCACTCGCCTGGGCCAGCGTCCTCTCACCTCATTCCGGCGGGCGCCGTGGGCGGGACGCCTGGGCGCGACCATCAGCGGGCCGGGCTAGGTTCGGAGCGACAGGACGACAGCGCCGTCCGCTCCCGCGACTGCCTCGCGCAGCGCTTGTGCGGTCTGTTCGAGCGGACGGACGGACGCGATGGGCACCGTGAGGGTGCCCTGGGCCAGCAGCTCAGAGAGGGCCGCAAGCTGCCGACCGTCGGGCCGGACGTAGACGTCGGATACGGCGATGCCCCGTTCCTCCCGTGGCGGGTCGCCCGTGATCGTGGCGAGGCGGCCGCCGCCTGCGACTGCCTTCAACGTGGTGGCTGCCTGCTCGCGGGCGGCGTTGACGGCCTTCGGCGCGCCGCCGCTCGTGATCTCGCGAACGAGCGCTGGCCAGTCGCCGTGGTAGTCGAGCACCTCCGACGCGCCGTAGGCGCGCACACGCTCGGCATTCTGCGCGCTCGCGGTCGCGATCACGCGGGCGCCCCGAGCTGCCGCGAGCTGGACGAGCAGGCTCCCCGTGACTCCGCCGGCTCCGTTCACGACGACCCAGCCGCCGCTCTCGATCCGGAGAGCCTCGTCGAGCACCTGAGCCGCGGTGAGCGCCGGAATGGGAAACGCTCCGCAGGCTTCCCACGAGACCCCTGGCGGCCGGGGTGCGACGGCCGCCGCCGGCGCGAGCACCCTCCCCGCCCACGTCCCGTGACGCCGCAGCGGCAGCGGATGTGTCAGCACCTCGTCGCCCTCGCGCAGCCCGGCCGCGTCCGCGCCGGCCTCTGCGACCGTCCCGGACGCCTCGGTCCCGAGCGCCATTGGAGCCGGACCACCGACCTGCCAGCTGCCGATCCGGACAAGCTCGTCCCAGTTGCCGACACCGGCGGCGGCGACGTCGATGATGACCTCGTCAGCGGCAGGCGTCGCCGGCTCGTCCACCTCGAAGATCTCGACGAGGCCGCCGAGTGCTTTCACCCCAGCCACTCGCTGGTCCCGCGGCGTCACGGTCGACGCTCGAAGTCCGATGCATCCACTGCAGGGGTCACAGCCGCACCCGCCGGCTAGTCAGCGCCAACCTGGAGCACGACCTTGCCACGCTTCCCGCGTGTCGCGAGTCGCTCGAACGCCGCCCGCGCCTCGGCGAGCGGAAAGACCGAGTCGACCTCCACGCGAAGCTCGCCTGCGTCAACGAGTGTTCTCAACTCCAGCAGTTGCTGGTGGTCGGGCTCGACGATGAAGTAGATCGCGCCCGGCATCTCCTCCGCGATCGTGACCACCCGCTCGCCAGCAGGGACCTCGCCGCCGCGAGTGTCGAAGACCAGATCGACAGGACCGCTCTCGACAACCGTTGCGCCGGCGTGTCGCGCAAGCTGGACGGCGATGTGGCCGACCCCGCCCGAGGCGCCCGTGACCAGCACCCGTTCGCCCCGGACCAGCCGCCCGTGCACAAACAGTGCTTGCCAGGCGGTCAGCCCGCCCATCGGCAGAGCCGCCGCCTCGACGTGGCTCAGCTGCAAGGGCTTCGGTGCAAGCACATCGCCTGGTACGACGGCATACTCGGCAGCCACGCCGTCGCGATCGAAAGGCGTGAGCGCATATACCTCCTCGCCGCTGCCGACGACCACGCCCGAAAGCTCGTACGACGGAATCGCCGGCAGTCGATCCACCGGCCACCCGAGCTCGTCACGCGTAATTGCCGCCGCACTCACCCGCACCAGCACCTCGCCCGGACCCGGCGGCGGCGTCTCGATCTCCTCAACCTTCAAGCCGTCATCGTGCAGCCGTACCGCTAGCACACCGCTCCCCGCCCCCATTGCACTTCGTTCCTCAGGAGATCCTGCCATCTAGCACGCCCCGCGGAGACGTCGGCTGGGCCAGTGTTCCGGAATGACCCCCTGAGCCGGTTAGCCGCGGACGGGTGAACCGAACCGGATGGTGTTGCCGTCTTGGTCGGTGTGTGTTCCTTCGTGTTTTCCCCATGGGAAGTCCTGGGGCTCCTCCACCTCCGCCCCCGCGGCGCGCCATTCGGCGGCCAACTCGTCGGCGTCATCGACGTGCATGTAGATCAGTCCGCCGCCCGATGGCGGTTTATCGGTCAAGTCCAGATGGAGGTTGACGCCCTGACGCTGCGCGAAGGCGTATCCTTCGTCATAGAAGGAGACCTCGAAGCCGAGCCGCTTGTAGTGCGCGACGGCGCGCGCCATGTCGGCGACGGCGAAGATGGGCTCAACTGCGACGAATCGCGTCACGTCGGCCCGTTGCGATCTGCTGGCGCTTCCAGTTCCGCGGGTGCCACGGTTCGTCGACTTTATAGAGGCGCAGCAGAAGCAACATTCGCCTGGGGCAGTTTTCCGGAATGACCCCGAGCGCATAGGGTCTCCGGGTGAGCCCGGACGCTGGGAGATACGTGGTGCTCCAGCAGGTCGGGCCCGACGAGTGGCGCGTCGTTGGCGAGGTGGGGCGGCGACCGGGTCTCCCCGCTCGGCGCTCACGCGCGCAGGCGATCAGAGATGTACTACGGCGGGAGCCGAAGGACGGAGAGACGTTCGCCGTGCTTCCTCGAAGTGAGTGGCAACTGAGCCTCAAGCACTAACCCTCAGGTGGAGACTCCCTGGCCTGGGCCAGTGTTCCGGAATGATCCCTGAGCGCGACTAAGGGTCTTCGTCCGAGTCGGGAACCGGAAGCGCAGCCGCGCCCGACCTCCCTGACGGCTTCGGGCGACGAGGCTTCCTGACGCCGACGCTACCCTCGGCCTCTGGCTCATCGGGATGCGGAATCCTCAGACGGAAGCGGGTCGGCCCGCTGATCCGGCGGTCGGTCGGTCTCGGCCTTCCGGGGAGATCTATGACGGCCATCGCGAAGATGCCAGTTGGCTGGTGGCGAGCCCGGCAGCGTGGTGAAAGCGACAGAGCGGCTCGTGAGGAGGCGACCCCGCTCGCATCTCGCCCGTGCCGCATCCGTCGATGCCGCGGGGCTGCTTGTCGGCAGCCCCGCGGCAAACGGGCAAAGTGCCAGAGTGGCTATCAGGTGGAGGCGATCCCCTCGATGCCAGGCGGGAGGTCGTGGGTGGTGGCGATTGTGCTGAGGGTTCCTCCTGCGTTTATGTGATAGCCGGTGACGGTGCCGCTGCCGGTCTCCACGTAAAGGAGTCCGCCTGCGCTGGGGGCGGTCATGTCGATCGGGCCGGGTCCGGTGGTTGCGACGACTCCGCTGTCGCCGACGAGGGACGGCTGTCCTTCACGGTCGACGCGGAAGGCGCTGATGGTGTTGCTTGCGGTGTTGGACACGTAGTAGAAGTCGCCCGCCCGCTGGATCCAGCACAGCGCCATCTGTCCGTCGCTCAGGGACTTCGGCGCGGCAAGTGCCCCGTCGGACTGAACGATGTAGGTCGAGAGGCTGCTCGCCACCGCCTCGCCGACGGCGAGACGGCCGCTCGGCGTGAATGTGAAGGCGAACGGAACCGGGGTGGCAGACGCGTTGGTCGTCGGGCTGGTGGACAGGAGCCCATCCGGGCCGACCGCGAAGACGTCGATCATGCTGCCGCTGGCCTTAGTCGTGACAGCGAGCTGGTGGCCGTCGGGGGTAAAGCCGACTTGGCCGGGTGAGGTGAGGAAGTTGGGCGGGTTGGTGTTCGACAGTCCGAGAAAGCGGCGCGAGTCCGCCAACGGATGGAGCCCGTCCCATTCAAGCCGGAAGCCGACGACGCTGCCCCTTTCACCGGCGTTAAGGACGTAGACGACGTCTCCAGAGATCGCCAGGCTGGCGGGAAATGGCCCGCCTGAAGAGACGACGTTGAGTCGCTCGAGTCGATCGCCCGTCACCCTGAAGGTCGAGAGCGAATGGCTGCCGGCGTTGACCGCGATAAGCACACCATGGGTGGCGTCGTAGAGGAGCGAGCCCTGCGACGCCAGGTGATCGGAGGCGCTGCCGGCGGCGATCCCGCCCGCACCGCCTGTCGCATACGTTCCCAGACGCAAAAGCACGCCGCTGTCTGTGCGCCGGTAGACGACGATCTGGTTGCCGCTGGTCTGGTTCGTCTGCACAAAGACGAGCCCGCTGCCAACGTCGCGACGACCCGCCGACGCCGAGCCAACAGCAGCGGCGGCCAGCAACACCGCCGCGACGAGCAAAAGAGTTCTACGGTAGGTCATGAGGCATCCCCCCAAGTCGGATAAGAAGTCGCCGGTATGTTGCGGCGGCAGGGCTTACGGCTGGCTTAACAGTTCCTGTCCGCCTTCTTAAACCGCTCCAACCGATGCGCGGTCGAGACACCGGCCTCGCCGTGCGCCTCTGTTCTCGCCTTCATGCGCCGCATTCCGTTCGCCAGCGCAGAGGCCCACGACCGCCTCCACGACCGCGGCCCACGCGACGTCCCGAGTGATCACCTTTGGTGGACCTCCGCAAAGTCCATCGGGGTGTTTTAGGATCGGCGCGCTCTGAGGGGGTGTCCGGCACGGGCCCGCTCCGGGTGGCCGTCGCTCTCGCAGGCGCTCGACGCGAGCCTGAGGTCAGGCCGGTGATCGACCCTGAGAAGCTGACGGGGATACCGTGCAACGACGTCGAGACCTTGCCTGTACCCCGGGCCACCGAGTGGTCGTTGGTCGTGTTCGTCGTCGTAACGTTGATCGTGCCCAGAGTTTCCCAGGTCAGCCATGCTGGATCCTCCCTGCGCTCGCGGCTCCCGCCGTGAGTAGCGCCACCACTAGGACGAGTGGGAGCGCGAGAAGGCGCCGCGCATGCCTATCCCTTTCGTCGGATCGTGATTAAGCGCCGAGTTTCCGCTGCTGTCGGATCTTTACCCGCGGACTGGGGTTGCGTACCAGCGGAGGCGCCGCGCGAGCGCGAGAGACCAGGATGTCTAGTCCCTCGACCATTCGTCGACGCGGACGCCGTCGCCTTCCTCGCGACGGTCGGACCCGATCGCCAACCATCCGCCCCGAGTGCGTAGGGAAGCTACAGGCCTCAGGCTTTATCGTTGTGCACAACCAGGCAGAAACGGCCTAGGTCGCAAGATTCAGGTAGCGGGACCTTCGCCTGGGCCAGTGTTCCGGAATGACCCCTGAGCGATCCTGTCCGTGTTGGGACTCGCGGAGGCATGATCTTCGTAGGGGTGGTGTGAGAGCTGCGATTGCAGTCCCCCTTGTCGCGACCTTCCTCGCAGGCTGCGCCGGAGGTCATAGCGGAGGCTCGACGCAGCGCCTCGATGTGGTGCCGCCTCACTTCCGCTCCGCACCCGGCTGGCATGTGGGATCAACGCGTGCGCAGGGTTGCGGGGGTGTGTCCCGCAGTCACTGTGTCGAAACAGAGGCGTGGGCCTCGACCGTGCGCTACCGCGACTGCGCGAACTGCTCACCGCCCCGCAAGACGCTCGCGGCGTTGCCACCGAGCGGGATCGTCATTCAGCTCAGCACCGCACGTGAGCGACCACCCTACGGATCGCGCGGAAGTTGGCCGTCTCGGCTCCGTGCCTCACAGGTTCACGGCGGGTTCGAGGGCGAGCCCCCCAACGAGCACATAGGCGTCATCCAACTCGTGGTGCGGAGCCAGAACGGCGTAGAGCACTTCCTCTTCGTCTGGTTCGGCCGGGAACACCCGACGGCGCGACGGCTCGCACGTGCGAACACCGAGCTGAGCACCGTTCGACCCTGAACCTCTACGCCTGGGGCCAGTGTTCCGGAATGACCCCTGAGGAACGTTCAGGTGGCGCTGTGGTCGCGCGGGTCTAGGCGTGCCGCTTCGCGGCCTGCCCTCCCGGTCTTCTCGACGACCGCGTAGCCCTCCTCGGCTTCGAGGATGCGCTCATGGGTCTCTTCGGTGTCCTCGTGTCCGGCGACGAGGAAGAAGCGGTCAGGGTGTGCGCGGATAGCTTCGTAGTCGACGAGGCTGAGCATCACGATCTCACGGCAGCTTGGATCGGCGCATTCGCAGATGAACGGCACCCGCTGGATTGCCTCGAAGCGATGGCTTCGAGCGGCGCGTTCCATCCGCTCGTTCGCGTTGCGGAAAGTGGACTGATTCAAAGCAAGCTTGCGGGCGCGAGCCTCGTCTGTCTCCATGCCAGATGGTTTCCCGTCCCGCCGCCTCGCTGAACACGACTGCAGCGTGCCCCGCACCATGCCAAGGAACCCCACCTTCGACCGCCTGGGCTGCTTTGCGCCCGACCGACCGAGGCGTAATGTTGTCGAGAGAGGCATTTCGCATGTCACCTCGCGAACAGCGGATCATTCATAACGAAGCTCTCTTCCGCGAAGTGAATGCGCACATCGCAGACCTCGAAGAGCGGCTCGGCATCGAAGGTGAACTCATGCCACTGATCTGCGAGTGCGCGAACACCGGATGCACCACCGCGATCCAAGTCGACCCCGGCACCTTCCGCACAGTCCGTGAAAACCCCTCGCTCTTCCTCGTAGCGACTGGGCACGAGCGCGACGAAGAAACGGTAATCGGCCAAGGGGCCGGCTACCTCATCGTCGAGAAGCACGACGGCTAGAAGCACCCTCGCCTGGGCCGGTGTTCTGGAATGACCCTTGACGTGTGTTGGTAATTCTCGCTCGGAGTGGGAGAATCACGCGAGCGAGCCTCCACTGCGGCACTGCGGCGGCTCGACACTTACAACCGGCGAAGGGAAACTATGAGGTTTATCTTGTTCGGCGCTGCCATGGTGGTGGCGTTGCTCGTTGTCACGGGTATCGCTAGCGCGGCCCCGTCCGGCGCGCATTTCACGTGCGCTGGTGGTGATATCCCCTCGGGGAACTACGCCAGCATCACGGTCACGGGCTTTTGCGACGTGGTGCCTCACGCGGTGATCAGCATCGGCGACAACCTGAACGTCGCCGCCGGAGCATTCTTCGATGCGCAGAGCGCGCCGTCGACGATCACGGTCGGACACAACGTCACCGCGGCCGCAGGCTCGGTCCTGGGGCTGGGTTGCCAGCCGTTCGGCTACGTCCCTCATGCGGCACACCCGTGCGCCCTGGGGGTGGACGGCCACTCCGTCATCACCATCAAGGGAAATGTCACCGCGACCAATGCGGACACCGTTCTGCTGAACGGGATCACGGTCAACGGGAACGTCACGCTGACCGGAGGGGGCGGCGCGATCCCCTGGGCGTTGAAGAACAACACGGTCGGACGCAACTTCACGGTCAGAAACGTCATGCCTGACTGGCTCGGTGTGCTGTTCAACCATATTGGGGGCAACCTGACGCTGACGAACATCACGGCGACCGACCCGGAGGACGACGGCAACGCCGCGGTCAGCGTTGTTGTCAACACGATCGGGGAAAACCTCAACTGCGAGCACCTCGGCCCGCGCTTGACCGGAGGGGCCATCCCCGGCGAGTTCAACATCGTCGGCCACAAGACGACCGGTCAGTGCATAGGTCTCTTGAGCGGCTCCTAGTCGCTTACTTCCTTCGCACCCGTCTGTCTGCCACCTGCGCTCCAGCGGGTGGCAGACAGACGCGGGTGCCGCAGCAAACGTTCGCCTGGGCCAGCGTCCTCACGCCTGACTCCCCGCATAGACTCCCTTCGCCGGCCCCACACCTGGCGAATGACGAGTCAAGGGACGGCATCCGGGAGGTTCACCCGCGCGATCCAGCAGCGCAACCTCTGGGCCGCCGAAATGTCGCTCCGCGAGCTCGGCGACGCCCCGAACCTCGAGTACGCGCTCGCGTATCTCGATCTCCTCGCTGAGCAGAAACGGAGAAGCTCGAGCGCGCCTGTGTTCGGTGGCATGCTCGGCTCGAGACGGAGGCGGCATTCCTCTCCGTCGCAGAGTCGCAGCTTGCGTTAGCCGCGCTGGCGAGTCTGTGCGCCGGCGAGCGTGACGCGGTCCAACGGTTGCGGCGCCTGCTTAGGCGGGTGCGGCCGATGCCCGTCACGCAACCGTTCTAGCCCGGCCGGAGCCGTTATGGCCAGCGCGAGGCGTTCTCCCGAACCCCAGTTCCCCCTCCGGTCGTTTCAGAGATAACGACGAGGAGGCAGCTATGCCGTACTGGGGCTGGATCTTGTTGATAGTGGGACTGAGCGTTATTGCTCTCGCCATTTTTTATGCGTCGCTTCATCTCGCGCATCGAACGATCCCCGCGCGCCAAGCGGCCCAGGGGGACGCCGAGGACATTTCTGCACCGCTTCCGACGCACGTGACCAAGGCGCACGACGAGCCGATGACCGCGCGCGAACTCGAGGAAGAACGGCAGCAACAGAACTTGTCGCACATGGCCTACGAGATCGTTCGGGGCGCGGCAGCCAACGCGCCCGCCGAGGTGGTCGGGGGCCTGCCCCAGGCGGAACTTGGGCAGGTGCTCTTCTACGACGGTCATTTCTGGCGCGTTGACGCGATCGAACCCGCACGGTCGGGGAAGAAGGCTGACGCGCGTCTGATCGTGAGTCTGACCACGAACGCGGCGAAGCCGAACCCCGTCCACGGGCGGGAGGCGTAAACGCATGCTTCTGATTCTCCGGCTGCTTCGCGTCCGAACACTGCGTGTCCTGATCGTCGCGCTTCTTCGGTCCTCCACGGGAAGGCACTTGCTCCGCGTAGCGGTACGCTCAATCGGTCGCAGACTCCTGCCTGGGCTCGAACCAAGATTCAGGAGCGAGTCGCACCACAACGTGTAGCGAGACGCTCGGCACCGCCGGGTAACCGCTTGTCGCCCCGGGGAACGCAACTCGGTGCCCCATCGGGCGAAAGTACGCCAGGCTGGGCCAGTGTTCCCGAATGACCCCTGACGGAGTGGCTCCGTTACCCGTAGCCTTCCGAGACGGAGACGGTGCGGGTTCCGGCAGAGACCGAACCGTCGAGGGAGGTCACCCTCACTCGTATCGGGATCGAACGCGAGCGGTCGGCGAGTCGTGGCGCGCGAGGATCGCGGAAGAAGCCATGCCAGAACAAGTGGCGTGGGTAGGAGCCGGTGCTCCCCGAATCAGTGTGCAGACGGACGCTGACTCCATCAGCTACAGCCGTTACGCCGCTCGCTGGATGCGCAAGCCAGACCGCTAGCCCAACTCGCTGGCATCGATGGACGCCGAGGCGACTACACGCAAGCCCGAGGTACGGGCTTTTTCGCAATTTCAGCGCGTCGTGTGATCCTCCGCACCCGGCGAGCAGGAGACTGACAGCTAGTGAACCGAGAACGCGGCGCACATAAGACATACGGCGGGCGCGCGATAGGGAGTCCCGTCGGGTGGGAGTGCTCTCCACTGGGCGAGCGTCCTCTCACCTGACCGGCTGATACCTCGCCCTACGTAAGGGGGACCTCGCGACGGCTAAGACGCGAGGTCCCCAGCCGCCGGGGGCAGGGGGACCGACCCGGGCTGAATCACTGTGGCCCGCCTGGCAGGGGCGCTGGCTGACCCAGTCAGATCATTCTTTCGGCTGATGGTCGAGCTCGGGCTCGCGGCGGTAGCGTCGCGCCTGCCGAGGCGTGCCGCGTTACGCGGCGGTCTTTGCCCGCCGCTCGCGCCCCGAACGACGATCATGGCCGGAGCGGCGTTCGCCTCCCGACGGGCTCCCCTCGGGACCGGAGCGACGCTCGAGACCGGAGCGGCGGTCAAGCTCGGAGCGGCGCTTCGGCGTCCCGAGCCGTGCCTCGGCCGCACGTCGGAGCACCCGGTCGCGTTCTATGTCGCTGGTGCTGCGGCTGTTCAGCCGATCGAGAATGAAGTCCCGATCTTGCGAGCGAAACTCGTATAGCAACTCGTCGGCGGTGACCACACTCACGTCGATGCCAGCTTCATCTTCTCGGATCAGATCGGCCATCGCCACCGCAAGTTCCAGGTTGTCGACGACACCAACCGGAGTCCATGCACCGGGCCGCCGGATCGGGCCCTGCTGCCGCCACCGCCGCACGATGACTACGAGATCACGCCTGCCGAGGATCAGGTAAGCGATCGTAAAGCCATGGTCAGACGCACACGGAGCACGTGCAGGCTGTGCCCTAGTTCGGCCAAAAAGGACATGACCTACCGAGGAAGGGGATCGGAAGTGCCTTGGTGGATGTGGGCGCTCGTGGGGTACTCAAGTCTGCTTCTCGTCGTCGGCCTCTTGGCGGCCTTCGAGCGCGCGCGCATCGCCCTGAGGGCGGCGTAGCCTCGCAGATACGGAGCGAGTACGTCACGAGCCCAGGCAGGTCGCCGCACGACCGGTTCTAGAGGAGCCTCGCCTTGATCCGCTGATAACGTCGGCTCGCCGTCCGCGCCCCGGATCGGAAGAGAAATGTTCCGCTCACAGGCTCCATTCGCCGGACGGGGACTATCTAGGCGAGGCGACCTACGCGGTGATGATCAAGCCGGGGACAAGGTCCACGGGAACGGCGGCGAGAGGCTGCGCGTCTTCGCGGTCGTTCCGTTCGACGAGGAGGACGAGTCGCCGTTCGTTGGGCTGTTGCAGATCGCGGCAGCGTAGCCCTATGTGGACGAGATTCCGTCGAGAGGTCGGCGGCGGGTTACGCCTGATGTCGAACGAGACGCTCTGACAGTGAAGGGGGACCTGCCCAAGAGGATCTCGCTGTCGATGACGCAACCCGCGCCGCAGTTGTCTTCTTATATCGCAGTGCGTCTCGCGCCTAGCTGGTGGGCGCTTGGGCTTCGCAGCGCCCCGCCGCTTGCGTGCCCTTCGATGACCCCCTCGGCAGACATACCTTCTAAGGCGAAGGGTCTCGCCCCCTTCAGGTCGAGACCGCTTCGCCACCGGGGGTATCGACGGCGCAGCCCTGAGGGTTGAGCGGTGAAATTCAGATAGGCGACTAAGACGGGCCTGGTCGGGCAGTCTTCCGAACGGCATGCGGATCGAACTGAGCGACGGCGAGATGTTCGAGCTATCGGATCACGAGGCAAGGACGCTCTGTGAGACGCTCTTGGAGCGCGCCCGACAACGCGGCGCGAACTCGGCCGCGCGCAAGCTGCGACCTGCTCTAGCTTGGTCTAGCGGAACTGGAACCACGGTCGCCTTCGACCAATTCGAGACTGCAGCCATACTGCAGGTAGTCCGTGAGGATGAACGGCCGGGCTGAGGCCGGGCACCATCGGGATCCGCGTGGCTAGATGATCCTGACTCGTCTTCGCGGGGTAGGCGATAGTGACCAGTTCGCGGCGCTTCTAGAGGGCCTGCGCGAAAGGGAACGCGAGGCTGAGAGAGGGCGCTGAGTTCGCGGCGTCACGCGCGGCTCGAGCTGTTTTTCTGGTGGGTGCGAGAGGGTCTCGAGAGGAATCGCGAGGGGGTGACTGTCGCCAGATCGCCGGATGATCGCAGCGCCGTTACTAGCGCGAATGAACCGGGCGCGTCGGTCCCCGTACATTACGGCCTGGTCCGGCTGAAAGGCGCCGGCCGAGCCGAACTCAACTTCAGGAGCTTCGCGCCGGCGATCGTGTCCAATCCAAGCGTGTACACACGCTCATGCTTCGGCGGGACGCTCGCTCGTCCTCCTGATGACGCTCGCTGACGCCGCTTCTAAGCCATCTCGATTGTCGGCAAGGAACGGCGCTACGTCGTGCTCGACGTCCCGTTCGAGGAGGACGAGCCGCCGTCCCAGCCGTCCCTTCTGCTTCGTCACCGGCCGCGAACCGCCTGCGCTCCAAGGCTGGAGATGGTTGACACCCGTTTCGCGAAGTGCCTACTATGGCTCTGAGCCAATGACCTTGCGCCAGTCGGGGGTGGTGACTGGGTGCGGTAGGAGCTGAGTGGGTCGCTGCGGTGCGCCTGCGGTCTGTACTGGTGTTAGTCGTTGTGCTGGTCGCGCAGGCGGTTGCTGTGGCTTCGTGGGGGCACGCGGCAACGGCTTCGATCGCGGAGTTTCCGGTGCCATCGGGCGGGCCAAGTGCGATCGCGCTCGGTCCGGACGGAGCCGTCTGGTTCACGGAGGAGTCGGCATCGAAGGTCGGGCGTATCACGCCGGCCGGTTCGCTCACGGAGTATCAGGTGCCCACGGCGAACGCCGGTTTGGGCGGTATCGCAACGGGACCGGACGGCAACGTCTGGTTCACCGAATCAAAGACGAACAAGCTCGGGCGCGTGATCCCGGCCACCGGGCAGATCAAGGAGTTCGCGACTGGTAAGAGCCCCGGCGGGATTGTCGGGGGGGGGCAGACGGCAACCTCTGGATCATGGCGCCTCAGGCGAACGACGTGCTCGTCGTCTCGACCGCAGGCGCCGTGCTCCACACCTACGTCATTCCGACGACCGGCGCCTACCCCCACGGGCCGACGCTCGGCCCGGATGGGAACGTGTACTTCGCCGAGATCGATGCCAACAAGATCGCGCGAATCACACCCGCGGGCCAGATCACCGAGTGGACGGATCCGCTAGCGAATGCGAAGCCGATGGTGACCGCGTTCGGGCCAGACGGGAAGCTCTACTTCACCGAGAACCAGGCGAACAAGATCGGAGTGCTCAACACCTCGACGGGCTCGTTCACGCACTGGTCGGTACCCACGAGCAAGGCCGCGCCCCTGGGGATGGCTGCAGGCCCGGACGGGAACCTCTGGTTCACCGAACAGCAGGGGAACAACATCGGGCGGATCACGACGAGCGGATCGGTCACCGAGTTCCCCGTACCAACGCTCGCGGCCGGTCTGAACAAGATCGTCGCGGGTCCCGACGGGAATCTCTGGTTCAGTGAGACGTCGGCGAGCAAGATCGGGCGTCTCTCACCTCCGTCGGCACCGCAAGTCCAGGTGGCCCCCGCGATCAGCGGCGTGCCGACGGCGGGGCAGACGCTGACCGCCAACCCGGGCAGCTGGAGCGGTAGCCCGGCGCCGAGCTTCTCCTACCAGTGGCAGCAGTGCGACAGCAGCGGCCTGAACTGTCTGCCGATCAGCGGTGCGACCCAGTCGACCTACCAGCTCCAGGCCGGTGATGTCGGCCACCAGGTGACGGTCGCGGTCAGCGGCAGTAACACCGCCGGCCAGCAGACGGTTGCCGCCACCCCGGTCGGCCCGATCAACCCCGCGCCGACGCCGCCGGTGAACCAGACGCCGCCCTCGATCAGCGGCACCCCGGCCGCCGGCCAGACGCTGACCGCCAACCCGGGCAGCTGGAGCGGCACCCCGGCCCCCATCTACACCTACCAGTGGCAGCAGTGCGACAGCAGCGGCCAGAGTTGCTTCGATCTCGGCGGCGCCACCAGCAGCAGCTACCAGCCGACCGCGGGCGACGTCGGCCACACGATCGGCGTGGTCGTCACCGGGACAAACGGCTCCGGCAGCGCCAACGCCAACGCCACCCCGGTCGGGCCGGTGCAGGCCGCCGCGACCGCGCCGCAGAACACGGTCGCCCCGTCGATCACAGGCACTGCGACGGCGGGGCAGACGCTGACCGCCAACCCGGGCAGCTGGAGCGGTAGCCCGGCGCCGAGCTTCTCCTACCAGTGGCAGCAGTGCGACAGCAGCGGCCTGAACTGTCTGCCGATCAGCGGTGCGACCCAGTCGACCTACCAGCTCCAGGCCGGTGATGTCGGCCACCAGGTGACGGTCGCGGTCAGCGGCAGTAACACCGCCGGCCAGCAGACGGTTGCCGCCACCCCGGTCGGCCCGATCAACCCCGCGCCGACGCCGCCGGTGAACCAGACGCCGCCCTCGATCAGCGGCACCCCGGCCGCCGGCCAGACGCTGACCGCCAACCCGGGCAGCTGGAGCGGCACCCCGGCCCCCATCTACACCTACCAGTGGCAGCAGTGCGACAGCAGCGGCCAGAGTTGCTTCGATCTCGGCGGCGCCACCAGCAGCAGCTACCAGCCGACCGCGGGCGACGTCGGCCACACGATCGGCGTGGTCGTCACCGGGACAAACGGCTCCGGCAGCGCCAACGCCAACGCCACCCCGGTCGGGCCGGTGCAGGCCGCCGCGACCGCGCCGCAGAACACGGTCGCCCCGTCGATCACAGGCACTGCGACGGCGGGGCAGACGCTGACCGCCAACCCGGGCAGCTGGAGCGGTAGCCCGGCGCCGAGCTTCTCCTACCAGTGGCAGCAGTGCGACAGCAGCGGCCTGAACTGTCTGCCGATCAGCGGTGCGACCCAGTCGACCTACCAGCTCCAGGCCGGTGATGTCGGCCACCAGGTGACGGTCGCGGTCAGCGGCAGTAACACCGCCGGCCAGCAGACGGTTGCCGCCACCCCGGTCGGCCCGATCAACCCCGCGCCGACGCCGCCGGTGAACCAGACGCCGCCCTCGATCAGCGGCACCCCGGCCGCCGGCCAGACGCTGACCGCCAACCCGGGCAGCTGGAGCGGCACCCCGGCCCCCATCTACACCTACCAGTGGCAGCAGTGCGACAGCAGCGGCCAGAGTTGCTTCGATCTCGGCGGCGCCACCAGCAGCAGCTACCAGCCGACCGCGGGCGACGTCGGCCACACGATCGGCGTGGTCGTCACCGGGACAAACGGCTCCGGCAGCGCCAACGCCAACGCCACCCCGGTCGGGCCGATCAACGCTCCCGCGCCCCAGGGACCGGTGCTGGACGGGTTCAACCGTACGAACGGCGCGCTGGGCGCCAACTGGGGCCTGATGGCAGGCGGCTTCGCCAACTTCCAGATCTCCGGGCAGCAGGCCGTCGACCCCAACGGCAGCCTCTTCGCCTGGAACTTCTGGCAGCTACAACAGTTCGGGCCCAACAGCGAGGCCTACGCGACCATGACCACCACCTCCAGCGACGCCGTCCGCGTCTGCGCCCGCATGACCAGCCCCACCACCAGCAACCGCTCCGGCTACTGCCTCCACGTCGCCGGCAGCACCTGGCAGCTGATCCGGATCGACAAAGGCGCCTCCGCCGTGCTGCTCGCCACCAGCCAAACAACCGCCCCCGGCGACAAGCTCGGCCTCACCGTCACCGGCACCACCCTCACCGGCTGGTACGCCCCCGCCGCCACCGGGACCTGGACCCGGCTGCTCAGCACCACCGACAGCACCTACAGCACCGCCGGCTACCTCGCCCTCGAAGCACGCGCAACACACATCGACGACTTCGGCGGGCGCAACATCCCGTGACGTGCCGTGAACGTGCGGTGGTGCCGCCCGCGGACCGAACGCCACCGCTCCCCGCACGCTGAGGGCGGTGGCGTTCACCACGACGGCGCCGTGTGGGCGAGGTACCGGTCTGTGAACGCAAAGAACGCGAGCCTCGAGCGCGTGACAGCGTCGTCTCTCGCAGCAGAGAGAGAGAGCCGAGGGGGAGGCGGAGATCCCAAGGCTGGGGTAGAACCTCCCCCTCGGCTTTTCCACGCCTCTCCCTGACCGAGCGGGGCGTGTGCCCAGACCATCTCACAGCGGTTGACCCGTTACACCTCTTCTGCGCTGTCGCGCGAGGAGGCCCGTGGTCACTGAGAGCAACGAGGTCGGCGGTGGGCGACTGGGGAGCCTCCCTACCAAAGGCGTCCCGGCCCGGGGTCTGCGGCTGTCCCGCCGTCGACCGCTTCAGGCGAGAGGACGCTGGCCCAGGCGAGTAGTCCGCCACCGGTTCCGTCGTCGCTCTATGCTCGCGGTCGTGTCGAGTCGGTCCAGAGTCGAGTCGTTTTGGGCTGCGATGCAGGAGAATGACTGGCACAGTGCGGCCGGTCACTTCACGCCGGACTGCGTGATCGACTGGCCCTGCTCGGGCGAGCGCATCGTCGGACGCGAGAACTTCGCCGCGATTCAGGCGCGCTATCCAACGAACACCGGCCGCTGGAGCTTCGATGTGCACCGGATCGTCGCCGAGAACGACATGGTGGTCAGCGAGGTGACGGTCACTGACGGACAGCAGGCTGCCCGTGTCGTTGCGTTTTCAATGCTCGACGGCCCGCAGATCGCGCACCAGATCGAGTACTGGCCGATGGCGTACGACCCACAGCCTGGTCGCGAAGATTTGACACAGCCCATCGCTCGCGTCCCTTGAAGTCGTAGGTGGCTCCCAGCAGTTCAGGGGTGATGCCTGCCCGGAAGACTGGCCCAGCCGAGCGTCCTAGGGTAGGCGTCCGTCAGGGAAGGGGGCATAGCGTCGGTGAAGTATCCGACCCCCACGGGCCGACCAGGATGATGTGTATCGGATCCCGCCCTTCTGTGATCAAGGCGTGCAGGAGGGCGCCTGCGAAGACGCGGCCCGCATCGCAGGCGCCGCGATGCGGTCCCCCACTTCGGTCGACGTCCAAGTGAAGTTCCCAAGCGGCTGAACGATGTACTTCAGGTTGAAGCGCGGTAGGGTCCGCGCATGAGTCAGCTCGCAGCAGGTTCTGCCGCCCGCGCGGCGATTGGAGTGCCGCACGACGCGAATCTAGTGGGGCGCGACTGGCTAACCCCGCTCGCCGAAGTGCCGCTGTTCGAGGGCCTTTCGAAGCATCACCTACGGCGGATCGCGAAACTCGCGCGCATTCGCCGCTTCGCGCCCGGCTCCGCCATCGTCCGCGCCGGTGACGCGGGCACCTCGTTCTTCGTCATCCTCGATGGCACCGCTCGCGTCGTCCCCGCAGGCGGACGGACCCGGCGCTTAGGTGCCGGGGACTTCTTCGGCGAGATGGCATTGCTCGACGGATTGCCGCGCTCGGCGGACGTTGTCGCTGACGGGGAGGTGCTCACGCTCACAATCGGCCGCTCCTCCTTCGGGAAGCTGCTCCGCAAGGAGCCGGCTCTCACTCAGGCGCTCCTACGCACGCTCGCAGCCCGTTTGCGGGCGGCTGAGCGGCCGCGGGCAGACTAACCGGACCCGCCGTGGGCTTTCCGGGTCGGCGCATCGCGTGCTTGCCTGACGCTCCGGCGCGAATCGCTCCTCTCGTGGACGTCGGATTGACGAAATGCGTGGCAGAGTGGTAGGAATCCTGCGCGGTGCGCAGTGAGGACGTCCAGTCTCTGCGGATTCCGGCCGATCGCTTTGAGCGTGGTCCGGTCGCGCCGGCGCGCCGGGTGGATGAGGTTGATCGTAGGATCATCGAGGCGTTGCAGGCGAACGGGCGCGAGTCGTTCCGCGGGATCGCGGCGCGGGTTGGCGTTTCGGAGGCGACCGTGCGCGCTCGCTATGGGCGGCTGACGGCGGAGGGGATTCTCCAGGTTGTCGCCGTCACCAACCCGCTGGGGCTCGGCTACGAGCAGGCGCTGGTCGGTGTGAAGACCTCTGGGTCGCCCGAGCAGGCGGCGGACGCGATCGCGCACTGGCCCGAGGCGGACTACGTCGTCGCGACGGCAGGGCAGTTCGATCTCGTTGTTGAATTGGTCGCTGCCGACCGGCGCCATCTACTCGAGCTGACGAGCCGGCTGCGCGCGCTGCCGGACGTCGTCTCGACCGAGACTTTCGTGTATCTGGAGATGTGGAAGCAGCTTTACGACTGGGGGAGTGGAATGCCGAAGGAGGAACACAACGGGATGAGCATCACGCAGAGCGCGAGGTCCGCCGACGACCTCAGGCGTATGGCGACGGACCACCTGTGGCTCCACTTCACGCGCATGGGCGGGGGCGCGCCGCCGATCATCGTGCGCGGCGACGGCTGCTATCTCGAGGACATCGAGGGGAAGCGTTACCTCGACGCGCTGGCGGGGCTGTTCTCGGTCAACCTCGGCTACGGCTTCGGCGAGGAGATCGGCCAGGCGGCGCTGGAGCAGATGCGCGAGCTGCCGTTCTACACGAACTGGTCGTATGCGCACCCGCGTGCGATCGAGCTGGCGGCGGAAGTTGCCTCGCTCGCGCCCGGCGACCTGAACCGGGTCTTCTTCGTCAACGGCGGCTCGGAGGCGGTCGAGTCGGCGTGGAAGCTCGCGCGGCAGTACTTCCCGCTGCGGCGGGCGCGAAGCGGGTACGCACGGACGTCGGCGGGCTGGACGCCGAGATCCGCCACGACGAGCACCTCGCCGGGCCGCCTGGCCGCAAGTACAAGGCGATCGCGCGCGAGGTCGCCTACCACGGCACGACGTTCGGCGCGCTTTCCATCAACGGCGATCGCCGCATTGCGCACTCCCTTCGAGCCGCTCGTGCCGGAGGTACGGCACGTCTCGAACACGAACCGCTTCCACCGGCCGCCGGAGGAGACGGAGGAGCAGTTCACCGCGTTCCTGCTCGACGAGCTGGAGCGGACGATCACTGGCGATGGGGCCCGAGACCGTCTGCCTCGTCCACATGGAGCCGATCCAGAACGCCGGCGGCGCGTTCATTGCGCCGGAGGGCTACTGGCGAGGGCGTTCGCGAGATCTGCGACCGCTACGACATCCTGCTCTCGGCCGACGAGGTGATCACCGGCTTCGGGCGCGTCGGCCACTGGTTCGCCTCCGAGCGCTACGACATCCGGCCCGACATCGTCACGTGCGCGAAGGGGCTCTCCTCCTCGTACGGGGCGATCGGCGCCGTGGTCGCGACCGACCGCGTCATGGAGCCGTTCCTGGCCAGGAGACCGTCGATGTACTCGCACGGGATCACGTTCGGCGGCCATCCCGTGATGAGCGCGATCGCGCTCAAGAACATCGAGATCATGAAGCGGGAGAGGATCATGGAGCACGTCCTCGGCAACGAGGACGCCTTCCGCAAGACGCTCGAGCAGCTGCTCGAGCTGCCGATCGTCGGCGACGTGCGCGGAACCGGCTTCTTCTACGCGCTCGAGCTGGTGAAGAACAAGGAGACGCGCGAGACCTTCAGCGACGAGGAGTGCGAGACGCTGCTGCGCGGCTTCCTCTCGCCGCGCTTGTTCGAGAAGGGGCTCATCTGCCGGGCCGACGACCGCGGCGACCCGGTGATCCAGATCTCGCCGCCGCTCGTCGCGACGCAGGCCGAGTTCGACGAGATGACCGGGATCCTCGGCGACGTCCTCGCCGAGGCCTGGGAGCGGGTGCATTGACCGTCCAAGCGGCTCAGGCCAGTGCGGCTGCCGAGGCGACGCAGTACGACATCCGGCTGGTCGGGCTGACGAAGCGGTTCGAAGACGTCGTCGCCGTCGACGCCATCTCTCTCGACGTCGACCGGGGCAAGTTCTTCGCGCTCCTCGGGCCGTCGGGCTGCGGCAAGACGACGACGCTCCGGATGATCGGAGGCTTCGAGGAGCCGACCGAGGGGCGGATCGAGCTCGGAGGCGTGGACGTCGCGCGGCTGCCGCCGTACAAGCGCGACGTGAACACGGTATTCCAGTCGTACGCGCTTTTCCCACACCTCTCGATCTTCGAGAACGTCGGCTTCGGCCTCCGCCGGCGGGGCGTGAAGGGTGGCGAGGTTCGCCGGCGCGTCACCGAAGCGCTTGAGCTCGTCGGGCTCGCGGGGCTCGAGCGGCGGAAGCCGAAGCAGCTTTCCGGCGGGCAGCAGCAGCGGATCGCGCTCGCCCGCGCGCTCGTGAATCGCCCGCGCGTCCTGCTCCTCGACGAGCCGCTGGGTGCGCTCGACCTCAAGCTACGGAAGGAGATGCAGCTCGAGCTGAAAGCGATCCAGCACGAGGTGGGGATCACCTTCGTTCACGTCACGCACGACCAGGAAGAGGCCATGACCATGGCCGACCGGATCGTGATCATGAACAGTGGTCGCATCGAGCAGATCGGCACGCCGAGCGAGCTTTACGAGAACCCGCGTACGGCGTTCGTCGCCGGCTTCCTCGGCGTCTCGAATCTCCTCGAAGGTGAGGTACTCGGTGAGGGCACAGTGAAGTTGTCCGACGGCACGACCGTCCGCGTGCCGCCCGAAGCTCTCACCCGGGTCGGCACAGTCCAGATCGGCGTCCGTCCGGAAAAGATCCGGATCGGAGGGGGAGAGGCGAACACGCTCTCGGGAGTCGTGACCGAGAGCGCCTACATCGGAGTCTCGACGCAGTACATCTTCGACACGCCGGCGGGCCCGGTGACCGTCTACGTCCAGAACGACCGCACCGGCGGCCAGTTCGCGACAGGGGAGCGACTGACCCTCGGCTGGAGTCCAGAAAGCACCTTCGTCGTCGACGCTCAGGAGGGCGCACAATGACCGATCGCATCACTCGGAGGACCTTCGTTCGCCGTGCAGCGGCGAGTGGGTCCATCCTCACCGTCCCTGGACTGCTCGCCGCCTGTGGCGGCGGGGGAAGCAGCCCCTCGGGCAGCGGCAGTACAACCGTCGCGCCCAAGCTCGCCAAAACCCTCCACTTCTCGAACTGGACGCTCTACATCGACAAGAAGGGAAACACGCATCCGTCGCTGGACCAGTTCCAGAAGAAGTACGGCGTTCAGGTCGACTACACGGAGGACATCAACGACAACAACTCGTTCTGGGCGAAGATCGAGCCCGAGCTCTCGCACGGGCAATCGACCGGCCGTGACCTCATCGTCATGACGGACAACTCGCCCTACCCGGCCCTCCTCGTCGAGAAGCAGTGGGTGGAGAAGCTCGACAAGAGCGCCATCCCGAACATCAAAAACCTGATCCCGCAGCAGCGGCACCCGAGCTGGGACCCGAACCGCGACTACAGCCTCCCGTGGCAGTCGGGCTTCACCGGCATCGGCTGGAACGCGAAGCAGACCGAGCCTGTGCTGACGATGGGCGACTTGCTCGGCAACAAGAAGCTGAAGGGCAAGGCCGGCCTCCTCAACGAGTTCGCCGACACGCTCATTCTCGTGATGCTCTACAACGGCGACGATCCGAGCAAGGTCACCGACCAGACGTTCAACAGGGCGATCTCGACGATCGAGAAGGCGGTGCACTCGGGCCAGATCCGGGCCTTCTATGGCAACGACTACAGCGGCGCGCTTGCAGACGGCGACCTCACCGCGACGATGGCATGGTCTGGCGACATCGTGCAACTTCGCGCCGACAACTCGCACCTGCAGTGGAACCTGCCCGACACCGGTGGCGACGTCTGGACCGACAACATGCTGATCCCGAAGGGCGGCAACGTCTACACGGCGAGCGTGTACATGAACTTCGTGTACGAGCCGAAGATCGCGGCCGAGATCGAGGACTACGTCAACTACGTCTGCCCGGTGCTGGGGGCGAAGGCCGTGCTGCTGAAGGAGGATCCTGCGATCGCGAAGAACCCGCTGATCTTCCCGACGCAGCAGGAGCTCAACAACGTCCACACGATCGACCCGACCGCCCTGACGAACCAGAAGTATCAGACGGCGTGGGCGAACCTGACCTCGGCCTGACGACCGGCTGATGGGTTTCTTCCACCGGAACCGCGGCGCGACCCCGTACCTGCTGCTCTCGCCGGGGATGCTGTGGCTGGGGATCTTCTTCCTGATCCCGATCGGGTATCTGGTCGACCAGTCGCTGCAGTCGCAGAGCGCCTTCTTCGGAACCCATTTCACGTGGGATTGGGGCAACTACTGGGGCGCGATCAAGGGCTACCGCGGCGAGTTCGAGCGCTCGTTCATCTACGCCGGCGTTGCGACAGTGATCGCGCTCGTGGTGAGCTATCCGGTGGCGTACTGGATAGCGTTCCGCGGCGGCCGTTGGAAGAACCTGCTGCTCCTGTGCATCGTCGCGCCGTTCTTCGTCACCTATCTGATCCGCACGCTGGCCTGGGAGACGATCCTCGCCGACCACGGGCTCGTCGTCCGGCTGCTGATCGACATGCACCTCATCGCGCCGGGCGGCCGGATCCTCGCCACCGGCACCGCCGTCGTCGCGGGCATCACCTACAACTTCCTCCCCTTCATGGCGCTCCCGTTGTATGTCTCGCTCGAGCAGATCGACCCGACGCTCATCGAGGCCGCCGAGGATCTCTATGCGAGCAAGTGGCGCGCCTTTCTGCGTGTGACGTTTCCCCTTTCGCTGCCGGGAGTCGTGGCGGGCACCCTGCTCACGTTCATCCCGGCGGCTGGGGACTTCATCAACGCTCAGCTGCTCGGCTCGCCGACGACCCACATGATCGGGAACGTGATCCAGGCGAAGTACGTCGGGGGTCTTCCCGACTACCCGTCCGCGGCCGCGATGTCATTCATCTTGATGGCGATCATCCTCGCGATGGTTCTGCTCTACGCTCGAGCCGTCGGGACGGAGAAGCTCACCGGATGACCTCGGTCGCCGTCGACATCCGCGAGCGCGCGGCCGAGCGCCCTGGCCAGGGCGTGGGCGTTCGTGCGGCGTCACGTTCTAACGGCCTACTCGATCCTTTTTTTTGCCTACCTGATGCTGCCGATCGCAGTCGTGATCGTGTTCTCGTTCAACCGTCCGAAGGGGCGCTTCAACTACACCTGGGAGCACTTCACGATCGGCAACTGGACGCACTGGAACGCCATCCCTGGCATCCAGAGCGCCGTCGAGTTCTCGCTCGAGATCGCTCTGATCGCCAGCCTGATCGCGACCGGTCTCGGCACGCTCATTGCCCTCGCCCTCGTTCGCTACAGCTTCCGCGGGCGGGGGACGACGAACCTCGTCATCTTTCTGCCGCTCGCGACGCCGGAAATCGTCCTCGGCGCCTCTCTCCTGACGATGTTCCTCAGCTTCAGTTCGGTCTTCCAGCTGGGCTTCTGGACGATCCTGATCGCGCACGTGATGTTCTGCGTCAGCTTCGCAGTCGTCACCGTCAAGGCACGGCTGATCAGCTTCGACCGCCATCTCGAGGAGGCGGCGATGGATCTCGGCGCGAACGAATGGACGACGTTTCGGAAGGTGACGCTGCCGCTGATCGCACCCGCGATCCTCGCCTCGCTGCTCCTCTGCTTCGCGATCTCGGTCGACGACTTCGTCGTGACGTACTTCGTCGCGGGAACGAGTACGACGTTCCCGATCTTCGTCTGGGGCGCGGCGCGTGTCGCGACGCCGCCGCAGATCAACGTGATCGGGACCGCGATCTTCGGCATCGCCGTCACGATGATGCTCATCAACGTCTTCGTGCAGAGTCACCGCGCGAAACACGCCTGACTGGCGACTCCGCTGGCAGGACGTCGACCTCGAGGCTGCCACGCTCACCCACGTGTCGAGGGTGCTCCGCAAGCTCCAGCTCACCTCACGCCACGAGCTCTCGCGCTGGGCTCAGCAACGCCGGCTCGTTTGACCTTTAGCGGTGGTCGCGCCAATGGTCATAGCTGGGGGCAAGTGAGACCAAAGCCGGCGCCCGGCCGCGGAGAGGGGCAAGGCACCGTCTCGGGGGCCGGGCTCTATCGGAGCCGTTCGGCGAGCGACGAGTGGCGTGTCCGTCCCTCCGCGCGCGCGACCGCGGTCAGCAGCGCCCGTCGCTCGCCGGCGAGCACGCACAGCCGCTGCGCGCGCGTCACCGCGGTGTAGAGGAGTGGCCGCGACAGCATTACGTGGTACTGCGACGACCACGGCGCGATGACGGCCGGGAACTGCGATCCCTGCGCGCGGTGGATCGTCAGCGCCCAGGCGAGCTGGTAGGTCTCGAGTGCCGAGGCGGGGACGGCGACCTCTCGCTCGCCGTCGTCGAGCGAGAGCAGCGCCTCGCCCTCCTCCTCGTCCCAGGCGAGGACGAATGCAACCTCGCCGTTCATCACCTCGCGCTCGGGCGTGTAGTCGTTGCGGGTCTGGACGATGCGCGAGCCGACGCGGAGTTCGCGGACGACGGGCGTTCCACCTGGATTGAGGCGCTGCTCGAGCTCGGAGTTCAGCTCGATCAGTCCCACGATTCCACGCCGCATCGGGACGAGCGTCATCACCTCGGTGCGCGGGTCGAAGCCGCGCCGCGGCAGCGCCTCGCAGGCAAGCTCGAGCACCGCCTCACGCAGGGTCTCGGGGCCGCTGCGCGAGATCCAGAAGAAGTCCTCGTCGAGCTCCTGCTCTCCGAGCTCGGCGTGCGCCTCGGCGAGGGAGAGGAACGGCAGCCGGCCGCCATTGATGCGGCGCGCGCTGCGGACGATGAGGGAGCGCGCGGCCTGGCGGTAGATCGCGGTCAGGTGGACGCGCGACGCCGCGTCGCTCTCGACGAGGTCGGCGAGCACGCGGCCCGGGCCGATCGGCGGCAGCTGGTCGGTGTCACCCACGAGCAGGACGTGGCAGTCGCCAGCGGCGCGGAACAGCGCATCGGCGAGCTCGAGCGAGAGCATCGACGCCTCATCGACGATCACGAGCTCGACATCGTTCGAGAGCGGATCGTCCTCGTCGCGCATGAACCTGTCCTCCTTGGGCGAGTAGCCGAGCGCGCGGTGGATCGTCAGCGCGTCGTGGCCGGTCAGGTCGCGCATCCGGCGCGCCGCCTTCCCCGTCGGCGCGCAGAGGAGGACGCGAACGCCGGCGCTGGCGCGCCAGCTCGACGACGACGCGCTGCGTGTGCGTCTTGCCGGCGCCCGGGAGCCCGGTGAGGAGAACGAGCGGCCGCGTGCGGACGAGCTCGACGATCTCCCACTGCTCGTCCGATACTTCGATCCGCTCGGGGCGCGCCGGAGGGTCGAACAGCTCGTCGTCGGGCGCGGCCGCACGCTCCGCCAGCGCAGCAGCGAGGTGCGTCTCGGCCTCCCATAGCTCGGTGAGGTAGGCGCGCTCGCGCTCGACGACGATCTCCTCCTCTGACGCAAGACGGGCGAGCGCCGCCTCGAGCGGATCCGCTTCGATGCACCTCGAGCAGCCGCGCCGCCGCCGGCCACAATTCCGGAAGCGGTAGGAAGACGTTTCCGTTGCCGGCCGCCTCGGTGAGCACGAAGAGGACGCCTGCGCGCAGCCGCTGCGGCGCGTCGAGCTCGATGCCAAGCGAGCGCGCGACGCGGTCGGCCACGCGGAAGCCGATCCGCGGCACCTCGGTCAGCCGGTACGGATCGTCCTCGAGCACGGCGATCACATCCGTCCCGTACGTGCGAACGAGCCGCGCGGCGAGGCCCGCGCCGAGCCCGTGCGAGAAGAGGAACGTTTCGACCTCGCGGACGGCGGCGACCTCGCGCCACGCCTCGATCGCCCGCTCCATTGCGCGGCGCGAGATCGCGCGGCCTGCCTTCGTCCGCACCTCGCGCAGCCGATCCGGATCGCGGTCGAGCTCGGCGAAGACGTGCTCGGCGCCGAAGTGGTCGACGATCGCGCGCGCGAAGGTTGGGCCGATGCCAGGGACGCGGCGCCGCAGCCAGAGCGCGACGCCCTCCGCCGTCTGCGGGAGGACCGAGCGGAAGGACTCGACGGAGAACTGCCAGCCGTAACGCGCGTGCCGCTCGACCGCGCCGGCGACAACGATGCTCTCGCCCGCGGCGACGTGGCCGAGAGGGCCGCGCAGCGTGAGCGGTCGGCCGTTCTCGAGCGACGGCCGACCAGATCGCGAATTCCCCGTCCGGCGAGACCCAGCGCGGCCCGCCCGCCGCGAGCGTCACCGCGAGCTCGCGCGCCTCCGGGTCGACCGGCGGCTCGTCCTCGATCGTCCGCACCCTCCGAGGCTAC
>CAWGVE010000049.1:0-9022 GCA_963825805.1 uncultured Actinomycetes bacterium | reverse complement strand
CCTCTCTCTCTCTCTTCTTCTTCTTCTTCTTCTTCTTCTTCTTCTCTCTCTCTCTCTCTCTCTCCCCCCCCCCCCCCCCCCCCCCCCCCCCCGCAAACGAATAGGACGCAGATCGTGGCGGGGCTTGCCGCCACATTTCTCATCGCAGTCTCCAGCGCCTGCGGCGGCGGCTCCTCCCCTGGGAGCGGCGTCGGCGGCGCGCACACGACGAAGGCAGCCGGCGACACTCGTCGGGGCCGGCAGCACTCTCGTCGCACCGCTCGTGACGCAGTGGCAAGGCGGTACCCGCGGACGAGGGGTGACGGTGATGTACCGCGCGATCGGGAGCGGCGGCGGGATTCAGGGGATCACCGCCAGACCGTGGATTTCGGCGCGAGCGACGCCCCGCTCTCGCCCGCCGGCCGGGGGCTGCTCGGGCTGCGTCCAGCTTCCGGGGGCTCGCGGCGACGACGGTCTCGTACAACCTCCCGGGTCCCGAAGCCGTTGCGGCTGAGCGGGCCCGTGATCGCAGACATGTTCGTGGGCACGATCAGGACTGGAACGACCCGCAGATCGAGCGGCTCAACCCCGGCGTGAAGTTGCCGGCGACGACCGTCAATCCGGTCTCCGCAACGATCGAGCGGCGACACGTATGCGTTCACCTCTATCTCTCGGCCGTCAGCCCGGCGTTGAAGTCGAGGCACGGCGTCGTTCCACAGTGAGCTGGCCCACGGCTTCGGGGGAGGCGAAGTCGCCGCCGCGCATCCGCGGTCCAGACCACGCCGGAGCGATCGGGTACGTGGCGATCGGGCAGGCGATCGGAGCGAAACTCCATTACGCCTCCATCGAGAACGCGGCCGGCCGGTTCGTCAAGCCGGCGACCGGCTCGATTGCCGCAGCTGCTGCAGACGGCGCACTTCGCGTCGGACAACTCCGCCTCGATCGTCGACCCGCCCGCGTCGGCGTCGCGCGCATATCCGATCTCGACCTTCACGTACGTGCTGGTCCCCCCCCCCTCGTCGTCCAAGCTCCCCGCGCTGCAGAAGTTCATCAACTACGCGGTGACGACAGGCCAGCAGGATGCGGAGCACGTTCGACTTCGCGCCTCTCCCGCAGAGCGTGGTGGCGAAGGACAAGACCATCGTTCGCGGGCTCTAGCCGGCGGTGTTCTAGCTCCTGCCGTGCTGCTGTGCCAGGCGGCCCAGCCGCCTCGCCAGCGCGGAGGTCAGCGTGCCGCGCTCGAGCCTCCAGCGCCAGTTCCCCTCGGTCACGCCGGGACGGTTCATCCGCGCCTCGCTGCCGAGGCCGAGGACGTCCTGCGCAGGCACGATCGCGAGCTCGGCGGGCGACCCGTAGGCGAGCTCGATCAGGCCCCAGCTCGGCTCGGCCGGATCGAGCCCCGTGGCGGCTCGCTGCCGCCGCGCGAGGCCGGAGAACCAGCCGGCGGCAGTGTCGGTGTCGTGGGTGCTCGTATAGACGACCGAGTTCCTGCGGTGGTTCTCGAGCCGGTGCGGATTGCGCGCGCCGCTGCGGAAGGCCCAGAGGAGGACGACCATCCCGGGCAGCCCGAGCTCGTCCCGCAGCCGGTAGACCGGCGGCGTGATGTGGCCGAGGTCCTCGGCGATCAGCGGCAGGTCGCCGAGCTCGCGCTCGACGGCGCGAAAGAGCTCGGCGCCGGGGCCGGGCCGCCAGTGCCCCTGCTTCGCCGTCGTGTTACGAGCCGGGATCGCCCAGTACGAGACGTAGCCGCGGAAGTGGTCGATCCGGCAGAGGTCGACGAGCTCGAACGTGCGCCGAAAGCGCTCGCGCCACCAGCGGTAGCCGGTCGCGCGGTGCGACAGGCCAGTCGTAGAGCGGGTTCCCCCACCGCTGGCCGCTCGCGTTGAGCGCGTCGGGTGGCGCGCCCGCGACCTCGCCTCGCTCGAAGAGCTCCGGCGAGCCGGCGAGATCGGCGCCCACGTCGGAGACGTAGATCGGCAGGTCGCCGATCAGCCGCACGCCGCGACCTGCCGCATACGAGCGCAGCGCACTCCACTCCCGCTCGAACCGCACCTGGTCGGCGATCGCGTCTTTCGCCGGCGAAGCGCGCCCAGACGCCCGTCCAGTACGGATGGCGCGCCACGAAGTCCTCGACCTCGGCGGCCGTGACCCGCGCGTCGGGCCGAGCCAGGAGCTGCGGGGACGCGGCAAACGCCGAAGGGGAGCGGTACGGCGAGCCCTGCTCGTCCGGAGGCCCGAGCGGCAGCATCTGCCACCACGACTGGCCTGCCGCGGCGAGCCAGTCGACGAACCGGTAGGCGTCCCGGTCGAGCTTCCCCGACGGCAGCGACGTCGGGTGGAGGAGGATGCCGGCCGAGCGACGGAGCTCCACGTTCTGATCCTCTCCCATCGGTGAGACTTCCCGACGTGTCCATCCCGAAGACGACTCCGCCGCGGATCCAGATCCAGGAGGTCGTCAGCCCCAGATCGACTGCGGCCGCTACGCGCTGAAGCGCACCGTCGGCGAGAGCGTCGAGGTGACGGCACGGATCTTCCGCGACGGGCACGAGACGCTGGGCGCGGCGATCCGGCACCGAGCGCGCCCGGCTCGACCGGCTGGGCCGAGACGCCGCTCGAGCCGCTCGGCAACGACGTCTGGGTCGGCTCCTTCGACCTCAACCGGCCGGGTGCGCTGGTGCTTCCGGATCGAGGCCTGGGTCGACCGTGTCGCCTCGCTCCAGGACGAGTTGCGCCGCAAGGTCGCAGCCGGCCAGACCGATCTCGCGGGCGAGCTGTCGGAGGGCTCCGTGCTGCTCGGCGACAAGGAGCTGACCGTCGAGCGCGCGCTCGCCGCGCCGGCGGGAGACCGTTCGGAGAAGGCGTGGTCGGCGACGTACGACGTGGACGTGGATCGCGTCGCTCGCTCGCTTCGGCTCGTGGTACGAGCTCTTCCCGCGCTCGTGGGGCGGGTTCGAGGGCGTCCACGCGCTGCTGCCGCGCTTCGCCGAGCTCGGCTTCGACGTCCTCTACCTGCCGCCGATCCACCCGATCGGCAAGACGAACCGCAAGGGCCGCAACAACGCCGAGAAGGCGGCCCGCGGCGACGTCGGCAGCCCCTGGGCGATCGGGTCGAAGGAGGGGGGCCACGACGCGATCGACCCCTCACTCGGGACGGAGAAGGAGTTCCGCGCGCTCGTGGCCGACGCGAAGGAGCTCGGAATCGAGATCGCGCTCGACTTCGCGATCCAGTGCTCGCCCGACCATCCGTGGCTGAAGGAGCATCCCGAATGGTTCTTCCGCCGGCCCGACGGGACGCTGAAGTTCGCCGAGAACCCGCCGAAGCGCTACCAGGACATCTACAACGTCGACTTCGCCAGCGAGGACTGGCAGGGCCTCTGGCAGGCGTTGCTCGAGGTGGTCCTCCACTGGGTCGGCTGCGGCGTGACCGTCTTCCGCGTCGACAACCCGCACACGAAGCCCGTGCCGTTCTGGGAGTGGCTGATCCGCGAGGTGCGCGAGGAGCACCCGGACGTGATCTTCCTCGCGGAGGCCTTCACGCGGCCGGCGCCGATGACGACGCTCGCGAAGGCCGGCTTCGCGCAGAGCTACACGTACTTCACGTGGAAGAACACGCGCTGGGAGCTGCTCGAGTTCCTCGGCCAGCTGCTCGAGTGGCGCGACTTCTACCGGCCGAACTGCTTCGCGAACACGCCGGACATCCTCCACGAGTACCTGCAGGCCGGCGGCCGGCCGGCCTTCGAGGCGCGGCTCGTGCTCGCGGCGACGCTCTCCCCGTCCTACGGCATCTACTCCGGCTTCGAGAGCTGCGAGAACGTGCCCGTGCGGCCGGGCTCGGAGGAGTACCTCAACTCGGAGAAGTACGAGGTGAAGCAGCGGACGCTCGACGGGCCGCTCCTGCCGCTCGCCGCGAGGCTCAACGCGGTGCGGCGGGAGAACGCGGCGCTGCAGTGGCTCGACCCGCTGACGATCCTCGAGACCGAGAACGAGCAGCTCTTCGCCTTCCTCAAGCGCCGCGGCGACAACGCCGTGGTCACGGTCGTCAACCTCGACCCGCGGGCGACGCAGGAGGGCGCCTGCGTGCTGCCGGTCTCGACGGGGCTGCCGCCGGCGTACCCGGTGCGCGACCTGCTTGACAGACGAAACCTGGACGTGGCGAATCGGGCGCAACTACGTCAAGCTCGGCCCGGGCAGCGCCACGTGCTAGGTCGGATGACCGGCGACTCCAGCCACACCAGGTCGACTGCAAGACCTGCCGGAGGCGGCGTGCGCCGAGCCACGTCCGGAACCAGGTTCCGGACGTGTCGGAGGGGCCATGTCTGAGCAGTGGTTCGAGCGTGATCCGCTCTGGTTCAAGCGGGCCGTCTTCTACGAGATCCACATCCGCGGCTTCTTCGACGGGAACGACGACGGCTACGGCGACTTCCGCGGCCTGATCGAGAAGCTCGACTACCTCGAGTGGCTCGGCGTCGACTGCATCTGGCTCCTGCCGATGTACGAGTCGCCGCTCAACGACGGCGGCTACGACATCTCGAACTTCTTCGAGATCCATCCCGACTACGGGACGGTCGAGGACTTCCGCGAGTTCGTCGCGCAGGCGCACCAGCGCGGCATGCGCGTCATCGCCGACCTCGTCATGAACCACACCTCGGCCGACCACCCGTGGTTCCAGGAGTCGCGCGCCGACCCGACCGGCCCGAAGGGCGACTGGTACGTCTGGTCGGACACCGACGAGCCGCTACCCCGAGGCGCGCGATCATCTTCATCGACACCGAGCCGTCGAACTGGACGTTCGACCCGGTGCGCGGCCAGTACTACTGGCACCGCTTCTTCAACCACCAGCCCGACCTCAACTTCGACAACGCCGAGGTGCAGGAGGCGATGCTCGACGTCCTGCGCTTCTGGCTCGACCTCGGGATCGACGGCTTCCGCCTCGACGCCATCCCGTACCTCTTCGAGCGCGAGGGGACGAACGGCGAGAACCTCCCCGAGACCCACGCGTACCTCAAGCGCGTCCGCGCCGAGGTCGAGGCGCGCTATCCCGACCGCGTCCTGCTCGCCGAGGCGAACCAGTGGCCGGAGGACGTCGTCGAGTACTTCGGCGACGGCGACGAGTGCCACATGGCGTTCCACTTCCCCGTCATGCCGCGCATGTTCATGGCCGTGCGCCGCGAGGACGCGACCCCGATCTACGAGATCCTCGACCGGACGCCGGCGATCCCCGACAACTGCCAGTGGGGCCTCTTCCTCCGCAACCACGACGAGCTGACGCTCGAGATGGTCACCGACGAGGAGCGCGACTACATGTACGCCGAGTACGCGAAGGACCCGCGGATGAAGCTCAACCTCGGCATCCGCCGCCGCCTCGCGCCGCTGCTCGACGCCGGCTTCGACGAGATGCAGCTCCTCCACGCGATCCTCTTCTCGCTGCCGGGTTCACCGGTGCTCTATTACGGGGACGAGATCGGCATGGGCGACAACGTCTACCTCGGCGACCGCGACGGCGTGCGCACGCCGATGCAGTGGTCGGGCGACCGCAACGCCGGCTTCTCGCGCGCCGACTGGGCGCAGCTCTACTCGCAGCCGCTCATGGATCCGGTCTACGGCTACCAGGCCGTGAACGTCGAGGCGCAGCTGCGGACGCCGAACTCGCTGCTGCGCTGGATGCAGCGGTTCATCGCGCTGCGGAAGGAGCACCCCGTCTTCGGCCTCGGCGACTACCGGCCGCTCCGCGGCGACAACTCGCGCGTCTTCGCGCACCTCCGCACGTGGGAGGACGACATCCTCGTCTGCGTGCACAACCTCGCGCGCTCGGCGCAGGCGGTGCAGCTCGACCTCTCCGACTTACGCCGGGATGGTGCCGGTCGAGATGCTCGGCCAGACGGCGTTCCCCGCGATCGGCGAGCTGCCGTACCTCCTCACACTCGCGCCGCGTGGGTTCTTCTGGTTCCAGCTCAGGCGGCAGAGCAAGAGAAGTGACGATGGACAGCACGCCGCTCATCGAGCACGTGACGCGGCAGCGCTGGTACGGCGCGAAGTCGCGGACGGTCACGCACGCCGAGGTGCTCGACTCCGTCGTCGTCCGGAGGCCGAGCCGCGAGCTGACGCTCGACCTCGTCGGGCTCACGTACGACACCGGCGCGCACGAATCTACCAGCTGTTCTCGGGCGGCCGAGGCCGACTTCGACGGCCCGCCGAGGCGCCGATCGCGCGGAGTCGTCAGCGCGATGCGCCGGCTGACGCTGCAGGGGACGAGGGCGTGGTCGAGTTCCAGCCGGCGGCCGATTCTCGGCGCTCGGCCGAGAGCTCGGCGCCGGCCGGCTCGTCGTCCTCCGAGCAGTCGAACAGCTCGGTCGTCTTCGACGACACGCTGATCCTCAAGATCTTCCGCCGGCTCGAGCCGGGCGTCAACCCGGAGCTCGAGGTGCTGCGCTTCCTCGCAGACGCGGCTTCCGGAACGTGCCCGCGCTCGCCGGCTGGTACGAGTACTCCGGCGGCCCGCTGACCGCGACGCTCGGCCTGCTGCAGGAGTTCGTCGCCGACGGCGTCGACGGCTGGGAGCTCGCGCTCGCCGAGATCGTCGACGGCGCCGGAGCGCTTCCTCGACCGGCTCGGCCGGCTCGGCGAGGTGACCGCGCAGCTGCACACGGCGCTCGGCTCCGACCCGGCGACCCGGCGTTCTCTCCGGAAGAGCCGAGCGTCGAGGCGCTCGCGCTGCTCACGGCGACGGTCGACGAGGAGATCGCGCACGTCTTCCTCTCGCTGCCCGATGACGACGAGCGCCTCGCGCCGATCGTCGGACGCGGCGAGGAAGTGCGCGAGCAGCTCCGCTTCCTCACGCACGCCGGCTCGATCGGGCCGCGTGATCCGCACGCACGGCGACTTCCACCTCGGCCAGACGCTTGCGCGACGGCGACGACTGGGTCGATCCTCGACTTCGAGGGCGAGCCGGCGCGAACGCTCGTCGAGCGCCGCCGCAAGCGCTCGCCCTCCGCGATGTCGCCGGGATGCTCCGCTCGTTCGCGTACGCCGCCAGCGCGGTGGAGCTATTGCGCGGCGCGGACGTGCCGGACGACTGGGAGGAGCGGGCGCGCGGGCGCTTCCTCGACAGCTACCTCGAGCCGTCGACCCGACCCTCCTCCCCGCCGGGCGACGCCGCGATCGAGCGGCTCCTCGCGGTGTTCGAGCTCGAGAAGGCGGTCTACGAGCTGCGGTACGAGCTCGACAACCGCCCGGACTGGGTCGGATCCCGGTCGCGGGAATCGAACGGCTGATGAACGCGGCCACCGAGGCGCTGTGACCGTCGATCTCGGAGCGAACCCGCACGGCGTGCTCGGCGCGCACGAGGCCGAGGACGGCGTCGTCGTCCGCGCGTACCGGCCCGAGGCGCAGGCGGTCCGCGTCCGCACGAACGACCACGTGTCGCAAGCGGAGTTGAAGGATCCGGCCGGGCTGTGGGAGGCGCTGCTCCCGAGGCGCGCCTCCCGCTCGACTACGAGCTCGAGGTCGAGTACGCCGACGGCAACACGTTCACGGTGCGCGACCCGTACTCGTTCCTCCCGACACTCGGCGAGCTCGACCTCCACCTCGCGATGGAGGGCCGCCACGAGCATCTCTACGAGCGCCTCGGCGCGCATGTCCGCGAGATCGACGGCGTCGTGGGCACGGCCTTCGCGGTCTGGGCGCCGAACGCGCACTCGGTCGCGCGTCGTGGGCGACTTCAACTCCTGGGACGGCCGGCTCCACCCGATGCGCTCCCTCGGCTCGTCGGGCATCTGGGAGCTGTTCGTCCCCGGCGTCGAGGAGGGCTCGAAGTACAAGTTCGAGCTCCGCACGCAGGACGGCCGGCTGCGCCTGAAGGCGACCCGGTCGCCTTCCACACCGAGGTGCCCCCGGCGAACGCATCTGTCGTCTGGGAGCGCGAAGCACATCTGGAAGGACGAGCCGTGGCTCGAGCAGCGCGCGGCCTCGGACCCGCTGCGCGAGCCGATCTCGATCTACGAGGTGCACCTCGGCTCATGGCGCCGCAACCCACTCGAGGGCGACCGCCCGCTCAGTATCGCGAGCTCGCGGACGAGCTCGCCGACTACGTCTCCGACCTCGGCTTCACGCACGTCGAGCTGCTGCCGGTGATGGAGCACCCGTTCAGCGGCTCGTGGGGCTACCAGGTGACCGGCTACTACGCGCCGACGTCGCGCTTCGGCACACCCGACGACTTCCGCTACTTCGTCGACCGCCTGCACGAGCGCGGCATCGGCGTGATCCTCGACTGGGTGCCTGCGCACTTCCCGCGCGACGACTGGGCACTCGCGACGTTCGACGGCACGCATCTCTACGAACACGCCGACCCGCAGCGCGGCGCGCATCCCGACTGGGGAACGCTCGTCTTCAACCTCGGGCGCACCGAGGTGCGGAACTTCCTCCTCGCGAACGCGCTCTACTGGGTGCGCGAGCACCACGCCGACGGGCTCCGCGTCGACGCCGTCGCCTCGATGCTCTACCTCGACTACTCGCGCAAGGCCGGACAGTGGGTGCCGAACCAGTTCGGCGGCCGTGAGGATCTCGACTCGGTCTCGTTCCTGAAAGAGATGAACGAGGCGCTCCACGCGCGCGAGCCCGGCGTCATCTCCGCCGCGGAGGAGTCAACCGCGTGGCCGGGCGTCTCGCGGCCGACGTACACGGGCGGGCTCGGCTTCGGCTTCAAGTGGAACATGGGCTGGATGCACGACACGCTCGCGTACTTCCAGAAGGACCCGGTCTACCGCCGCTTCCACCACCACACGCTGACGTTCTCGCTCATGTACGCGTTCAGCGAGAACTTCGTCCTGCCGCTCTCCCACGACGAGGTCGTGCACGGGAAACGGTCGCTGCTCGACAAGATGCCGGGCGACCGCTGGCAGAAGTTCGCGAACCTCCGCGCGCTGTACGCGTACATGTGGGCGCACCCCGGAAAGAAGCTCCTGTTCATGGGCGGCGAGCTCGGCGAGTGGGAGGAGTGGAACGAGAACGGCTCCCTCCACTGGAACCTCCTCGAAGCAATGCATTC
>CAWGVE010000048.1:0-10493 GCA_963825805.1 uncultured Actinomycetes bacterium | reverse complement strand
GGAGCTGGAAGACCGGGATCTGCCACGCCTCGGTGAGCCGGCGCGCAATCGTCTTGCGGATATTCGTGAGCGGGATGCGCTCGACCTCGCCGGCCGGGACCGGAGCTTGTAACAACTTGTCACTTGCTGCAGTCGGGGCCTGCGCCCCGGCCTCGGCGCGCTCGACGTCCTCGGCGACGATCCGCCCGTCGGGGCCGGTGCCGCGGACCGCGGAGAGCTCGATGCCGCGCTCCCGCGCGATGCGGCGCGCGAGGGGCGAGGCCTTGACCCGTCCATTCGAGGTCGGGGTAGCCGGCTCGACCGCCGGTTCCGGCGTCGCCTCCTCCGCAGGCTTGGACTTCTGCCTCGCCGGCTCCTCCGCTTGTAACACTGTGTTACTTGCCGGTTCCGGCTCCGGCTCCGGGACGTCCTCGCCCGCGGCGCCGATGAAGGCGACCGTTTGCCCGACCGGCACCTCGCCCTCGGCGACCGCGATCTTGAGCAGGACGCCGGCCGCCTCGGCCTCGACCTCCTGCGTCACCTTGTCGGTGTCGAGCTCGAACAGCGGCTCCCCCTTCTCCACCGGCTCGCCCTCGGACTTGAGCCAGCGCACGATCGTGCCGGACTCCATGCCCTGGCCGAGCCGCGGGAGGATGACCTCGGTCGCCACCGCCGCCTACTCCTTCCCCACCGTGCGCTTGATCGCGGCGAGCACGTCGTCGGCGTGCGGGACGACGAACGCCTCCATCACCGGCGCGAACGCCAGCGGCGCGAACTTCGCGCCCACGCGCTCGATCGGCGCGTCGAGCCAGTCGAAGGCCTGGTACTGGAGGACGGCCGCGACCTCGGCGCCGAAGCCCATCCGGGTCACCGCCTCGTGGGCGACGACGGCACGGTTCGTCTTCTTCACGGAGGAGACGAGCGTCTCCTCGTCGAGCGGCTGCAGCGTGCGCGGGTCGACGACCTCGACCGAGATCCCGTCGCGCTCCGCCTCCTCCGCCGCCTTCAGGCTCTCGTGCACGAGCCGGCCCGTCGCGATCACCGTCACGTCCTCGCCCTCGCGGTGGACGCGGGCGCGCCCGAGCGGGATCGGCTCGATCTCCTCGGGCACGTCGCCCTTGATCGGGTACAGCGTCCGGTGCTCGAAGAAGACGACGGGGTTGTCGTCGTAGATCGCCGACCAGAGGAGACCGCGCACGTCTTCCGGAGTGGACGCGAAAACCACCTTCAGCCCCGGGATGTGGACGAACCACGCCTCGAGCTGCTGCGCGTGCTGCGCCCCCGGCGACCAGCCGGCGCCGCCCTGCGTGCGGAAGACGACCGGGACGGTGAGCTGCCCGCCCGACATGTAGCGGTGCTTCGCCGCCTGGTTGACGATCTGCTCGGTCGCGAGGGTGAGGAAGTCCTCGTACATGATCTCCGCGACCGGCCGCATCCCCTGTACCGCCGCGCCGATGGCCGCGCCGGCGATCGCCATCTCGGAGATCGGGGAGTTGCGCACCCGCTCGGGCCCGAACTCGTCGAGCATCCCGGCCGTGACGCCCATCGAGCCGCCCATCTCGGCGATGTCCTCGCCCATGATGAAGACGTCCTCGTCCTGGCGCATCGCCGAGGACAGAGCGTCCCGGACGGCCTCGCGGTAGGTCAGCTCAGGCATAGACGTTCTTCAACGCGTCTTCCGGAGCCGGGTCGGTGCCGTTCTTCGCAAACTCGACGGAGCTCTCGACGATCTCGGTCACCTCCGCGTCGAGCTCGGCGAAGTCCTCGTCCGAGATCCCGATCTTCGCCCGCAGCAGCTCGACCGGGTCGCGGGTCTCGCGCAGCTTCCGCGCCTCGTCCTTGTCGCGGTAGACCTGCGGGTCGCCGATGTAGTGGCCCGAGAACCGCACGGTGTCGACGTGCACGAAGACGGGGCCGTCGCCGCCGCGCGCGTGGTCGAGCGCCTTGCGCGCGGTGCGGTAGACCGCCTCGACGTCCTGTCCGTCCACCTTCAGCGTCTTCATCCCGAACGCCTTGGCGCGATCGGAGAGGTCGCGGATCGGGGAGTGCTGCGACTCCGGCGTCGACTCCGCCCACTTGTTGTCCTCGAGCACGAACACGGCCGGCACCTGCCAGAGCTGCGCGAGGTTGAGCGCCTCGTGGAAGGTGCCGATGTTCGTCGCCCCGTCGCCGAAGAACGCGAGCGCTACGCGCGGCTCGCCGCGCATCTTGAAGGCGAGGGCGGCGCCGGTGATCTGGGGCAGGCCACCGCCGACGACGGCGTTCGCGCCGATGTTCCCGTGCTCGATGTCGTAGAGGTGCATCGAGCCGCCGTAGCCGTGCGAGCAACCCTCCTGCTTGCCGTACAGCTCCGCCATCAGCTCGTTCGGGTGCGTCCCCTTGGCGAGCGTGTGGCCGTGCGCGCGATGAGTGGACGCGATGACGTCGCCGTCCTCGAGCGCGCGGCAGACGCCGACGGCGCTCGCCTCCTGGCCGATCGCGACGTGCAGGAAGCCCGGCAGCTCGCCCGCGCGGAACCGTTCCTCGACCTTTTCCTCGAAGCGGCGGATGAGGAGCATCTCGCGCAGAACGTCGCCCAGCTCGCTCTTCCCCAGGCTCGTTTTCTGTTCGACCCTGGCCACGGCCGGAGTGTACGGTTCGCGCCGTGCGGCTGGTCGAGCAGTGGAATCGCATCGAAAGCGGCCTGGATCCGAGGTGGAGCGACGTCCGGTTGAGGCTCCGGGTCGGCGCTCAGAAGACGCGCGAACGGGCCGCTGCGCTGCTCGCGCCGGCCGGTCCCGGCTTCGCCGGCGACACGATCCGCTTCTACGTCGCGCGGGGCGGGCACGGGATCGGACCCGAGGCCGCGCGCAACCTGCTCGGCCGGATCGACGCGGAGGGGATACCCGGAGTGCTCACGCTCGTCTCGGCGAGCGAGGCCGAGGCCGCGCCGCAGGTAGCGCGGCCGACCCTCGAGGCGGAGTGGCAGGCGGCGCTCGAGGGGCTCCCGTCCGACTGGAGCGACCTGGTGGCCGAGCTCGAGCTCGATTCGAGCGCGGACGTCGACCGCGCCGCCGTCTTCTGCGCCCCGCTCAACCCGATGCAGATGGGGCGGGAAGCGTCCGGCAAGCCGGGCTTCCGCTTCCGCGCCGCAAGCACGCGCGGCTACGGCGCCTCGGCCGGCATGGTCGGCCGCTGCCTCGCGCGGCTCGACGAGGCCGTCATCGGCGGCCATGTCCGGCTCACGCGTGTCCTCAGCGACGTGAACCCGATCGCGACGCAGGGAGCGACCTTCCTCGTCGGGCGCCGCCCGGTCTGATGCCCGACCCCGTCGCCTGGAAGGCCGTCGAGAAGGGCTGGGCCGTCTACGACCGCGACGGCCAGGAGGTCGGGAAGGTGGAGGAGATCGCCGGCGACGAGGAGGCGGACATCTTCGACGGCTTCGGGATCAAGACCGGGACGTTCGGTTCGGTCAAGTACGTCCCCGCCGAGATCGTCGACAGCATCGCCGTCGGTGAGATCCGACTCACGATCGCCGACGCCGAGGTTGCGACGCTCGAGGACCTGCGCGAAGAGGTCGAGGAGCAGATCATCCCCGAGAAGTCGCGCTGGTATCAGCGGCTCGCCTGGTGGACCACCGGTCGGAACCGCTGAGGCAGTGGGTTACGGTGTCCTCGTGGCGGTAAGGACGAGAGCATGAACGGCGGCCTGGGCCTATCCGGCGCGACGAAGCGCGTAGCCGAGCACGCGCGTGCCTTCGTGCGGCTCGAGATCGAGCTCGCGCAGGCCGAGCTCAAGAAGAAGCTGCAGCAGCTCGGCGCCGGCCTCGGAGTCACGGTCACCGCGGCCGTCTTCGCGTTCCTGGCGCTCTCCTTCGGGCTCGCCGCGGCGGCGGCCGGGTTGGCGACCACCCTCTCGGTCTGGCTCTCGCTGCTGATCGTGTGCGGCGGGCTGATCCTGCTCACCGCGATCTTCGGCTTCGTCGGGGTCACGCTCCTGAGGCGAGGCGCGAATGCGGTTCCCGAGCAGGCGATCGAGGAAGCTCAGGCCACGACGGAGGCGTTGCGCAATGGGCAGTGAGTCCGAGCTGCGCGAGGAGATCGCCGCCGAGCGCCGCGAGCTCACCGACGCGGTCGACTCGCTGCGCACCGAGCTCGACCACGCGGCCGACCGCGGGAAGAAGATCGGCATCGTTCTCGGAGCCGCCCTCGCGGCCCGGATGCTGATCAAGCACCTGCGCAGCGACGACTAGGCCTAGGCGCGCAGCACCGCGTCGAAGCGCGTCGCGAGCGCGTCGACGATCGAGGCGCGGACCGGCGCGACGTCCTCATCCGTCAGCGTCCCCTCGGGAGAGCCGAAGGCGAGCCGGAACGCGAGCGAGCGCTTCCCCTCGCCGATCTGCTCGCCGCGGTACTCGTCGAAGACCTCGAGCTCGCGCAGCAGCTCGCCGGCCGCCTCCCGGATCGCCGCGAGCAGCTCCGCTGCCGGGACGTCCTCGTCGACGACGAAGGCGAGATCCTGGCGCACCTCCGGGTAGGGACTGACCGGATCGAACGCGACCACCTCGGGCGCGGAGCCCGCGAGCGCGTCGAGGTCGAGCTCGAACGCGCTCCAGAGACCGTCGAGCGCCGCCGGATGGAGCTCGCCGAGCCAACCCTCAGCCGTGCGCGCCGACTTCCCCGGGTGGAGGAAGGGAGGCTCGTCCGCTCGTAGACCGGATCGAGGCCCAGCGCGGAGTAGATCTGCTCGACGGCCCACTTCGCCTCGGCGAAGCCGCCGTCGGCGATGCCCGCGACGTGCCAGTGCTCCTCGGGCAGCGAGGCGCCCGTGCCACGGTAGACGCGCGCAACCTCGAACAGCGCGACGCCTTCGACGCCGGCGTCGGCGTTCCGCCGCGCCGGCTCGAGCAGCGAGGCGTAGAGGTCGGTGCGGAGCGCGGCCGCCTCGGACGAGAGCGGCTCGGGCAGTCGCAGGTCGCCGTCGGCGACGAAGGTCGGGGTGTACGCCTCGGCGTAGCCCGCGCCGACGAGCGCGTCCTCGACGAGACGCCGCAGCCGCTGCGGGCGCGTCGAGCCGCCCGAACATCGCCTCGCGCCGGGGCAGCGTGAACGGGACCTCCGGCAGCTTGAAACGCGCCACCTCCTCGATCAGGTCGACCTCGCGCGTCACGTCGCGCGCCCTCCAGGTCGGCACGCGATAGCCGCGCTTCAGCCGGTCGAAGCCGATCGGCGCGAGGATCGCCGCCTGTTCGTCCTCCGGCACCTCGAGGCCGATCAGCCCGCTCGCGCGCTCCGGCCGCAGCCGGATCGTCGCGCGCTTCGGCATCGCGGCCTGCACGTCCTCCGCCCCGGTCCAACGCGCGCCGCTCAGCTCGACGACGAGCTGCGAGGCGTAGGTCGCCGCCGGCCCGGCCACGTACGGGTCGACGCCCTTCTCCCAGCGGTTCGAGCCCTCGGTACGCAGCGCGTGCCGCTCGGAGCTGCGCAGGATCCCGATCGGCTCGAAGTTCGCCGCCTCGAGCAGGATGTTCGTGGTCGTCGCCGAGACCTCAGTCTCCTCGCCGCCCATGATCCCCGCGAGCCCGACGGGCCGCTCCCCGTCGGCGATCACGAGATCCTCCGCGCTCAGCGTGCGCTCCTCGCCGTCGAGCGTGCGCACCTTCTCGCCCTTGCGCGCGCGCCGCGCGACGAGCCCGCCGTGCAGAAGGTCGAGGTCGTAGGCGTGGAGCGGGCTGCCGAGCGCGAGCATGACGTAGTTCGTCACGTCGACGACGTTCGAGATCGAGCGCACGCCGGAGCGGCGGAGCCGAGCCTTCAGCCAGAGCGGCGACTCGCCGATCGCAACGTCGCGGAACGTCCGCCCAATGAAGCGGAGGCAGCCCTCGGGGTCGTCGATCGCGATGCCGACCGGCTCGTCGCCGTCGCGCGGCGGCTCTTTCCCCGGCATGGGCAGCAGCTCGCCGCCGAGGAGCGCGGCCACCTCCCGCGCGATCCCGTAGACCGCGAACAGGTCGGCCCGGTTCCCCGTCGCCTCGACGTCGAGCACCTCCTCGACGAGCGGCAGCGCGTCGGCGAGCGGCGTACCCGGCTCGAGGGAGTCGTCGAGGACGATGATCCCGGTGTGATCCGTCCCGAGGTCGAGCTCGTCCTCGGCGAGGATCATCCCCTCGGACATCTGGCCGCGCAGCTTGCGCCGCTCGAGCGTGAGCCCGTTCGGGAGCGTCGCGCCCGGCAGAGCGACGGCGACCTTCGCGCCGGCGCCGAAGTTCCAGGCGCCGCAGACGATCGAGTACGGGCGATCCTCGCCCACGTCGACGGACGTGAGCTGGAGCCGGTCCGCGTCGGGGTGCTTCGCAGCCTCGAGCACGTGACCGACGCGGAACAACCCGAGGTCTCCCGCCACCCCGACGCGCTCGATGCCGTTCACCTCGGCGGTCGAGATCGAGAGCGCCTCGGCGATCTCGGCCGTCGTCGCGTCGACGCGGACGTACTCGCGCAGCCAGCTGACCGGGATCTTCATCGGAACTGCCTGAGGAAACGCAGGTCGTTGTCCCAGAACGGGCGGATGCCGGAGATGCCGTAGCGCAGCTGCGCCGTCCGCTCGATGCCCATTCCGAAGGCGAAGCCGCTGTACTCCTCCGGGCCCCAGCCGACGAACTCGTAGAGGTACGGGTCGACCATCCCCGAGCCGCCCATCTCGATCCAGCCGGAGTGCTTGCAAATCGGGCAGCCCGCGCCTCCGCAGTTGAAGCACGAGACGTCCGGCTCCATCGACGGCTCGGTGAACGGGAAGTAGTGCGTGCGGAAGCGCACCTCGCGCTCGGGCCCGTACAGCTCCCGCATCACGTGGAGGAGCGTGCCCTTGAGGTCCGCGAGCGTGATGCCCTTGTCGATCGCGAGCCCCTCGAACTGGTGGAAGATCGGGAAGTGGGTCGCGTCGATCGTGTCGCGCCGGTAGACGCGGCCGATCGAGACCATGTAGATCGGCGGCCGCCGCTCCTCCATCTTGTGGATCTGCGCCGGCGACGTCTCCGTGCGGAGGACGGTCTGGTCGTCGAGGAAGAGCGAAGCGCGCGGCGAGCGCGCGGGATGCCAGTCGGGGAAGCCGAGGGCGTCGAAGTTGTAGCGAGTCGTCTCGACCTCGCGGCCGTCGACGATCTCGTAGCCGAGGCCGAGGAAGATGTCCTCGACGTCGCGGCGGACGAGTGTGGACGGGTGGAGCGTGCCGCGCGGCCGCAGCTTCGGCGGGCCGAGCAGCTCGGCCGGCAGCGTGACGTCGACGCGCTCGGTCGCGAGCCGTTCCTCGAGCTCGGCCCGGGCCAGCTCCTTCTCCCGCCGGTCGAGCGTCGACTCGACGGTCTCGCGGACGGCGTTGAGCGTCATCCCCGTCTCGCGGTCGCGCACGTTGCGCAGCGCGAGCTTCAACGCGCTGCTGCGGCCGAGGAAGCGGACGCGGACCTCCGAGAGCGCGGCGAGCGAGCTCGCCTCGGCCGCGGCGGCGAGCGCCTCCTGCTCGAGGTCGTGTGGATCCACTCGGGCGACAATATCCAAGGTGTTCTCCTCCTTTCGCGGGCACGGGAACGGGGACGATCACGCCCCGGCTCGGAACTGAGGAGACGACGCTCTCTAGCGCGCCGACACCCCGGCTGCGGGCCGGGGCGGCATAAAGGCGAAAGTGCGCACGCGAAGCATCTGCGCGGATACTACCCGGCATGGCCGAATACGACTCCTTCGCGCCCGACTACGACCTCTGGGCCGCCGACATGACCGAGGACGTCGCCTGGTATGTCTCCCTGGCGGGCGACGCCGCCGAGCCCATTGTCGAGCTCGGCATCGGCACCGGTCGAATAGCGATCCCGATCGCCCGGGAGACGGGCAAGCGCGTGATCGGCTTCGACCGCTCGCCGGCGATGCTCGCAGTCGGCCGCGAGCGCGCCGGCGACCTGCCGATCGAGTTCCGCGAGGGAGACATGCGCGAGCTCGAGGTCGAGGCGCCCGTCGACCTCGTGATCTGCCCGTTTCGTGCGCTGCTCCATCTGCCCACCTGGGCCGACCGGCGCCGCACCTTCGAGCGCGTCGCCGCGGCGCTGAAGCCGGGCGGGCGGTTCGCCTTCAACGTCTTCGCCTTCAGCGGAGAAGTGGCCGCACGCCTCGACGGAGCCCGCCAGGAGCGCGGCGATTCCTGGGAGATCCCGCGCTACATCTGGGCCGACAGCCGGATCGACATCACCCGCGGCAGGGGCGACCAGGAAGCAGGGACCCTGCGCCTCTGGTGGATCGGACGCTCCGAATTCGAGGGGCTGATCGACGTCGCGGGGCTCGAGGTCGAGGCGCTCTACGGCTGGTTCGACGAACGCCCTTACGACGACTCCTCGCTCGAGATGGCGTGGATCGCGCGCAAGCCGTAAGCCCCTACGACCCGATCGCGCGCCTCTACGACCCGTGGAGCGCGAGCGTCGTCGAGGACATCTCCTTCTACGTCGACGAAGCGCTGGCCGCCGGCGGCCGGGTGGTGGAGCTCGGAGTCGGCACCGGGCGCATCGCGATCCCGACCGCGCTCGCCGGCGTGGAGGTCGTGGGCGTGGACTCCTCCGCCGAGATGCTCGCCGTGTGCGCGGAGCGCGCGCGGGAGGCCGGGGTCGGCGAGCGGCTAGACCTGCGGCTCGGCGACCTGCGCCGGCCGCCCGTCGACGAGCGCGTCCCGCTCGTCACGTGCCCGTTCCGCGCCTACCTCCACCTGCGCGACGACGACGAGCGGCTCGAGGCGCTGCGCGCAGCGCGAGAGCTGCTCCAACCCGGCGGGCGTCTCGTGTTCGATGTCTTCACGCCCTCGCGCCAGGACATCGAGGAGACGCACGGCCGTTGGATCGAGCGGGAGCCGAACATCGACGAGCGCGCCGACTGGGATCTCCGGGAGCAGACGCTCACGCTCTCGGTGCGCGGCACCCAGGGCTCGTCGACGATGACGCTGTGGTGGGTCGAGCCCGAGCGCTGGCACTCGCTCCTCGCCGACGCGGGCTTCGAAGTCCTCGCTTGCTTCGGCTGGTTCGACCGGCGGCCCTTCGCCGGGGGCGAGGACAGCGTCTGGATCGCCCGCCGCAGATGATGCACGCAAATTGCGACAAAATTGTTGAGGCTGGGTCTTGATCCGGTGACCGGGTTCGCATAGGTTCCTTCTTGCGCCGAGCACGGAACGCGAGTAGGTCGAAACCACGACCGAGCGGTCGGACGAAGAGGGAGCAATCCCGAGGCGAAAGGCCGGTTGGATGAGGTGGACGAAAGCGAAACCGGCTCGGCGAATTCTTTGGTCCGGCCCCGCAAGGGGCCGGACTTTTTTTCGGTGGCTGCTACCGGCCTTCGCGCGCGAGCTCGTAGAGCGCGATCGCGCCGGCGAGGGCGACGTTGAGCGACTCGCCGCCCCCCTCACCTGTGTAACCGGGCTGAGGGATCGAGGCGCGCTCGTCGCAGCGCTCCAGCACCTCGGGCGGTAGTCCCTCCCGCTCCGCGCCGAGCACCAGCACGACATCGCCGCTCGAATCCAGCTCTGGAAGCGGGATTCCGTCGCTCGGTACGAGGGCGATCCTCCTCCCCTGAGGCTCGTCGAACGCGCTCACCGGCACGCGGAAGACCGAGCCCATCGACGCGCGCAGCGCCTTCGGGCCGGTCGGGTCGGCGCAGCCGTCCGAGAGCGCGACGCCGGCGCCGAAGGCGTCCGCCGCGCGCAGCAACGTGCCCACGTTGCCGGGATCGCCGACGTGCCAGAGCGCGAGCGTGACGGGCCTCACCCCAGCCGGCAGGTCCTCCCGCCGGTAGACGGCGATCACGCGGGGCGGATGCGCGAGCGTCGAGACCTCAGCGAGCAGCGCCGGCTCGACGTTCTCGCCCGCGACCAGCAACTCGACAGGCTCGATGCCGGCGGCCGCCTCGACCAGGTCCTCCCCCTCGACGGCGAACAGCCCGAGCTTGTCGCGCCAGCGCCGGTCGTGGAGCTTGCGGATGAGCTTGAGCCGCTCGTTGTCGCGCGAGGTGATCAGCAGAGCACCATGCGCCGCGACGCTACCTGGCGGCCCATCTGTCGAACGACACTTGTGAGACGATCCGCTCGTGCCGAGCTTAAGCGCTGACGACCGCGCCGCGATCGAGCAGGCGGCTGATGCGTACGTCGCTGCCATGAACGCAGCGGACTGGACGCGCGTCGCTCGCTCGTTCTCGGAAGACGCGGTGCGGATCCCGCCAAACGAGGAGCCCCACCAGGGCCGCGAAGCGATCGAGAACTGGCTCGGTGGAATCGAAGAGCTGGATAGCTACGAGCTCGAGAGAGACCAGATCGACGGCGCCGACGGGGTCGCTTACGTCCGCGGGCGGTATGCCATCACCTTGCGTCCGGTCGGAGCGCCCGGCCCGATCTCGGACGAGGGCGACTTTCTGGAGATCTGGCGACGGGGTTCCGACGGCGCGTGGAGCATCGCCGAGGCGATGTGGAACACGCGCCTCCCGATGGGTGATCAGCCGGGCTAGCTCTGCAGCGCGGACTTC
>CAWGVE010000047.1:0-59293 GCA_963825805.1 uncultured Actinomycetes bacterium | reverse complement strand
TGCCGCCGAACGGCAGCTCGGCACTGTCTGCGCCGACGATGTTCACGTAGACCATGCCGGCGTCGATCCCGTCCGCGACGCGCTCAGCCTGCTCCGGGTCGTTCGTCATCACGTATGAGCCGAGTCCGAACTGCGTGTCGTTTGCGAGCGCGACCGCCTCCTCCTCCGATCGCACGCGATAGACCTGGGCGACCGGGCCGAACAGCTCCTCACGGTAGATGTCGTTCTCGGGCGTGATGTCCGTCAGCACCGTCGGCTCGAAGTAGTTGCCGTTGCGCTTGCCGCCGGCGACGACCGTCGCGCCCTGCTCGACCGCACGCCGGACCTGATCTTCGAGGCGGTCGGACGCGACCTGAGAGGACAGCGGCCCGAGCTCCGTCCCGCGCTCGTGCGGATCGCCCTGTTTCACAGCGGTGAGCGCGGCCGTGAACTTAGCCAGGAAGACTCGTAGAGCTCGTCGATCACGATCATCCGTTTCGCGGCGTTGCACGACTGGCCCGCGTTGTCGATCCGTGCAGCGACAGCCTCCTGCACCGTCTCGTCGAGGTTGTCGGTGCCGAGGACGATGAAGGGGTCAGAGCCGCCCATTTCGAGCACGACCTTCTTCAGATTCCGGCCAGCGATCTCCGCAACCGCGGCGCCGGCGCGCTCTGAGCCGGTGACGGAGACGCCGCGGACACGCGAATCGGCGATCACCCACTCGATCTGCTCGTTCGTGGCGTAGATGTTCACGTAGGCGCCGGCGGGGAAGCCGGCGTCGGCGAATATCTGCTCCATCGCCTCGGCCGACTGCGGGCACTGGGGCGCGTGCTTCAACAGGATCGTGTTGCCGATGATCAGGTTCGGCCCCGCGAAGCGGGCGACCTGGTAGTAGGGAAAGTTCCACGGCATGATCCCCAGCAGGACGCCGAGCGAGCCGCGGCGAACGACGGCGGACCCTTCACCGCCGAGGAGCTCGATCGGCTCGTCGGCCATAAGAGCTTCCGCATTGTCGGCGTAAAACTCGTAGATCGACGCACAGAAGTCGACCTCGCCGCGAGCCTGTCCTACCGGCTTGCCCATCTCGGCGACGACGATCTCCGCGAGCTCCTTCCGCCGCTCCGAGTGCAACTCGCCGACGCGCCGCACCAGCGAGGCGCGATCGGCCACAGTCGAAGCTTGCGACCATTCTCGGTGCGCCTGGTCCGCGCGGGCAATCGAGCCCCGAAGCGCGTCATCCGTGATCGTCGGATACTCCCTGATCGTTTCGCCGGTCGCGGGGTCGACAACTGCGTACATGCTCGTCACTTCGCTCCTCCATCGCTTGAACTCACGCCCGACTCTACGCATTTCCGCGGCATCACGGCACCTGTGGCGTATTGCGCCCGGCCGCCAGAAACGGCTTGATCAAGCGGTTTTCAGGCGTCTACGGAAAGCGCGATGGAAATGGGCGGTACTGGGCTCGAACCAGTGACCCCCAGCTTGTCGAGCTGGTGCTCTCCCAACTGAGCTAACCGCCCGGGTCGCGGGGATTGTAGCCCGCTCAGCCGACCGTGAGGAACGAGCGGACGCCGCCGCGCTTCTCGGCGCACATGGCGGCGCCCGATCGAGACGCCCAGCGCGATCGGGCCCGCGCGTCGGGACCGGGTTCGTTACGACGGCCGGACGATCTTCGCCAGTCCCCGTATCGCCTCCTCGAGGCTCGGCTCGGGGAGCCCGCCGTAGCCGATGAGGAGGCCCGCAGGCCCGGCGTAGTCGGCGAATGCGTGCTGCTCGAGTGTCTCGACCACGATCCCGGCCTCTTCTGCTGCCTCGGCCTGGACGGCTGAGGCGGCCGCGGGCGACGGCATCTCGAGCACCACGTGGAGGCCGGCGGCGATTCCGCGGACGCTGTGCTGCGGAAGCAGGTCTCCAAGCAGCGAGACCACGAGATCGCGGCGCGCGCGGTACAGCTGTCTCATGCGCCGCAGATGGCGGTCGAAGTCGCCGCGGTGCAGGAAGTTCGCGAAGGCGAGCTGATCGAAGCCGGAGACCTGCAGCGTGCTGTTCAGGAGCTCCTGCGCCACGTCGTCGACCAGGCTCTGCGGAAGGACCGCCCAGCCGAGGCGAAGCCCCGGCGCGAAGGTCTTCCCGGTCGAGCCGAAGTAGATGACGCGTTCCGGCGCGAGGCCCTGGAGCGCGCCTATCGGCGCGCGGTCGTATCGAAACTCGGCGTCGTAGTCGTCTTCGAGGATCCAGGCGTCGGTTTCCTGCGCCCACTCGATCACCGCGGTTCGCCGCTCCGGCGTCAGGACGACGCCTGTCGGAAACTGATGGGCCGGAGTGACGTAGACCGCAGAAGCGTCGCCGGCCGCCTCGGGGCGTATTCCTTCTTCGTCGACCTCCGCCGCGACGACCGTCTGGCCGCCGTGGGAAGCGACCGTCCGCAGGATGTAGTGGCTCGGATTCTCGAAGGCGATCCTCGTCTGCCCTTGCCGCGCCAGCACGCGGCTCACCAGGCTCAGGGCATGCGTGGAGCCCGAGGTGATCAGCGTCCGCTCGGGATGAGCGAGGACGCCGCGCGCACGGGAGAGGTAGTTCGCGACCTCGACGCGGAGGTCCCAGAGCCCGGCCTCGTCGCCGTAGGTGAGGTCGGCGGCCCGGGCCTGTTCCATGGACTCGCGCACCGCTCGCAGCCACGCCCGCCGCGGAAACGTCGCGACCTCGGGAAGGTGCGGCCTGAGGTTGTAGAGGATCCTGGGGCGCCCGTTCGGCTGCGAAACCGTCTTCGGGTCGAAGCGAACCGCGGCTCGCACCGTCGGCGCCGCTCCCTGGCGCAGAGAGAGGTATCCCTCGGCCGCCAGCTGGCCGTACACCCGCACGATGACTCCTCGCGAGACGCCGATGTCCTGGGCGAGCACCCGCGTCGAGGGCAGCTGGGCGCCGGCCGCGAAGGCGCCCGACTGGACGGCGCTCCTCATCTGCTCCTCGAGCTGGCGCGAGACGGGCGTCGGCCGCGAGCGGTCGACCAGCAGCAGGAGATCGCGGGCCTGAAGGTTCCGGGGCACTTGTCCTCTCTAGACGTACCGCCGAGCGGTTTGTCGGGGACCAGTTACGACGTCGTGCGCGATACCAGCTGGAGGGGCGCCACCGGGTGACGCCCCTCCAGTGCGGTCTTCGGCTCGCTAGCCCACCGACATCGCGTTGAGGATCGGATAGCCGAAGTAGTTGCTGTAGATCACGTTCCTGACGCGCTTCGAAGTCAGATAGCGGAACGTCGGCACGTAGATCGGAAACGCCGGCGCGAAGTGGGTCATCAGCGTTTTGTCCAGTGCGGCATACGCGCTCGCGCGAGCCTTGCCGGACTTCGCCGCCGCCGCGTCCATCTGCCTGTTGAACGACGAGTTGTTGAAGTAGGAGTAATCGGTGTTGCCGGTCCGTGTGATGGAGCGACCGTCGAAGTTGACGTTGATGAAGTCGAACGGGTCGAAGTAGTCGGCGCACCACCCGGCGTGGGCGATGTTGTAGTCGGTGCCCTTCGTCGTGATCGGCCCGTAGTAGTCCTGCGGATCCGCCGGCTCGAGCTTCGCCGTGAGGCCGATGGCCTGCAGCTGCCGCTGCTCGAACGTCGCCTCGTTGGTGCGGAAGGCGCTGGCCTGGTTGTAGTAGATGTTGACCGGGTCGCGGGCCGCGTTCTTCAGAGCGTTCCCGCCGATCGCCCGCGCCTTGGCGAAGTTCGGGTAGTTGCCGTAGACAGCGAGCTTCTTGTATCCGGGCAGGCCCTTGACCAGGATCTGGTCGGAGGCGCTGCCGGCGTACGGGCCGAGCAGCTTGATGATCGGCGTCCGTCCGATTGCGTAGTTGAGAGCCTTGCGGACGGCGGCGCTGTTCGTCGGAGGCCTGGCGTTGTTGAACGCCTCCCAGATGATGCAGGCGAGCCCGCCGACGTGGAACTGGCCCTTGTTCGGGCCGCCGTACTGGTGCGAGACCTTGGCGACGTCGTCAGCCGGGATTCCGGCCATGTCGAAGTCGACCTGGTTCTTCTCGGTCTGGAGCAGCGAAGCCTCGCCGTTCGAGTTCGGGAAGCTCTGGATCACGATCTGGTTCGGGTTCGCGGCGCGGACACCGTGGTAGTACCTGTTTCGCTTCAGAACCACGAGCCGGCCCGGCGAGTTCGTCGCGATGTAGTACGGGCCTGCCGACGGGTACTTGAGGATGCCGCTGGAGCTCTTCTTCCAGTACGGCATGTTCGGCTTGACCGCGCCGAACCACTGCATGCCGAGAATCGAGACGAACGTCGGGTTCGACTTCACCAGGTGGAAGGTGAGCGTCAGACCCATTCGCCGAGATACCGGAGATGTGGGCCGCCTTCCCGTCGGTGAACGTCTGCGCGCCCACGACCATCTTGTTCAGCTGGTCGAAGGTTCCGTTCTGGGCGTACATCTTCGGGCTCAGGATCCGCTCCCACGCCCGTTGATAGTCCTTCGCAGTCACGGGCGAGCCGTCGCTGAACCTGAGACCCTGGCGGAGATGGAACGTGATCGTCTTGCCGTTCCTCGAGATCGTCGGGAACGCCTTGGCGGCCTCGGGGAAGAGCTGCGAGCCGGCCTGGCCCGCCTTGTTCGGGAAGTTCACGAGCAGCAGTTGCGTGGAGTAGAGAACCTCCCAGTCGTTGGCGACGTACGCCAGCCCCGGATCGAGCGTGTCGAACGCACCAGCCGACTGATTGACCTTCAGCACTCCGCCTCGGAGCGCCTTCGCGGAGCTGACCTTCTGCGTGGCAGAGAACGCCGCTCCCACGGTGGTCGCCGCGACGAGCAACGCAATTCCCATGCTCAGCATGAGCAGGGAGAGCAGATGCTTCCTGCGCATATCCCTCTCCTTTGTTGGCTCTGCGCAGCCGGCATGGCTGCCCTAGATACGACGCCGGGCGAGCCGATCGTGCGAGCGCCAGAAAGGCTCCAATCGGGCGGACCAGTTGCCTGGCCTCGAGCTCAAAGGCGACCGGGATAGGAGAGGCGTCGCGGCGACAGCGCCTCCCCTATCTCAGCACGTGAGGGCCATCTGATGATGCCTCGAGAGAGGGGCCTCAGCTGGGGCCAGTTTTGCGCGGGTTCGCGGATCCACCGCGCAGTGAGGGCGTTCAGCCGACCGTGAGGAACGAGCGGACGCCGGCGCGCTTTTGCTCGTACATGGCGACGTCGGCGCGCTCCATCGTCTCGCCGATCGCGCGTCTCGTCGTCTCGCGTCTCCGCGGTGCCGATCGAGACGCCGACTGTGAGCGGGCCCTCGCGCGTCGGTACCGGGTTCATGGCGAGCCAGGCCTGGATCCGGCGGGCGATCTCCACCGCCTCCTCCTCGCTCGTCTCCGGCAGGACGACGAGGAACTCGTCGCCGCCGAAGCGGGCGCAGAGGTCGTACTGACGCAGCTCGGACTTGAAAGCCGACGCGACAGCGGCGATCGCACGGTCGCCCTCGAGATGGCCGTGGCGGGTGTTGATCTCGCGCAGGTCGTCGAGGTCGCAGACCAGCACCGACAGCGCATGGCCGAGCCGTCGCGAGCGCGCGAACTCGTTGCGCGCGGGCTGGTCGATGCCGCGCGAGTTGAGCAGCCCCGTCTTGTGGTCGGTGAGCGCCTGCTCGCGCAGCGTCGGCAGCGCGAGCGCGCGCTGGATCAGCAGGAGCGGCAACGCCACCACGACGGCGAGCGCCCACGAGTGCAGGAGCGCGAAGGCGATGCCGACTCCCACCGCGGCGACGACTCCGTCCTGGATCAGGGAGTCGAGGGTGAAGAGACCGCTCGCCGACAGGTCGTGACCGCGGGCGAACCGCAGCATCCGGGCGAGCAGCGCGTGGTTGACGAGCACGAAGGTCACGGCCGCGCAGGAGGCGACGAGCACGCCCGACGTCATCGCCGAGACGCCGACGTGCACTCCGTACCTGGCGAAGGACGCCCGCACCGACCACGCCGCGAGCCCGCTCAGCACGACGTTCGCGATGTTGAAGCTCTGGATGAACCACGGATAGCGCTGGCGCAGCCACTCCGGCACGTGCTGGAGGACGCAGACCACGACCACGAGCTCCGGCGGCAGCAGCAGCGCGGCGGCCACCGAGAAGGCGATCCCCGTGTGGAAGACCTGGTTGCCCGGCGTGTGCGTGGCGAAGAGCTGCGCGAGCGCGCCTCCGGCGAGGAGGGCGAAGAAGACCTCCCAACGGACGTGAGCCTCCGACGCGCGGGACGTGGCCACCGCAGCGACGACCGCCGCGGCGATCGTGCCCCAGAGGAACGTGCGCGCGGTCTCGGGGAGCGCGGCGGTCGGCAAGCCGTACCGGGCGCGCTCGGAGTGCGCGGCAGCGCTCACGCCGCCACCGTCCGCCGCACCGGCATCAGACGGCCGATCCGCCTCGCGGCGATCGCGCGGTCGAGCGCGTCGACGCACATCTCGCAGAAGTCCGTCCCGCGGCCGCGGTGAATCTCAGCGAGCGCGTCCTCCCAGCTCATCTCGTCGCGGTAGAGACGCTTCGTCGTCATCGCGTCGAGGGAGTCGGCGACGTGGATGATCCGCGCCGAGAGCGGGATCTCGTCGCCGATCAGGCCGTCGGGATAGCCCCGCCCGTCGGGCCGCTCGTGGTGGTGGCGGATGCCCGGGACGACGTCGGCGAGGTAGCCGAGCCGCTCGATGATCCGCGCGCCCTCCTCAGGATGGCTGCGCATGACGATCCACTCGGACGAGGTCAGCGGCCCCTCCTTGAGGAGCACCTCGTCGGGGACGGCGATCTTGCCGATGTCGTGCAGGAGCGCCGCCTGGTCGACGCCGATGAGCTCGGCACTGTCGAGCCTGAGCTCGCGGGCGATCTCGCTCGCGAAGGCGGCCACGCGCCGCGAGTGGCCGGCCGTGTACGTGTCGCGCGCGTCGACCGTGGCCGACAGCGCCTCGAGGGCGGCCGTCGAGCGCTCGATCACCGCGCGGTGGGCCTCCTCGAGCGAGGTGTTTTGGCGGCCGATCGTCTCGCCCGCCTCCTCGAGCCGGAGGACGGCGCGCTGCGTGAAGTGGATGAGGAAGAGCGGCGCCAGCGAGAGAGCTGCGAGCGCGACGTTGCGGGTCCAGAAGTCCGCGAGCGGGACGGCCATCAGCGCGAGGACGAACTCGATCGTCACGTCCTCCGCATCCAGCAGGCCCGTCTGGCGTGGCGTCAGGCCGCGGCCGAGGTAGAGCATCGGCATCAGCAGGACCCGGTTCGTGACCACGAAGACGACGGCGGCGAGAGCGCCCACCGCGGCCTCGCGGCCGGTCGTTCCCGGGAAGCCGGCCGCCTGCGCCGTCGCCCACGCCGCGAGGCCGGCGACGACGTAGTTCGAGATGTTGAACGCCTGGATGTACCACGGGTAGCGCTGCTTGAGCCAGTCGGGCAGGCAATGGACGACGACGAGCAGGATCATCAGCTCGGGCGGCAGCAGGAGCGCGCCCGCAACGACGAAGAGGATCGCCGGGTGGAAGACCCGCCGGCGGTTGAGATGGAACGAGAGGAGCTGCGAGACCGACGCGAGCAGCGCAAGAGCCGCGAAGCGGCTCCAGTCCGTAGCGTGGGCATAGGCGACGGCGAGCGGGATCCCGACCGCCGCGGGCACGACGACGGCCGACCAGTAGAACCAGGCCGCGAGATTGAGCGGCCCGATCTGCATCCCGCGCAGCCGCAACGGCTGCCGGGGCGTCTCGAGAAGGGCGGTGCTCACGGCCTCGCCGACGCCGGCAGCGCCGCGGGGTAGGCACTGGGCAGATACGCACTGGGCGATGCGTGAGAAATCCTTTGCCCGGCGGCGGACGCAGCAAGAGCGCCAACGCGGGTAGTGCCGATGAGCACGACGAGCAGACTCCTTCCCTTCGGAGTGATGTGAGACCGCAGTTGCCGCATGTACGCGCCGGAACGTAGGTGGCGACGGCGGGTCTAGCGTCCCTCGAAAGCGGTAGGACCCGGGCGGCTCACTCGTTCAAGTGAACCCCTCGTAACCCGAAGGAATTAGGCAGTTTTCAGAAGATTTCGGGGCACCAGGCGAGCGGGCGCCACGCGAACAGCGCATCCGCGCGTTCAACGGCTCCCTCTCGCAACTCCTCGACGCGAAGCGCCTCGCGGAGCTGCGCAAACGAGACCGAGCCGAGGTAGGCCGAGCCGAGCGCGCCGACGTCCAGCGCGAGATCCGGGTCGGCGTCGGTTTTCTCGCACGAGCCGCCGTCGAGCCGCCAGCGCCCGTCGTTCCACTCGCAGACCGCGTCGCGTACCTCGAGCACGAGCGGGCCGCCCTCGCAGTACGTGCGGCCGGCGAGCGCCGCCGGGAGGTCGACGAGCCGCACCCAGAGGCCGTCGCCCATCCGGTAGCGCATCCGGCGGGGCGCGGCGAGGAGCAGGAAGAGCGGATGGTCCGGCGGCACGAGCGAGGTCTCGACCGAGGCCATCCAGTCGACGTCGAGCAGAAAGCGCCAGATCGCCGCCGTCGCCTGCGGCGTCGCGCCAAACGCCTCGCGGGCGACGAGGCGCGACGAGGCCGAGCCGCCGTCGAAGCCGAAGTGCGTGCGGTAGATCGCGTACGCCTGCGGCTCGCCGTCGAGCTCCAGCACGACGAAGCGGCGGGGCGCGCTCGACTCCTCCTCGGGCAGGCGCAGGTGGCGGTCCTCCCACCACATGTCGTTCCTCGACATCATCCCCGGCCGCTCGCGGCGGACGGCGTCGTAGATCGGCGCGAACAGCCCGCGGGCCTCCTCGGGCGTGACGAACCGCGTCGTCCCGGCCGGCTCGAGCGGCTCGGCGAACGCGTCCCACTCGTGCGGCACCCGCAGCTCGCCGGCCCAGGCGGCGATGCCGTAGCCGAAGCGGCCGTAGATCGTCTCCTCCGAGGCCCACAGCGACGCGATCGGCTCGCCGCGCTCGTGGACGTCGCGCAGCTGCGCGTCCATCATCGAGCGCAGGACGCCGCGGCGGCGGTGCGTCGGGTGGACGCCGACCGCGGTCACGCCCGCGCACGGCAGCGAGCCGCCGGGGACCGAGAGCTCGAACGGGAAGGCGCCGGCGCCGCCGACGACCGCGCCGTCCTCGAAGGCCGCGTGCATCCGCTCGTGCGGCAGGGTGCGCTCGAAGCGCTCGAGGAACTCCTCGCCCGGCGGCGGGTTGAAGTACTGGCCGATCGCGCCGATGGCGCGGCCGTACTCGTCCTGGTCGGTGCAGGCACGGACGTCGAACATGCCGCGACGCTACAGCTTCTCGAGCGGCGCGTAGTCGAGCATCAGCTTGCGCTCGCTGCCGTCTTCTGCGAACCGGACGGTGACGAGGCCGCCTGCCTCGATCCGTGTGACGACTCCCTCGCCGAGCGTCGAGTGGCGGACGGAGTCGCCGGTGGAGAGATCCGGCACGTCGTCGCGCGGCGCGATCTGGCTCTGGCGCGGCGCGCCGTAGCTCGACCACGACGCGGGCTTGAGGCGCTCGCGCTGGACGTGCCGCTCGGGCACCTCGTCGAGGAAGCGCGACGGCAGGTTGTGGCTGCGGCCGCCGTAGAGCATCCGCGAGCTGGCGTGGAGGAGCGTCAGGCGCTCCTGCGCCCGCGTCATCCCGACGTAGCAGAGGCGCCGCTCCTCCTCGATCCCCTGCTCCTCGATCGAGCGCGAGTGCGGGAAGATCCCCTCCTCCATCCCGATCAGGTAGACGGCGCGGAACTCGAGGCCCTTCGCGTTGTGGATGGTCATGAGCGTGACGAGGGAGCCGTCGCCGCGGATCGCGTCCTGGTCGGAGTAGAGCGAGATCTCCTGCAGGAACGCGCTGAGGGTCGAATCCTCCGTCTCACGCTGCTCGCGCCACTCGCGCGCGACCGAGACGAGCTCCTGGAGGTTCTCGACACGGCCCTCTGCCTCGATCGTGCGCTCGGCCTCGAGCGACTCGATGTAGCCGCTGCGCTGGAGGACTTCTTCGACCAGCTCCGGGACCTCGAGCTCCTGGGCCGCCGACATGAGCGACTCGATCGTGGCGCGGAAGGTCTTGAGCGCTTTCTGCGGCGCGGCGCCGACGCCCGCGTTCTCCGCCTCGGCGGTCGCCTCCCAGAGCGAGATCTCGCGCTGGTCGGCCCACGTCTGCAGGCGGGCGAGGCTGGAGTCGCCGATGCCGCGCCTGGGGCGGTTGGCGATGCGGAGGAGCGAGACGGCGTCGTAGGGGTTGTCGAGCACCTGGAGGTAGGCGATCAGGTCCTTGATCTCGGCGCGCTCGTAGAAGCGCGGGCCGCCGATCACCTGGTACGCGACGCCCTGGCGCACGAGCACATCCTCGAGCACGCGGCTCTGCGCGTTCGTGCGATAGAAGACGGCGACCTCGCTGCCGCTGAAGCCCTCCTCGACGAGCAGCGCGATCTCGGCGGCGACGTAGCGCGCCTCGGCGTGCTCGTCCTCGACCTCGACGACGCGGACGGGCTCCCCCTCGCCGAGCTCCGACCAGAGGTTCTTCTCCTTGCGCTCGCGGTTGTGCCGGATGACGCCGTTCGCCGCGTCGAGGATGTTCTGGGTCGAGCGGTAGTTCTGCTCGAGCGCGATCGTGTACGCCCCCTCGAAGTCGTGCTCGAACTCGAGCACGTTGCGGATGTCGGCGCCGCGGAACGCGTAGATCGAGTTGTGCGTGACGATCCCTTCGGCGACGAAGTTGTGCGTCCGGTCGACGTCGAGGTCGTACACAGGGCGGTCGAGCTCTACCGGCTCCACCTGGGTCACGAGGTCGAACTCGCCGTTCTCGTCGACCATGACCATCCCGGGACGAACGGCAGACGCCGGCATGAACGGGAGCGAATTGCGCTCCTTGCCCCGGCTGCCGTCCCGACCGGCAAGCCGTGCCGTGTACCGCACGGAGCAGCCCAACTCTTCGCGCAGGAGACGGACTACCTCGTCCAGCTTCTTGATGTCCGCGTATGACGACTCGTAGCGCCAACCGGAGGATCCCTTGTACGCCGGCTTCCAGCGGAGCCCCAGACGCTCGAGCGCCGCCCTGCCTTCCTCGTCGTAGCCAAAGAGGGAGATCCGGTGTTGAGGCCCGGCGGGTCTGGGGTCGGCGCAGAGCGCGACCGTGAGCCGCCGACGCACGCGCGCGCCAGTCGTGGTTGTGGCCGCCGTGAAGTGCGGATGCTGGAAGCTCAGGCCTTCGACACCGAGGAGCCGCCAGCCGGCGCGTTCCGTGTCGATCTCGGCGAACACCCGGTCAATGAGGTTCTGATCGCCGACGAGCCCGTTGGCGGCCCCGCGGGGCCGAGCGACGAATGGGATCGTGGGAATTCCGTATGCGAGCGAGAGCACAGTCTCGGCCGTCCGCGCCTCGGCGTCTGAGGCGTAGGAGCCGAGGACCCAGGTTGCGTCCGCGTGCTCCCCATTGAGGCGAACAGCAGGTCCGGCGAGCGTCTGATCGCGGCTGTTTGTGTACGTGCGCGACGTCCCGATGCGAAAACCGTGGCCTCGCTTCCACATGAGGTACGTCATGTGGAGCTGCGGCGTGCGCCCGACCTTGAAGCCCGCGAAATGCATGTGCTCGGGAGTCGAGACGATTCGACGTCCCGAGGCGAGCGTGATCGCGATGCCCTCGGCCTGGATCGACACGTGAGTCCGCACGACTCGCGCCGGGCCGAAGAGGCCGCTGCCAAAGCAGGAGAGGACCTCGTCCCCCTCCTCGATCTCCTCGATCGGCTTCCTCGTGCGGTCCGCCATCGTCACGAGCGTCCCCTCGACGAGGCACTGGTCCGGATCTCCTACCGCGAACAGGTTGCGGTGCTTCTCGGCGAGGAGCTGGAGCAGGCGGTACTGGGCGTGGTTCGTGTCCTGGTACTCGTCGACGAGGATGTAGCGGAAGGCTTCCTGCCACTTCTCGCGCGCCTCGGGGAAGCGCTCGAGCACGTCGACGGTGAGGAAGAGCATGTCGTCGAAGTCGACGGCGTTCGAGGCGAAGAGGCGCTTCTGGTAGAGGTCGTAGACCTCGGCGACCGTCTGGTCGTAGAAGCTCGCGACGCGCTCGGTGTACTCCGCCGGGCCGACGAGTGTGTTCTTCGCGTTCGAGATCTGGGAGTGGATGCCGCGTGGGGTGAAGCGCTTCGGGTCGCGATCGAGCTCCTCGAGGCAGCGCTTGACGAGGCGGATCTGGTCGGCCTGGTCGTAGATCGTGAAGTTCGAGCGGTAGCCGAGCCGCTGCGCCTCGCGGCGCAGGATCCGGCCGCAGGCGGCGTGGAACGTCATCACCCAGGCGGCGCGCGCGGGCGGGCCGACGAGGTCGCCGACGCGGTCGCGCATCTCGGCCGCCGCCTTGTTGGTGAACGTGATCGCGAGGATCTCGGGCGGCTTGACGCCGACCGCGCCGAGCAGGTGGGCGATGCGGCGCGTGAGGACGCGGGTCTTGCCGGAGCCCGCCCCGGCGATGACGAGCACCGGCCCTTCGGTGTGGAGGACGGCCTCGCGCTGCGCCGGATTGAGGTCGGCGAGGTAGGTCTCCGGCGTCGTCGCGGCCACCGCTCGATCGTAGCGGGGGTCTCCCCCGTCCTTTGCAGAGATGTCGAGGGGGCGACCGAGGCCGCCCCCTCGAGTGTCACGATCGGCCTACGGGGATCCGAACGTGAACACGTTCCCGTTCACGCTCAGCGACCGCAGGATCGCTGACAGGTCGGAACCGCCGGCGAAGCCGGTGGTCACGTAGATGCCGCTGATCACCTCGGTCGAGTGCGCCGCCTTCACGGTCGCCCACGACTGCTCGGAACCGCTGCACGAGTCGTCGTCGTAGCGGACATTGGCCGTCGTCACCTCGAACGTCTGGAAGACATCCTCGGGCGGCACGGTCGTCGCGCAGTGGGTCGGGTCGAAGATCACGTCGTCGTTGTCGTTGTTCAGGAAGATGCGGAGGTACGGCGCACTGATCGCGTTGTCGTCGCTGGTCGAATGCATGATCTTGTACGCCAGCTCCGAGATGTCCCCGAGGGTCATCCCGTCTGCTCCGTCGTAGCGGACTGAGCCTCCGGCGTTGCCTCCGTTCGCGTACGGCCCGAACTGGACTCCATCGAGCGTGGTCGCCACGCTCGCGTTGGTTCCCGAGAAGTCACCGCTCAGCCGCAGCATCGTCGGCGCGGGCGTACCGGGGTCTCCCTTGTCTCCCTTGTCGCCCTTATCTCCCTTGTCACCCTTCGGCCCAGTGGCGCCGGTCGCACCCTGCTGCCCCTGCGGGCCGGTCGCGCCGGTCGCGCCCTGCGGGCCTCGCCGGCCTCGCGCGCCTTTCAGGCCGGCCTTCGCCTTGGTGCTCAGATCGTTCAGCCCCAACGAGTGGTTCTTGACGTTCTTCCCCGTCAGCGACCCCGGCTTCACCTGCGACGAGGACGTGATGAGGTACGTCTTGCCGGCCCATGCTCCACCGGCGAGCGCGAGCGCTAGTGCAATCGCGCCCAGCGCGAGGATCGTTCTCTTCATGTGTGTTTAACCCCCTAGTCCCAGGCCGCACTGAGCGATGCGCGAGGGTGGAGTTGGCCTGGACGTCGAACTCCTCACCCGCGTCAGTCCCCTGGTTCTACTACGAACCTCAGGCCGCGAAGTTACTATAGCGTCGCTTTACGATTTTTGTAGTTTCTAATCCTGCTTGATACGGATCTCAACCTTGCCCAACGCTGTCGTGGATCCGCCACCGAGAGCGCGCAGACAGGTCCGGACGGGACCCGCCTCGGTGCCAGGCACCGGGACGTGGCCGAAGCAGGACCGAAGCCGCGCTGCGGGCCTAGATAGGCGCTTCAGTGGGCCAACGGGACACGTCCAGTGCCTGGCACCGGGACGTGTTCGAAACGGTCAGTCCTTCGCGGCGCGGATCTCGACCTTGCCGGCGCGGACTCGCGCCTCGTAGCGCGGCTGGGGGTAGACCGCCGGGCCGCCTTCGACCTCGCCCGTACAGAGGTCGAAGCGGGAGCCGTGCCATGGGCAGATCACCGTGTCGCCGTCGCGCTTCCCGTCGGCGAGCGGACCGCCCAGGTGCGAGCACGTCGCCGCGATCGCGCACACTTCTCCCGTCTCCTCCGACCGCGAGACGACGACCGACTCGCCCTCGAGCTCGACCCCGACGAGCTTGCTGCCGTTCAGCTCCGACTCCTCGCAGACCGGCGCATAGCGGTCGCGCGGGCTCTCGAACGCGGTCCGGTTGACGCGGACGCCGAGCCCGAACGAGAGATGGCCGCCGAGGTGAGCCGAGAAGGCGGCGCCGGCGTACGCGACGCCCGAGAGCACGCGGCCGAGGCCGCGGTGCCCGTCGCGCCTCGCGACGAACGAGGCGACGTTGAGCGCGAGCGCCATCGAGTTGACAAGTGCGTGCACCGTCCCGATCCGGCGCTCGTCGTCCTTCAGGTGGCTCCAGTCGTTGAGGCCGGTGAGGGCCGCGGGGACGGCGCCGAGGATCCCGACGGCGAGCGCGCCGTCCGCGGCCTCCGAGCCGACGAGGTCGAGCGCGAGCGCCGTCGTCCACGCGCCGAGCGGCACGTCGGTCAGCGCCGGATGGAGCGGATTGCCGAGCCAGACGCCGTCGAGGACGTCCCGCACCGACTGCGGCACCGCGTTCACGGCTTCCTGGACCGGCTCGGCGATCTCGTCCAGAGGCTCCGCGAGGTCGGCCAGCTGCTTCGCAAGACGGAGGTTCGTCACGAACCGTCTCGTCCCCACGGCGCCCGCGCCGGAAACGCCGTCCTGCGGGTACGCGACGATCCCGCCGTGGAGGAGGGAACCGCGCGCTTCGAGACCTTCAGCGACGGCGTGTTCGCGATCGCCGCGACGCTCCTCGTGCTCTCGTTCTCGGTCACCTCCGGCAACGACCTGGGCACCCAGCTCCTCCACCTGTGGCCGTCGTACCTCGCGTACGTGACGAGCTTCGTCACGATCGGGATCATCTGGATGAACCACCATCACACGGTGTCGCTGATCGCGCGGACCGACCGGACCCTGCTCTTCGTCAACAACCTGCTCCTGCTGACGGTCGCGTTCCTGCCGTTCCCGACGAGGCTCGTCGCCCAGTACCACGGCGAGCGGGCGGCCGCGCTCGCCTACGCAGGGACCCTCGTCGTGATGGCGATCCTGCACCAGGTCTGGTGGCAGTACGCGCGCCGCGACCGGCGCTTGATCGCCGACGAGACGCCCGATTCCGCGCTGCGCGCCGTCGACCGCGCCTACTGGCCCGGCGTGCCGATGTACGGCACGGTGTTCGTCGTCGCGTTCTTCAGCCCGCTTGCGGCCGTGCTCCTGACCTTCGCGATCGCCGCGTTCTACCTACCCTCCGCCGCGCTCTTCGATCGCTGACTCGAGCCAGGCGGAGGCGGCCGCCAACGCCGCGACGTCGGATGACTTGAGCACGACTTCGACGGTGAACCCGCCCGCGGCGAAGCTCGGGTAGGAGCCGACGAGGACGCCGGGCCAGCGCTCGCCGGCCTCGGCCAGGGCCGTGGAGATGACGCTCTCGTACGTCCGGTAGACGCGGCGCCAGCTACTCGATCGGGCTGCCGCGCCGGAACTCCTCCTCGATCGAGGCGAACATCGCCTCCATCTCCGACGGGAGGCCCGGCAGGACGTAGACGTTCTCGAGCGCGAAGCCCGGCGCGCCGCCGAGCGGGTTCGCGAGCGGGCGGCTGCCGCGCGGCAGGAGCGCCCAGCGGGCCGCGTACTCGGGGTTGCGGGTGAAACGGGAGCGCAGGTCGGCGGCGACGTCCGGCACCTCCTCCTGCGGCACGCCAAAGGCGGCGGCGATCGCCTCCCGCGTCAGGTCGTCGGGCGTGCCACCGAGGCCGCCCGTAACGAGGAGGAAGTCGACCCGTGGCGCCTCGGCCCGGACGAACGCCGCGACCGCGTCGATCTCGTCCGGCAGCGCGGCGGCCAGCCGCACCGAGACGCCGAGCGGCGCGAGCCGGCGCGCGAGCCAGGCCGCGTTCGTGTTCGGCACGTCGCCCGAGACGAGCTCGTTCCCGATCGTGAGGATCGAGGCTGTCCCGCTCACAGATCGATGGTACGGGTGGGCGCGAAGGCCTCAAGGAAGCGGCGGTCGTGGGTGACGAGGATCACGGTGCCGTCGTAGGCGGCGAGCGCGCGCTCGAGCTCCTCGATCGCCTCGACGTCGAGGTGGTTGGTCGGCTCGTCGAGCACGAGGCAGTTGACGCCGCGGGCGGCCAGCAGGGCGAGGCCGGCGCGGGTGCGCTCGCCGGGCGAGAGCGAGGCGGCCGGGCGCAGGACGTCCTCCGCGCCGAGCCCGAACTTCGCGAGCAGCGTGCGGGCCGTCTCCTCGGCGAAGTCGCGGAAGATCTCGAGCAGCGTCTGCTGGCCCGGACAGCGCCGCGCGGTCCTGCTCGAGCTCACCGAGGACGACGCCCGGCCCGAGCCGGCGGGTGCCTGCGGCGAGCGGCAAGCGACCGAGCAGCGCGTCGAGCAGCGTCGTCTTGCCGCTCCCGTTCGGGCCTGCGATCGCGAGTCGGTCGCCCCAGCCCGACCTCGAGGTCGAGCGGGCCGAGCCGGAACGAGCCGCGCTCGGCGACGGCGTGCTCGAGCCGGACGACGATGTCGCCGCTGCGGGAGGCCGGAGCGAGATCGAGCCGCAGCTCCCACGGCTCATACGGCTTCTCGACCGTCTCGACCCGCGCGAGCTTCGCGCCGTACGTCCGCTTGACGTCCTTCGACTTCTTCTTCTTGCGGCCCTGGCCATAGCCGCGCCGCTCCCACTCCGCCATGCGGCGCGCTTGCTCCTCGATGCGCCGTCGCTCGGCGACCGACGACTCCCAGCGGCGGTAGTGCCGGTCGCGCCGCTGCTCGCGCTCGGCTTCGTAGTCGCTCCAGCCGCCGCTGTACTCCTTGGCGCCGGGTGTCCACTCGTCGAGCTCGACGATGCGCGTGACGGCGCGATCGAGGAAGGCGCGGTCGTGGGAGACGACGACGACCGAGCCTGAATGCGCGGCGAGCGAGCGCTCGAGCCAGGCGAGCCCGGCGAAGTCGAGGTCGTTCGTCGGCTCGTCGAGGAGGAGCACGTCGAAGCCGCCGCGGAGGACGGCGGCGAGCGCCGTGCGCGTCTCCTCGCCGCCCGAGCGGGCGCCGCCGGCGCCGCGCTCCTGGGCGAGGTAGCCCACGGCAAGCGACGGCGGCGTGCGCCGGATCCGTCCGGCGTCGGGCTCCTCGAGCCCCGCGAGCAGGCGCAGCAGCGTCGACTTGCCGGCGCCGTTCGGGCCGACCAGGCCGGTCCGCGAGCGCGGTGGCACGACAAGGTCGACGTCCGAGAGGACGAGCTCGGCTCCGTACGACTTCGAGATTCCGGCGGCGACGAGCGAGCCGGACAGGCGGGACATGCGCAACGACCTCCAACTACGAGCGCAAGTAACACTGTGTTACTTGCAAGGACAGGGCCGGATGAGACGGGTCAGTTGCGCATACAGCGGCGCCGGGCGCCGCGGCGGACTCTAGCGGCTGCGCAGCGGAAGGACGAACACGCCGGCGCCGTCCTCGATGATGCGCACGTTCGCGCCGTAGTGCGCGGCGACGTTCGGCGCGGAGAGCACCTCCGCCGCCGTCCCTTCCGCGACGACCGCGCCGCCGTCGAGCAGGACAAGCCGCTGCGCGTACTGGCCCGCGAGCGTGAGGTCGTGCATCGTCGTCACCACGGTCAGCCCGTCCTTGCGCAAGGTGTCGACGAGCTCGAGCACGAGCTGCTGCCGGCCGAGGTCGAGCGCCGTCGTCGGCTCGTCGAGCAGTAGCACCGGCGCCTCCTGCGCCAGCGCGCGGGCGAGCACGGCGCGCTGCAGCTCGCCGCCGCTGAGCGAGCCGAGCAGCCGCTCCGCGAACTGCTCCAGCTCGAGCCGGCGCAACGCCTCCGCAGCCGCCTCCCGATCGCGCCGACCCTCCCCGCCGAGATACGCGATGTGCGGCGTGCGACCGAGGAGGACGTACTCCGCCACCGTCAGCGCGGGCGGCGTCTCGGGCTTCTGCGGGACGAAGGCGACCAGCCGCGCCAGCGCGCGGCGTCCGAGCCGGCGCGCGTCCTGCCCGTCGAACAACACCTCGCCGTCGTAGGGGACGAGCCCGGCGCAGCGCGCGCAGCGCCGACGTCTTCCCGGCTCCGTTCGGGCCGATAAGCGCCGTCCACCCTCCCGACTCCGCCCGCAGCGACAGCTCGCGCACGGCCGCGACCGGCCCGAACCGCACCCAGAGGTCGCGCGTCTCGATCATCGCCCGCCTCGCGACGTACGCAGGACGACCGCGAAGAACGGCGCGCCGAAGAAGGCCGTGACGACGCCGATGGGCAGCTCCGCGGGCGAGAGCAGCGTGCGCGCGAGCACGTCCGCGAGCACGAGGAAGCCGGCGCCGACGAGCAGCGAGAGCGGCACCACCGCGCGGTAGCTCGTGGAGACGAGGAGGCGGATCGTGTGCGGGACGATGATCCCGACGAAGGCGATCAGCCCGCTGACCGAGACCGCGGCCGCCGTTCCCAGCGTCGCCGCGACCACGATCACCAGCCGCGCGCGCGCGACGTCCACGCCGAGGCTCGCCGCTTCGTCGTCCCCGAGGCTGAGGACGTCGAGGACGCGGCGGTGGAGAACGATCACGAGCGAGCTCGCCACGACGTAGGGGGCGCAGACCGCGACGTCGGTCCACGTCGCGGTCGAGAAGCCGCCGAGCAGCCACGAGTAGACGCTCTGCAGCACGTCGGTGTGACGCTGCTGGACGAAGGTCTGCAGGGCGGCGGTGAACGTCGCGACCGTGACGCCGGCGAGGATGAGGGCGCCGCTCGTGTGCACCGCGCCGGCCGAGCGGCCGAGGACGTACGTGGCGACGACCGCGACGATCGCGCCGCCGAAGGCGGCGAGCGGCACCGTCCAATGGGTTCCCGCCGCGGACGCCGACGCGTACACGATGGCGAGCGTCGCCCCGAGACCGGCGCCGCCGGCGACGCCGAGCAGGTACGGATCCGCGAGCGGGTTCCGGAAGACGCCCTGATACGAGGCTCCGGCGACCGCGAGCATCCCGCCGACGAGCGCGGCGAGCGCGACCCGCGGCGCCCGCAACTGCCAGAGCACCGCGCGGTCGACCACGCCGAGCGGCTGATGGACGTGGAGGAACGGGACGTACGAGAGGGCCGAGCGGAGGATCGAGCCGACCGGGATGTGCACCGGCCCGACCGCGAGGCCGATCGCGAGGGCGACGACGAGGAAAGCCGCGGCGACGAGGCCGGCGCGGAGGCCGACGCCGCGGGCCTCGACCCGTGGCGCCTCCTCCGCCCGTCCGGCCGCTGTCGCCATCAGCGGCTCACTAGCTCCTGCGCGCGATCCGGGCGACGGCCTGCGCGAACTGCACGATCCGCGGCCCCCAGCGCGAGGCGATGTCGTCGTCGACGCCGACGACGCGATGGTGCTGGACCGCGGCGATCGTGCCCCAGCCGGGTCGCGACGCGACCGTCGCGGCGGTCTGCTGGCAGCACTTCGTGTCGGCGAGCACGACGAGCTGCGGGTTCTGCTGGACGATGTACTCGGCCGAGAGCTGCGGGTAGCCGCTGCCCGTCGTGTCGGCCGCGTCGGCGATGTCGTGGAAGCCGAAGAGCTTGTAGATGCTGCCGATGAACGTCTTCGACGTGGCCGTGTAGTACGTCGGGTCGAGCTCGTGGTAGACGCGCAGGTGCCGGCGCGACTTCGGCACGCTCCGGATGATCGTCTCCAGGCGCTTCTGCATCGAGTGGACGACCGACTTCGCGCCCGTCGTGCGGCCGGTGAGGCGGCCTACCTGGAGGATCTCCCGGTACGCCTGCGGGAGGTTGTTCGCGGCCGGCTCCATCACGACCTTGATCCCGAGCTTCCGCAGTTGCGAGGCGAAGTTGTTGGGGTTGTACGAGATGAGGACGAGGTCGGGGTGGTAGTTCGCGATCGCCTCCGAGTTCGGCGTGAAGCCGGAGAGGCTCGTCCGGGGCGCGCGCCGCGGGTAGTTCGAGTCCTGGTCGACCGCGATCACCTGCTTGCCGGCGCCGACCGCGAACAGGTCCTCGGTCACGCGTCGGCGAGAGCGAAATGATCCGGTGCGGGTAGCGTTGCTTGGCGACCGGCCGCTCGTGGGCGGCGGTCGAGAGGGAGACAACGACGAGCGCGGCGGCGAGGGCCGCGACGAGTGCAAGAGGCAAGGCGTTGCACGAATCCTCCTTCCGCGAGGGGTTCGGGTTTGCGGCGGGCGGCAGGTCTTCTGACTCGGGGCTCCCTCCCCCGCCGCCTTCCCGGGCCTGCTGGCCCAGTGGCGTCGTGGCGTTGGAGCGTCTCCCCTTACAGCGGCGGGACCGTCCCGGACTTGCACCGGAGTTCCCTCACCGCTCGCCGGTATGTGGCGGGAATCTAGCATCGCCTCCTGTGGCCGGCCTCGCGCTTGCGCTCGATCTCGACGGCGTGCTCGCGGACACGCGGCCGCTGTGGGACGCATGGCTCGAGGACGCGGCGCGCCGGACACGGGTCGAGCTCGACGTGCCCGAGGACCGGGAGGCGGCGGCGGGCGTGCTGGACGAGGCGCTCGGGGACTGGCGGCCGCTGCTGGTGCGCTTCTCGGCGGACCGGGCGCCGCTCTTCGTCCGGCCGCGTCCCGACACGAACGCGGCGCTGCGGCGGCTGGCAGCGGGCGGAGCACGGATCGGGGTCTTTTCCGATGCGCCGCGGGAGCTTGCCGAGATCGCGCTGGCCCACGCCGGGGCGGCGCGCCAGGTCGAGATCGTCGGGACGCTGGCGGAGGTGCAGGCGGCGCTCGGCGGCGAGGTCGTCGTCGTGAAGTCGCGCGAGGAGTTGGCGGGTCTACGATGAGGGGTGGAGCACGACCTCTCCGACCGGCGCTTCGACCTGATCCTCGAGCGGCTCGACCGGATCGCGGACGAGCTCGCGAAGACGAACAAGCGCCTCGACAACGACGAGAACTTCCTCCGCGTCGCCCGCGAGCTGGCGACGCTGAACGAGTCGCTGCAGGCACTCGCCTACGCGGCCCTCGGCCAGCAGGCGCCGTCGGTCCGCCGCCGCCACTCGGCCTGAGCTACGGCAGGCGCCAGATGTCGAGCACGCCCGCGGTGGCGTGGCTGTTCGCGTCGCCCTCGGGTAGCGCGACGCGGCCGTCGGTGACGATCGGGCTGTTCCAGTGGCCGCCGCCGGCGTTCAGCGCCGCGACGAGATCCCGGCTCAGCAGTGAATAGACGCGGAGCCCACCGCCCGGGTCGCAGACCCACAGGAGCCCGCCGGCGACGACCGGGCTCGTTCCGGCGTTGCCGAAGCGCCAGACCGGGTGCAAGCGGCCCGCTCGCAGCGACCATGCCTCGGTCGCTCCTCCGTCGGCGGCGATCAGCCAGATGCGCTTGCCGCTCCGCCAGACCGCTGGCGCCGTGAAGAGGTCCTCGCCGGACGGCGTCGAGGCGATCTGCAGTTCGTGCCCCAGATGCGGGTGAGTGCCACGCAGCCGCGGCAGCGAGAGGAGCCGGATATGTCCATCCTTGCCGCCCTGCGCGACGAGCTTCGACGTGAGGTAAACGGGCGACGTGGAGCCAAGGTCGGCGTCGCTCTCGTTCAACTGCTGCGTGTTCGTCGGTGTGTAGTTGCCGATGAGCTTCAGTCGCGGAGACAGGAGGAGCACGGCGTCACCCCAATTCGTCCGGCCGTTCCAAGGTGCGTTGCCCGTCGCGACGAGGAGGTTGCCGCTGCCCGGGACGACGACGGCGCCGGCACGTCCCCAGATGGCCGAGTCGCTCGCCGAACACTTCGACGGCACGAGCAACCCGTGCCGGTTCGAACAGAGCGAGTTCCAGACATGGAGAAGCCGGCCGCCCGGAGAGATGGCGACCACATGCCCCTGGTACGGCGGCTGGTCGCCGATGTAGCCACCGGTGGTCGCGATCACATTCCCGCCCGCGAAGTTGAGCGAGGCCGCGATCTTCTCGCGCGCGGGGAGCTTCGTGATCCGCACACGCCACGCTGCGTGGCCGTCGGCGACCGAGAGCTTCTGGATCCTCCCGTCCGGCGACGCCGCGTAGATCCACCGGCGGCTCGGGTCGGCGACGGGCGTCGCAGTCGTGATCTGGTACGAGCCCGCCCAGCCCGGGTAGCCGGGCGGCGTCCAGCGCCAGAGGATCTGACCGCTCGCCGCGTCGATTGCGAGCGTGATCCCGTACGTCGTCGTGACGAAGAACGCGTCGTGCGCCGCGGCCTTGATCGTGACGCCGTGGAGATAGATCGCGGAGGAATCGACAGTGCCCGGCAGCCGGACCTGCTGGCGGCGCAGCGAGCCGACGTTCGACGCCGTGATGCCGGTCGAGAACGGATCGTCGTTGCTGCGGCGCGCGTCCCAGCCGAAACGAGTCCAGTCGTGGCTAGAGGTGGCGATCGTCTTGCGCGCGCCGGCGACGCTGCCGGCCGAGCCGCCGCCGCACGCGGCAAGCAGTACCCCCGACACGATGAGCAGCGCTAGCGACGAAGCAAAACGCGACGTAGCTCGTCCTCCTTGCCCGGCTCCAGGATCGCCAGCACCTGGTCGCCGGCCTCGAGCACCGTGGAGCCGACCGCGATCTCGGCCCGGCCGCCGCGCATGACGGAGATGAGCCGTGAGCCCTCCGGCAGGGAGAGCGCCTCGATGCTTCGGCCCGCGGAGGGCGAGTCGCCGTCGAGCTGCACCTCGACGATCTCGAGGTTCTCGCCGCGCAGCTCGAGCAGGTGGATCAGGTCGTGCTCCGGCACCTCGTGCTCGACGAGCGCCATCACGCTCGAGGTCGCGCAGATGGTGGGCGAGATCCCGAGCAGGTCGAAATGCGGCTGGTTGCGCGGGTCGTTCACGCGCGCGATCACCTTCGGCACGCCGTACTTCTCGCGCGCGATCTGGCCGATGATCATGTTGTCCTCGTCGTCGCCCGTGAGGGCGAGCACGACGTCTGGCGGGCGGGCGATTCCAGCCTTCTCGAGGACATAGAGCTCGGTCGCGTCGCCGCGCTGCACCTGATGCTCGAACTCGTCCTCGAGCTGCTCGAAGCGGTCGCGGCGCTGCTCGATCAACGTCACCTCGTTGCCGAGCCTGAGCAGCGAGCGGGTGACGTTCGCGCCGATCTTGCCGCCGCCGGCGACGATGGCGTACATCAGCCCACGACCTCTTCGGGCTCGGCGCGTTGCGTGGGAATCGCGCAGGTCCGCGCCGAGTTCATCAACGAGTCGATGGCGACGCTCGTGGGATTCACGGTGTCGAGGCCCCGCTCCTTGTAGAACTTCGCCCGGGCGGGATCGAGGACACGCACGACGACGCAGCGCACGTCGAAGCGCTTCTGGGCGACCTGGCCGATGATGATGTTCGTGTTGTCGCCGTCGGTGGCGACGACGACTGCGTCGGCGTCCTCGATGCCGGCCCCGCGCAGAAGATCGGCGTCCATGCCGTGCCCGACGATGAACGTGCCGGGCCAGTTCTCGCCCAGCCGCGACAGCGCGTCCTCGTTCTCGTCGATCACGGTCACGTCCCAGCCCTCCTGATGGAGTTGGAGCGCGACCGCCGAGCCGACTCGCCCGCAGCCGACGACCAGCGCCTTGAGACCTAGCCCCTCCATAACGTGCGGAGCGTAGCTCGCTAGACCTCTTCGAGGACACCCTGCGGGAAGGCGACGACGAGCACCTCCGCGGGCGCCTTGCGCAGGACGTAGTCCACGGTCGGCGAGAAGAAGCGCGATTGCCGGCGCCATTTGGGCGCCGAGCCGAGCACGATCAGGTCGGCGCCGGACTCCTCGGCCGCCTGCACGATCGCCTCTCCGATCGCGCGCGCGCGGATCGAGCGCACCTCGACCGTGACCCCTTGGTCGGAGCCGAGCACCGCGGCCTCGGCGAGAGACGCCGCCGCGCGCTCCTCCTCGTCGACGAGCTCGGCGTCGAGCGGCTGGTCGAGCGGGACGCGGATCACGTGCACCGCGACGACCGCAGCCCCCCGCTCCTGCGCGAGCTTGACGGCCGTCGCGACCATCTCCTCGCCGATCTCGCCGAGCTTGATCGGGACGAGGATCTTCGAGAACTCCGCCTGCGGGAGCTGCTCCGCCGCGGTGGGCTCGACGTGCTCGAGCAAGCCGGTGCCGCGACGGCGGCGGACCATGAGATAGACGACGACGCCGAGCGCGAGCCAGATCGGGCCGCCGTAGCGGGCCCCGATGTGGGTCACCATCGCCGCGACGAAGATCGCCGACGTCGCCAGGGCTCCGACGACCGTCGGCAGCGGGACGTCGGCGCCGCGGACGTGGATCGAGAGCGGGACGCGGAAGGAGCGCTCGAGCGTCGGCTTCGTGAAGCGGAGCCTGATGACCGCGAGCTGCGCGGCGGTGAACGCGACGAGCACGCCGAAGCTGAAGAGGCTCGCCAGGAACCCGACGGGGTTGGTCGTGAACTCCGTCGAGAGCAGGAGCGTCATCGAGATCAGTGCGGCCGAGACCACGGCCTCCGGCGAATGGAGGCTGCGCCGGCTGAGCCGCCCGAAGCCGGGCGGCAGCTGGCCGTGCTTGCCGAGCGAGTACGCCAGCCGTCCGAAGCCGGAGTTCGACGTCGCGGCGGCCGCGAGGAGGACGAGCGCGCCCGTCAGCCCGACGTAGACCCGGAGCGCGCGCTCGACCCAGAAGGCGACGTGAGGCCCGAGCGCGTAGACGATCCCCATGATCGGCGCGCGCTGCCACGTCGTCCCGAGCTCCGTCGTCCCGTGCGCCGCGGGATACGCGGAGAGCCCGACGAGCGCGATCAACACCGTCACGATCACCACGGCGCCGATCCCGGAGAAGAGGCTCCGCGGCAGGTCGCGGCCCGGCGTGCGCGTCTCCTCCGCGAAGTTCGCGACCGTCTCGAGCCCCGTGTAGGCGAGGAACGCGAGCGGCAGCGCGAACGCGAGCTGGTGCCATGTGGGCTGGGTGCCGAGCGAGATGCTGTTGCTCAGCGCGCTCGGCGAGAACAGGAAGGCGAAGCCGAGGAGCACGAGCAGGAGCTGCGTCACGAGGTCGAGGAGCGGCACCGCGAGGCTGTACGAGTAGAGACGGGTCTTCACGAGCAGGCGCACGACGGCGATCGCGACGATCACGACGCAGCCGACGATCACGTCGCCGGGGCGCTGGGCGATCGAGTGCATCCCGATCGCCAGCCCGAGGTAGTGCGGGAAGAAGAGCGCCGAGAGCGCGATCACGATCAGGTAGTCGAGGAAGAGCGCCCAGCCGGTGAGGAAGCCGGCGAAGTCGTTGAACGCGACCCGGACGAAGGTCGCGGCGCCGCCCCTCTCCCCGATCATCGTCGTTCCCTCCGCGTACGAGAGGGTCACGACGAGAAAGAGCACTCCGACGACGGCGAGCACGGCCGGCGTGAGGCCGAGCGCGTGCAGGGCGACGATCCCGAGCGCGAAGTAGAGCGAGGACGCCACTTCGCCGTACGCGACGGAGGCGAGCGCAGGCGCGTCGAGCGCCCGCTGCAGCCGCGGGAGTTTCCGGGCCATTGAGCCGCGAGCCTAGCGCCGACGAAGGAGGTACAAGCGGCCGATCCCCAGCCCGACGAACAACACGCCGAGCAGATAGCCCGCCGTGCCTCCTCCCACCGCGGCCGTCTCGACGAAGAGCGCCACCCCGAGCCCGATCGCCACGACCGCGAACACGAGCACCGACCGCTTGTAGAACGCGGTCACGCCGCACGCTCTCGCGGCGTGGCGACCATGACGCGGCAGGGCGCGTGGCGGAGGACGAAGTCGACCGCGTCCCCGAAGATCTGGCGCCGGCCGCGCTGCAGCCGCACGCGGCGCGGGCCGGCCATCACGATGATCTCGGAGTCGCGCCGGATCGCCTCGTCGACGATCGCGCGGCCGATGTTCCGGGTGCGCGCGATTCGGCCGACGACGCGGACGCCGTACGACTCGCCGATCGCGCGGGCCTCGTCGAGCTGCTCGTTCGCCTCGCTCACCTCGCGCGGCAGCTCGGCGTCGAGCGGCAGGTCGAGGGGCACCTCGATCGCCGTGAAGGCGACGATCGACGCGCGCCGCTCGGCGGCGAGCCGGCAGGCGAAGTCCATCGCCTCGTCCGACGGGTAGCCGGCCGCGATCGGCACGAGGATGCTGCGGAACTCGAGCACGGCGGCCGGGCCGAACTCGACGGGCGCGCGGATCGTCTCCGCGAGCGGCGCGTGCAGGATGCGCCGCCGGTAGACGAGGTAGAAGGCGAAGCCGATCACGAGCCAGCCGAGACCCGCGTAGCGGATCGAGGGCGACTGGATCACGATCACGAGCCACGAGAGCCCGGTCCCGAGCCCGCCGACGATCGCGAAGACCGGCCAGCTGACCCCGCGCACCCCCAGGTTAGGCCTGGCCTTGTATGCGACCTCGCGGCGGTCGCGGTCCTTCATCCTGAGCCGCACGATCGAGGCATGGGCGACGGTGAACGAGAACGTCGCTCCGAAGGAGTAGATCGCCCCGAGGAACGCCGTCTTCCCGGAGAGGGTGAGCAGGATCGGGATCGCGCCCGCGAAGACGACGAGCGCTATCCACGGGGTCTTGAAGCGCGGGTGGATCTTGCGGAACAGGAGCGGCAGCTGCCGGTAGCCGGACATCGCGTACGTGATCCTCGAGGCGCCGATCACGCCGGCGTTCGCCCCGATGAAGAGGATCGTCGAGGCGAGAATCCCGAGGTAGACGCGCAGGCCGTGCGTGACGGTCGCCGAGCGGATGCCGAGGTTGTTGACGAGCCCGAGCACCGGGTCGTTCTGGTAGCCGTGCTGACCCTCGAACTTCTGCGTCGGCTTCAGCCCGAGCAGGGTCTTGTAGCCGTCGTGGGCGGTGTGGACGACCGGCATCGCCGAGAGCGCGATCCAGGGCAGCGTGAAGTAGATCGCGAAGACGGCGATCGCGACGTAGAGGACCGCGCGAGGCACGGTCCGCAGCGGGTCGCGCGCCTCCTCCGACAGGTTCGAGACGGTCTCGATCCCCGTGTACGCGAGCATCGCGATCGGGATCGAGAGGAAGAAGCTGTTCCAGGTGGGCGCGACGCCGAGATGGACGTTCGTGACGAGGACGTGCGGCGAGAGGACGAGGACGAAGCCGAGCAGCACGAGCAGCAGCTGCGTCGCGAAGTCGGTCACGGCCAGGACGATGTTGACCTTCGCCGACTCCTGGACCCCCACGATGTTGAGGATCACGAGCGCGAGGATCACGACGATCCCGCCGACGATGTCCCACGGGTTCTCGCGCAGCGGCGGCCAGAAGACGGAGAGGTAGTGCGGGACGAAGAACGCCGACACGGCGATCGTCGCGATGTAGTTGAGCATCTGCGCCCACGCCGCCTGGAACGAGACGTTCTCGTTGAACGCGTGGCGCGCGAAGCTGGAGGAGCCTCCGGCCTCCGGGTAGCGCACCGTCCCCTCGGTGTACGTCGCGGCGGTGCACGCGAAGATCAGGCCGGCGATGATGAAGACGATCGGCGTGAGGCCGAGCGCGTAGACCGCGACTACGCCGAGGGCGTAGTAGATCGACGAGCCGACGTTGCCGTACGCGGTGGCGAAGAGGGCGTTCGTTCCGAGGACGCGCTCGAGCTGCTGGGCCTGGCGACGCCGTCGTGCCACGGCGTGACTGTAGTGCGCGGCGCGGTCGCGCGACCGCCTGCAACCGGCCCGGTGGCGATCAGCACGCGGCAGGGCGCGTCCCGCGCAACGAGCAGGACGTCACGGGGGAACGGACGCCGGAAGCCCCGGCGCGACTCGACCGGCGCCCCGACGACGACGAGCTCGGCACGACGCTCCGCGGCCACGCGCGCGACGGCCTCGCCGAGGCTTCCCGGCCGGGTCCTGACGACCTCGCGGCGCACGCCGACCCCGTACGAGCTCGCGACTGCGGTCGCCGACTCGAGCCGCTCCTTCAGGTCGGTGAGGGCGCCGTCGAGGTGGGCGTTCAGCGGCAGCTCGCGCTCGAGGATGGCCGGGGCCACGAGCACGATTCGCGCGCCGCGATCGGCGGCAAGCCGGCAGGCGAGGTCGAGCGCGTGCTCCGTCTCCTCCCGTTCGAGCAGCGGGACGACGATCGTGCGGTACGCGACCGCCTCGGTCCGAAGCGCCAGGCGACGAGCGCGCCGGCGGAGCCTCCTGACGTCCGGCAGCTTCATCGAATCAGCTGGTACGGGACGGAGGCGAGGATCACGTGCGGCTCGACGAGCAGCAGCCGCTTCACGTACAGGGCGCGCTGGTTGTGCAGCAGCCGGCGCCAGCCGCGAACGACCAGCTCCGGGAGCACGACGACCACGTCGTTGCCGTTTTCGGTCAGGTTGCGCAGGTAGGCGAGGAGCGGGTCGCCGATGTCGCGGTACGGGGCTTCGAGCACCTCGAGCGGCACGCGGGCGTCCTCGGCCCGCCACTTGCGGCGGATCTCCGCCGCCTCGGTCTCGTCGAAGGCGAAGTTGACCGCGCGCGTGTCCGGGAGGCCTACGGCCTCCGCCCAGTTGAGCGCGCGCATCGAGGCGGCGTTCGCGCCGGAGACGAAGATCCGCATGGCGAGCGGGCGTCCCCCGGGCTCCTCGTCCACCGTCGGCACGTCGGCCACGACGACGCCCGGCTCGGTCAGGAGCCGCAGCTTGAGGGAGAACTCGAACGGGTGCCGCGCCTCCTCGGTCAGCGAGCGGCGGCGGAACTGCTCCGGCACCACCACGGTGACGAAGTCGGACTCGCCGCGCGGCAGCCGCCAGACCTGCTCGAGCACGGCGTCGACCGACCCGCCCTGCGGGTCGAGCGTCTCGAGTCGCGGCACGCCGTCGGTGAGGTGGAACCAGCGCGGGCCGATCCCGGGGTCGCTGCCGTGGCGCGGCACGTGGATCGCGCGCAGCCCGTCGGGCGAGATCGTGCGCGCGAACGCGAGCGCCCGCTCGGTCGCGGGATCGAGATCCTCGACGACCAGCAGGGTCCGGTTGCGGGCGCCGGGCGCCGAGGCGACGGCGGCGGCTCCCGCGGTCAGCCGGCGCCCGACCCGGCGGTAGTGCCGGCGCACGCCGAGCATCAGGAGGACGAGGATCGGGATCGCGATCGTGACGAGCCACGCGCCCTCGGCGAACTTCGTCCAGACGACGATCACCGTGACGAGGCCGGTGGCCGACGCGCCGACGGAGTTGACGAGCATGCGGCCGCGCCAGCCCGGCGTGCGCACCCGCAGCCAGTAGCGCACCATCCCGAGCTGCGAGATCGTGAAGGCGGTGAAGACCCCGATCACGTAGAGGTGGATCAGGCTGTTGGTGTTGGCCCTGTAGATCACGAGCAGGGCCGCCGCCGCGCCCGCGAGCACGAGCATCCCGTTCGAGAAGACGAGCCGGTCGCCGAGGTTCGAGAACTGGCGCGGCGCGAAGCGGTCGCGGGCGAGGAGCGCCGAGAGCCGCGGGAAGCCCTGGAACGACGTGTTCGCCGCGAGCACCAGGACGAGGAGCGTCGTTCCCTGGACGGCGTAGTACATGAACCCGCCGAACGAGCCCGCCGGGAAGACGGTGCGGGCGATCTGGGAGACGACCGAGTCGGTGGAGCTCGGCAGCGCGTGGACCTGGACGGCGAGATAGGAGATGCCGACGAACATCGCGATCGCGAGCGTCCCGAGCACGGCGAGCGTCTTCGCGGCGTTCTTCCCCTGCGGGTGCCGGAAGGCGTTGACGCCGTTCGCGATCGCCTCCACGCCCGTCAGGGCGGTCGAGCCGGACGAGAAGGCGCGCAGGAGGACGAAGACGGTGATCACTCCCGTGCCGGTCGGCAGCGCGTTCGGCACGACCGCGTGGTGGACGTGGCCCGTCGCGGTCTGGAAGAGGCCGACCGCGACGAGCACGAGGATCGACGTGACGAACGCGTACGTCGGGAAGGCGAAGAGCAATCCCGACTCCCGCACGCCGCGCAGGTTCGCGAGCACGATGATCACGAGACACGCGAGCGACAGCCCCACCTTGTGCGAGCTCAGCGAGGGGGCGAAGGACGTGATCGCATAGATCCCGGCCGAGATCGAGACGGCGACCGTGAGCACGTAGTCGGTCAGCAGCGCCGCGGCCGCGACGAGGCTCGGCGCCGTGCCGAGGTTCTCGCGGGCGACGACGTAGGCGCCTCCGCTCGTCTCGTACACGCGCACCGTCTGGCGGTACGACAGGACGACGATGGCGAGCAGGCCCGCGATCGCGATCGAGATCGGGAAGACGAGGTGCGCCGACGCGGCCGAGGCCGCGACGAGGACGACGAGCGCCGACTCCGTGGCGTAGGCGACCGACGAGAGCGGGTCGGAGGCGAAGATCGGCAGCGCGAGCCACTTCGGCAGCAGCGTCTCGTGGATCTGGCCGCTGCGCATCGGCCGGCCGACGAGCACGCGCCGCAGGCGCTTCGGCTCGAGCGTGTCCTCGTCCCGAGTCGGCGCGATGGTCACGGCTCGAGCTCCACGAGCACGGCCGCGATCGTCCGGCTCGGGTCGCCTGCCTGCTCGTCGTAGAGAGGGCTGCCGGGCTCGCGCAGCAGGCGCCGGAGAAGAATCACGCCGCGGGCCGTCACCGGGCGCCCGTCGAGCATCCGCTCCTCGAGCCGCAGGAGCAGCTCGCGGTGCCGGCGCGCGACGCCGCGCCGCAGGGGCGAGGCCGACGGCAGCCGGGCGGGGTCGATCGTGCGCAGCGTCCTCTCCAGGTCGCGCGCGAGCTCCTGCCGCGACGCCGGCGCGACGAGCTCGCGCGCCCGCCACTGGAGGATGTCGGATCCCTCGGCGCCGACCGAGTCGGCGAGGATCAGGCGGTCGGCGACGCGCCGGACCGTACGCAGCTCGGCCCTCGCGCGCTCGGCCCGGATGACCGCCGCGAGCGCGAAGCACGCGGCCGCCGCCAGGCCGGCGAGCTGCAGCCGCGGCGCGGCCTCGAGCGCGAGCGCGCAGACGGCAAGCGCCAGCAGTGGCAGCGCCGCCCGGCCGGGCCGGGGCAGGTCGAGCGTTCCGAGGGACGGCGCATGGGTGGCCATACCTCGACGGTAGGCCCGCCCGACTCAATCGAGGCTCAGGGATTCGGCGGACGGCTCAGGAAACGCTCAAGGCCGCTCGGCGAGCCGGTAGCCGGCTCCCGGCTCGGTGAGGATGTAGCGCGGCCTGGCCGGGTCGTCTTCGAGCTTGCGCCGCAGCTGCGACACGTAGACGTGGAGGTAGTGCGACTCGTCGCCGTAGCCCCTCCCCCACACTTCGCGCAGGAGCGCCGCATGCGTGAGCAGCTTGCCCGGGTTGCGGGCGAGAACGCGCAGCAGCGCGAACTCGTGCGGCGTGAGCTGGACGGGCTCACCGCGAACGGAGACCGCCCGCTTCTCGAGATCGATCCGGAGGTCGCCGAGCTCGACGACCGGCTCGACGGGTGCGTCCACGCGGCGCAGGGCCGCGCGGAGGCGTGCGAGCAGCTCGTCGATCCCGAACGGCTTCGTCACGTAGTCGTCGGCGCCTGCGTCGAGGGCGGCGATCTTCTCGGCCTCGTCCCCGACGACGGAGAGGACGATGACCGGCGCGCTGCTCCACGTGCGCAGCTCCCGCGTGACCTCCGTGCCGCTGCCGTCCGGGAGCACGAGATCGAGCACGACGGCGTCGGGCGGGTTGGCGGCGAGCGCCGCGAGCGCGGCCTCGGCGGTCTCGGCCGTCTCCACGTCGTAGCCCGCGCCGCGCAGGCTCGTGCGCAGCGCGCGGAGAATCTGCGGCTCGTCGTCGACGACCAGCACGCGGCTCATGGCGCCACCGCCTCGCGCGCCGCGAGCGGCAGCGAGAGGACGAGGTGGCCGCCCGCCGGGTCGTCCTGCGCCCAGACCCGGCCGCCGTTGGCCTCCGCGAAGCCTCGCGCGATCGAGAGGCCGAGCCCGGACCCGCGCTGTGCGGCCGTGCCGCGCCGGAAGGGCTGGAACAGCGCGTCCCGCTCCTCGGCCGGCAGGCCGGGGCCGTGGTCGACGACGTGCAGGCGCAGCTCCGTCGCCCCCTGCTCGGCGCGGACGACGACGCCGGAGCCGGGCGGCGAGTAGTGGAGCGCGTTGTCGATCAGGTTGGCGAGGACCCGCTCCACTTGCGCGGCGTCGACCTCGACCGGCGGTGTGCTCGGCCCGATCTCGACCTGCACCCGCGCAGCCTCTGCGCCGAGCCCGGCGAGCGACTGGCCGACAAGCTCGTCCACGTGCCAGAGCTCGCGGTGCGGCTCGACCGCGCCCGCCTCGAGTCGAGACAGATCGAGCAGTTGCTCGACGACGCGGTCGAGTCGCGATGCCTCGCCCCGGATGGTCTCCGCCAGCGCGAGCCGGTCCTCCTCCTCGAGTGCGAGCGTGGGGCTCGCGAGCGCGTCGGCCGAGGCGAGGATCGCGGTCAGCGGTGAGCGCAGGTCGTGGGAGACGGCACGGAGGAGCGCGGTCTTCAGGGCGTCGCTCCGTCGCAGCGCCTCGGCGTCAAGCGCCTCCGCCTCGAGCCGGCTCCGCTCGACGACGACCGCGAGCAGCGCTGCCAGCGACGGCAGGAAACGGCGCCGAACGGGCTCGTCGATGGTCGCCTCCTCGTCGACGAACAGCGTCGCGACCCAGCGCAGCCCGGCCTCGACGGGCAGGGCGCGCTCGCCCTCCCGTGGCGGCTGCTCGCCGAGCTCGAGCCTGGCCCCCTCCACTCCGAGCACCCCGGCGGTGAGTGCCGCGAGCCGGCCGAGCTCCTCGTCGACGGTCCGCCCGCGCAACATGTCGAGGGCCGCCTCGGCGAGCGCATTTGCCTCCGCTCGCCGCTGCTCGGCGTCCTCCCTCCGGGCCCGAGCCCGCGCCGCGAGCGCGCTCACCGCGAACGCGATCGCCAGATAGATCGCGAGCGCGAGCCAGTTCTGGCTCTCGCTCAGGTGGAACGAGTGGTACGGCGGCAAAAAGAACCAGTTGAACGCGAGCATGCTCGCGACCGAGACGACCGCGGCGAGCGCCGTGCCCCAGAAGATCGCGACCGGCAGCACCGCGAGCACGTAGAGGGCGCCGAGGCTGAGCACGGGCACGTGCGGCTTCAGCAGCGCAACGACCGCGCTCACCAGCACGACGGCGCCGGCGCTGGCGAGCACGCCCACGACGAGATCGGCCCGCGTTCTCACGCGGGAAACGGTACTAGGGCCTCCTAGGCCGCTTGTTGCGTGCCGTTCGGGGTCGGCTTGAGGACGATCGTCTCGGCAGGCGAGTGGGCGAGGATCCAGGTCAGGTCCCGGGCGCTGAACCCGCCGTTCCTCCCGGTCGGCGCCGGCGTGAGGATCCGGTCGAACTCCTCCTCGTCCCAGAGGCGCTGCAGGGCATGGGTCGGGCTGCGCCCCTTCTCGATCCGCGCATCGACGGGCACTCCCGCCCGGAGGGCTGCGTGCTCGACCGCCTCGAGCAGCGGGAGCGCGACGGCGACCTGGTCTCGCAGCGGCGAGTCCTCGGCGTAGCGGAGCGGCACGAGCAGGAGATACGCGGGCACGAGGGTCGCGTCCTCCGCCTGCGCGAGCCTGATCGCGGCCGCGAGCACCGTCGCGTCGAGCGTGCCACCGGTGAAGGGGACGAGAATCCGGCGCGCGCCGGGCTGCGGCCTGCGCAGCCGGAAGCCGCTGCGAGCCGCGAGTGCGACCGCGAGGACGGCTGAGAGACCGGCGAGGGCGATGACCGCGGCGATCATTGCTCGGTCAGCCGGTCGCGGTCGGCGCGGTTTGCCACCACGCGGATGTCGAGGCCGGGCAACTCGCGCACCATCCGCGAGAGGAGCGAGCCGCCGAAGATCTCGCGTCGCCGGGACTCGTCGGGCGTCCCGACGAAGATGTACGTGGACCCGCGCTCGGCTGCGACGCGACGGACGGCAACGACGAGGTCGTCGCCCTCCTCTTCGAGAAAATGGGCGCCGAGGATGCCTGCGAGCCTGCGCAGAGCGGCAAGCTGCGTCAGCTCCTCTTCCGTCGGAGGCCGCCCCGGCGGCCGCACCCAGACCGCGTCCATCTCGGTGCCGAGTCTCTGAGCCGAGCGCCAGGCGCGGCGCATGATGCGCTGCGACTTCGGCTGCGGCTCGACCAGGGCGAGCACGCGCTCGGCAACGGCCTGCCGGCTGAGCGGCTCGAGCGGCCGCGCCACGCGCCGCGCCTCCACGTCCTCCGCTACCTCGCGCAGCGTGAGCTCCCGCAGCGCGCCGAGCTTGTCGGCCCGGAAGAAGTTCTCGAGCGCGACGGCGGCCCGCTCCTTCGGATAGACCTTGCCGGCCCGCAGGCGCTCCTGTAGCTCTTCCGGCGAGAGGTCGACGAGCACGACCTCGTCGGCCTCGTCGAGGATCCGGTCGGGGAAGGTCTCGCGCACGCGCACCTCGGTCAGCTCGAAGATCGCGTCGTTGAGGCTCTCGAGGTGCTGGATGTTGACGGTCGAGATGACGTCGATGCCGGCGTCGAGCACCTCCTCGATGTCCTGCCAGCGCTTCTCGTTCCGCATCCCTTCCACGTTCGTGTGGGCGAGCTCGTCGATCAGCGCCAGCTCCGGCGCGCGCGTGAGGACGGCGTCGAGGTCCATCTCCTCGAGCTCGAGCGTCCCGTGCTGCGCGCGCAGACGCGGCACGACCTCGAGCCCTTCGGCGAGCGCTGTCGTCTCGGGGCGGTCGTGCGGCTCGAGATAGCCGATCACGACGTCCTTGCCGTTCTCCTGCGCCTGCCGACCTTCGAGGAGCATTCGATACGTCTTCCCGACGCCTGCCGCCATCCCCAGCAGGATCCGATAGTGGCCGCGCGCCACCCCCGAGGGTCACGCCCCGAAGACGTTGTGGACGATGAGGTCGATCAGCTTGATGCCGATGAAGGGAAGGATCACACCGCCGAGCCCGTAGATCAGCAGGTTGCGGCGCAGCAGCGCGGTCGCGCCGATCGCGCGGTACTTGACGCCGCGCAGAGCGAGCGGGATGAGGGCCGGGATGACCAGAGCGTTGAAGACGATCGCGGAGATGATCGCGCTCTGCGGGTCGCCCAGGTGAAGGATGTTGAGCGCGCCGAGCGGTCCGGGCTGGCCCGGCTTGGTCGCATAGGTTGTGGCGAACATCGCCGGCAGGATCGCGAAGTACTTCGCGACGTCGTTCGCGATCGAGAACGTCGTCAGCGAGCCGCGCGTGATCAGGAGCTGCTTGCCGACCTCGACGATCTCGATCAGCTTCGTCGGGTTCGAGTCGAGGTCGACCATGTTGCCGGCTTCCTTCGCCGCGGTCGTGCCCGTGTTCATGGCCACGCCGACGTCGGCCTGGGCGAGCGCGGGCGCGTCGTTCGTCCCGTCGCCGGTCATCGCGACCATCTTCCCCTCGGTCTGCTCGTTCTTGATCAGGGCGAGCTTCGCCTCCGGCGTCGCCTCGGCGAGGAAGTCGTCGACGCCCGCCTCCTGAGCGATCACGGCGGCGGTGACGCGGTTGTCGCCCGTGATCATCACTGTGCGGATGCCCATCCGGCGCAGCTCGTCGAAGCGCTCGTTCATGCCGCCCTTGACGATGTCCTTGAGGTGGACGACGCCGAGGGCGAAGTTGTCGCGCGCGACCACGAGCGGCGTGCCTCCCTGCTCGGCGACGCGCTGGACCTCCGCATCGATCTCGGCGGGAGCACGGCCGCCGTTCTCCTCGATGAAGGCCTTCACGGCGTCGGCGGCGCCTTTGCGGATCAGCGTCCCGTTGAGGTTGACGCCGCTCATCCGGGTCGTCGCGCTGAACGGGACGAACTCGTGCTCGCCGAGCTGGGGCTCGCGCAAACCGAACTTCTCCTTGGCGAGCACGACGATCGAACGGCCTTCCGGCGTCTCGTCCGCGAGCGAGGCGAGCTGTGCCACCTCGGCGAGATCCTTCTCGGTGACGCCCGGCGCGGGGATGAACTCCGTCGCCTGCCGGTTGCCGAGGGTGATCGTGCCGGTCTTGTCGAGCAGGAGGACGTCGACGTCCCCGGATGCCTCGACTGCGCGGCCGGACATCGCGAGCACGTTGCGCTGCACGAGGCGGTCCATCCCGGCGATGCCGATCGCGGAGAGGAGCGCGCCGATGGTCGTCGGGATCAGGGCCACGAGTAGCGCGATCAGGACGGTCTCCGACAGGTCGGTTCCCGCATAGAGCCCGTACGGGCGCAGCGTCACGACGGCGGCCACGAAGGTGATGGTCAGGCCCGCGAGCAGGATGTTGAGGGCGATCTCATTCGGGGTCTTGCGCCGCGAAGCGCCCTCGACGAGGGCGATCATCCGGTCGAGGAACGACTGGCCCGGCTCCTGCGTGACTTCGATCACGAGCCGGTCGGAGAGGAGCTTCGTGCCGCCGGTCACCGCCGAGCGGTCGCCGCCGGCCTCGCGGATCACCGGCGCGGACTCGCCCGTGATCGCGGACTCGTCGACGGAGCCGGCGCCCTCCACCACGTCGCCGTCGGCGGGGATCGTCATCGCCCGCCTCGACGATCACGAAGTCGCCCTTCTGCAGATCGGCCGCGGCGATCTCCTCGAGGTGCCCGTCGCGCGAGCGGCGAAGCGCCGTCGTGGTCGTCCGGGTGGCGCGGAGCGCGTTGGCCTGGGCCTTCCCGCGGCCCTCGGCGATCGCCTCCGCGAAGTTCGCGAAGAGGACCGTGAGCCAGAGCCAGACCGCGATCACGCCGACGAACCAGAGCTGGCTGTCGCGCCCCTGGACGAGGTCCTTGAAGAAGATCACGGTCGTGATCACGCTGCCGAGCTCCACGATGAACATCACCGGGTTGTGCAGCTGGACGCGCGGGTCGAGCTTCGGGAACGAGCCGCGGACGGCAGCGAGGGCGAGGTCGCGTGAAAACATGCTGGTCGAGCGGCGGGCCATCAGCTGCTCACCTGCTGGTCGATCGCGAGGTTGAGCTCGAGGACGTTGACGCCCGGCTCGCCGAGGAAGGCGAACGTGCGCTGCTGGGTGTGCTTGGAGATCAGCTGCTGCACGGTGGCAAGCGGCAGGTGGCGGACCGCCGCGACCCGCCGAGCCTGGAGGTTCGCGTAGGCGATCGAGATCTCGGGATCGATCCCCGAGCCGGACGGGACAACAGCGTCGACGGGGATCTGGTGGATCGTGAGACCGGGGTTGTAAGGCCCCTCGAGCTTGAGAATCGCCTTGGCGTTCTGCTGCACCAGCTGCGCGAGCGCCGGGTTCGTCGGACCGAGGTTCGAGAAGGTCGTGAACCCCGGGTTGTACGCCGGCGAGGTGGCCGACGGCCGCTCGTGGAAGTAGCCGGGGAACGAGAACGACTGCGCAGCGAGGCTGGAGCCGACCACCTTTCCGCCGCGGCTGACCAGGCTTCCGTTCGCCTGATGCGACATCGTCAACTGCGCGACGCCGGTCATCAGCGCCGGATACGCGAAGCCGAGTACGACGGTCGAGACGACGATCGCGACGACGGAGGCAAAGAGGGCGCGCAGCATCAGTGCATCAGCCCTTCCACGATCGGGCCGAGCGTCAGGGCCGGCAGGATCATCAGACCCGCCGTGAGCGCGATGACTCCGAGCAGCATGACGCCGAACGTGGCGCCGTCGGTCCGGAACGTCCCGGCCGATGCAGGGACGACCTTCTTCACGGCGAGCGAGCCGGCGATCGCGAGCCCGGCGAGCAGCGGGAAGAAGCGGCCGAAGTAGAGCGCGACGGTTCCGAACGTCGTCGAGAAGTCCGTCGCCGCCGTAGCCGGCGAACGCGCTGCCGTTGTTGTTCGACTGAGACGTGTACGCGTAGAGGGTCTCGGAGAAGCCGTGCGCGCCCGGATTGAAGATCGATGCGAGCCCGGACTTCGTCGAGATGGCCACCGCCGTCATCACGAGCGCCATCGTCGGGACCGCGAGCGCGCCGACGGCCGCGAGCTTCATCTCGCGCGCCTCGATCTTCTTGCCGAGCCATTCCGGCGTGCGGCCGACCATCAGACCGGCCACGAAGACGGCTATGAGCACGTAGAAGATGAGCCCGTAGACGCCGGACCCGACGCCGCCCGGCTCGACCTCCCCGAGGAACATGTTGACCAAGGGCACAGCTCCGCCGGCAGGCGTGAACGCGTCATGCCCGCCGTTCACCGAGCCGTTGGAGACGTCAGTCGTCGCGGTCGCCCAGAGCGCGGTGTTGGCTATCCCGAAGCGGACCTCCTTGTCGGTCATGTTCCCGCCGACCTGGCTGGCGCTGTGCGTGATGTTCACGCCGGAGCTCCGCAGCACGGCCGAGCCGTGCTGCTCGGAAGGAAAGGCGACGGAGACGCCGATCGCGAAGATCGCGAAGCAGACCGAGTAGAGAACCCAGGCGTGTCGCCGCGCGAACACCATCCGCCCGAACATCACGAGCTGCGCGAACGGGATCAGCAGGATCGCGAGCACTTCCAGGAAGTTGGAGAGCGGCGTCGGGTTCTCGAACGGGACGGCCGAGTTCGAGTCATAGAAGCCGCCGCCGTTCGTCCCGAGCTGCTTGATCGAGATCATCGACCCGACCGGGCCGCGCGCGATCGTCTGGTGCGCACCCTGCAGCGTCGTGGCTGTCACGTGTCCGTGGAAGGTCTGCGGCACGCCCTGCGAGATCAGGACCACCGCGAGGATGATCGCGAGCGGCAGAAGGATGTAGACGATCGACCGGTAGAGGTCGCGCCAGAAGTTGCCGAGCCCGACGCCGCTGCCGCGCTTTGCGATCCCGCGCGCGACGGCTGCGAGCACGGCCAGACCGGCGCCGGCCGAGATGAACTGCTGCACCGCTAGCCCGGCCATCTGGCTGAGGTAGGACATCGTCGCCTCGCCGGCGTAGTACTGCCAGTTCGTGTTGGTGACGAAGCTCGCGGTCGTGTTGAGCGCGACGGTCCACGGGACGGCCGGCAGATGGTCCGGGTTGAGGAAGAGGTGGCCCTGCAGGCGCAGCATTCCGAAGAGGAAGACGCTGAAGGCGATCGTGAAGACGACGACCGAAAGGCCGTACTGCTTCCAGTTCTGGTCCGTGGCCGCGTCCCGTCCGAGCAGACGGAGGAAGCCGCGTTCGACAAGTCGCCCTTCTCGCGCGTGTAGACCCGCGCCATCCAGATGCCCAGCGGGTAGCTGAGCGCGATCAGGACGGCGGCGTAGACGAGGATCTGGCCGATGCCCTGGCCCATCAGAGGTTCTCTCCTCTGAACAGGGCGTAGACGAGATAGACGAGGACGGCGAGCGAGATCGCAAGCCCGAACGCGTCGCCGGCGCTCACTACACGCGCTCCAACGTCCAGCGCAGGACGAAGACCACCGCGAAGCAGGCGGCCATGATCAGGAAGGCGTAGACGTCGTCCACGCAGACGACGCTAGGCCGAGGCTTCTGAATGCCGCCTGACGATTTGCGGCGGCCGCCTGACGATTTCCTTAAGAGCTACCTAGAGCTTGGGCTCGACGAGCCGGTAGCCGGCGCCCGTCTCCGTGAGGAGGTAGCGCGGACGCGTGCGGTCGGGCTCGAGCTTGCGGCGCAGTTGGGAGACGTTGACCTGCAGGAGGTTCGCCGCCCCGGCGTAGCCGGGCCCCCAGACTTCCTGCAGGAGCTGGCGCTGCGTCAGCAGCTTGCCGACGTTGAGGGCGAGCACGCGGAGGAGGTCGAACTGGTGCGGCGTGAGGTGGACCGGGTCGCCGGCCATCCGCACCTCGCGCTTCTGCAGGTCGACGACGAGCTCGCCGACCCCGATCACCGGCTCGCCGCTCGGGGCCGTTCGCCGCAGCACGGCTCGCAGGCGGGCGAGCAGCTCGTCGATCCCGACGGGCTTCGTCACGTAGTCGTCGGCGCCGGCGTCGAGCGCTGCGATCTTCTCCCGCTCCTCGCCCACCGCCGAGAGGACGATGATCGGTGCGCTGCTCCAGCTGCGGAGCTCGCGTGCGACGTCCGTGCCGGTCCCGTCGGGCAGGACGAGGTCGAGGATCACGGCCTCGGGCGGGCGCAGCGCGGCCGCGGCGAGCGCCGCCTCGGCCGTCTCGGCGGTGTCGACCTCGTAGCCCGCGCCGCGGAGGCTCGTGCGCAGGGCGCGCAGGATCTGCGGCTCGTCGTCGACGACGAGAACGCGCGACCCGCTCACGCCGGCACCCTCGTCTGGGCGCGCGCCAGCGGGAGGGCGAGCACGAACGTGGCGCCCTGGCCCGCATGCGACTCGACCCAGAGGCGCCCGCCGTTCGCCTCGGCGAAGCCCCGCGCGATCGCCAGGCCGAGCCCTGCGCCGCGCGCCGAAGCCGCGACCGAGCCGCGCTGGAAGGGCTCGAAGATCCGCTCGATCTCGCTCGGCGGGATCCCGGGCCCGTGGTCGACGACCCGGACGAGCACCTCCGACCCGGCCTGCCGAACCTGCACCCGCACCGTCTCGTCCGGAAACGAGTAGCGCAACGCGTTCTCGACGAGGTTCGCGACGATGCGCTCGGCCTGGTGCGGGTCGGCGTGGACGAGCAGCGAGTCATCCTCGGGCAGGACGACCTCGACGCGGCTTCCACCCTCGACGTCGTCGAGCACCTGCAGCACGAGGTCGTCGACCGGCCAGTCGCCCGCCTCGGGATCGGCGGCCCCAGCCTGGAGGCGCGAGAGATCGAGGAGGTTGCTCACGAGCCGGTCGAGCCGCTCGGCCTCGCCGAGAATCGTCTCGGCGAGCTCGCGCCGGTCGTCGGGGTCGAGCGAGAGCCCGTCGTGCGCCAGCGCGCCCGCGGAGGTGAGGATCGCCATCAGCGGCGAGCGCAGGTCGTGGCTCACCGCCCGCAGCAGCGCCGTCTTCATCGCGTCGCTGCGTCGCAGGGCCTCGGCCTCGAGCGCCTCGGCGGCCAGCCGCTCACGCTCCTCGGTCAGCTCGCGCAGCGCAAAGAGCGCGGCCTCGGCCTCCTCGGCACGGCGCCGCGACCGTGTGGCGAGCTCGCTGACGACGACGGCGGTCACGAGGAACACGAGCAGCGCGAACCAGTTCCGGGAGTCCTGCAGCGTCAGGGTGTAGAGCGGCGGCAGGAAGAAGAAATTGAAGGCGAGCATGCTCGCGATCGCCGTGCCGACCGCGTAGACGATCCCCCAGGCGACCGCGACCGGGATGATCGCGAGCAGGTAGAGCACCGCCAGGCTGAGCACGGGCACGTGGCCCTTCAGCAGCTCGATCGCCCCGGTGACGAGCGCGAGCGCGCCGGCGGAGGCCGCAACCCGGGTGAGCGTTCTCACCCGGGCAACGGTACTCCCAGGGGTAGGAGGGCTTGGCGAAACAGTGGCTGTGCCGCAGGGCCGCGCTGAGCGCCGCGACTCCTCGCTCCGCTCGTCGGCCGGCTACGCCGGCTGCTGCGTCCTCAGTCGCGCCGATAGAACACCGCTATCGGCGCTCCCTGCGTCCTTGCCTCGCGACGCCCATCGCACCCCTGCGACGAGCACCGTCCCGCCAAGCCCTCCTAGCCGTGAATCGAGATGAGGAGCGGAATGATCAGGATCGCGACGATGTTCGTGATCTTGATCATCGGGTTGATCGCCGGCCCCGCCGTGTCCTTGTACGGGTCGCCGACGGTGTCCCCCGTGACCGCGGCCGCGTGGGCCTCCGAGCCCTTGCCGCCGTAGGCGCCGTCCTCGATCAGCTTCTTCGCGTTGTCCCAGGCGCCGCCGCCCGCGGTCATCGCGATCGCGAGGAAGAGCCCCGTCACGATCGTCCCGATCAGGAGGCCGCCGAGCATCTTCGCGTTGATCAGGCCGACGACGATCGGGAAGAGGATCGGCACCATCGCCGGCAGGATCATCGAGTGGATCGCCGAGCCGGTGACGATGTCGATCGCGCGCCCGTACTCCGGCCGCGAGGTGCCCTCCATGATCCCCGGGTCCTCGCGGAACTGGCGGCGCACCTCCTCGACGACCTCACCGCCGACGCGGCCGACTGCCTGCATCGCGAGCGACGCGAACAGGAACGGCATCAGGCCGCCGATCAGGAGGCCGGCGATCACCCACGCATCGCGCAGGTTGAAGAGCGTCGGCAGTCCCTGCTGGGCCAGCCCGTCCGCGTACGAGCCGAAGAGGACGAGCGCGGCCAGCGCCGCCGACCCGATCGCGTAGCCCTTCGTCACGGCCTTCGTCGTGTTGCCGACCGCGTCGAGGGGGTCGGTGACCGCGCGTACCTCGGGCGGCAGGTCGGCCATCTCTGCGATGCCACCCGCGTTGTCGGTGACCGGCCCGTACGCGTCGAGCGCGACGATCAGGCCCGTCATCGAGAGCTGCGCCATGACCGCCACGCCGATGCCGAAGAGGCCGGCGAAATGGTTGGCGAGCAGGATCCCGATCGCGATCACGATCACCGGCGCGGCGGTGGCCTGCATGCCCTCGGCGAGACCCTCGATGATGTTCGTCGCGTGGCCGGTCTGCGACGCGCGCGCGATGGCCTTGACCGGGTTCCAGCGCGTGCCCGTGTAGAACTCGGTGATGCCGACCAGGAGCGCGGTGACCGCGAGGCCGACGAGCGAGGCGCCGTAGAGGTTCCCGAACGAGAACTTGCCGCTCGAGTCGAAGGCCATCGTGATCGGGATGAAGAGGACCGCCGAGATGACGGTCGCGACGATGACCGCGCGGTAGAGCGCGTTCATGACGTTGCCGCCCTCGCGGACGCGCGCGAACTGGATCCCGATGATCGAAGCGATGATCGAGACGCCGCCGATCGCAAGCGGATAGAGCCAGAGGTGCGTTCCCTGGAGGAGGGCCTGGCCGCTGACCCCGAGCAGCATTACGGCGACCGCGGTCACGGCGTAGGTCTCGAACAGATCCGCCGCCATCCCGGCGCAGTCGCCGACGTTGTCGCCGACGTTGTCCGCGATCACGGCCGGGTTGCGCGGGTCGTCCTCGGGGATCCCGGCCTCGATCTTCCCGACGAGGTCGGCGCCGACGTCGGCGGCCTTCGTGTAGATGCCGCCGCCGAGTCGCGCGAAGACGGAGATCAGCGAGCCGCCGAACGCGAGACCGATCAGGTCCTTGATCGCAGAGTGCGGCGTGTGGTTCAGCCAGTCGGTGAGAATTCCGTAGTAGCCCGCGACGCCGAGCAGGCCGAGCCCCACGACGAGCAGGCCGGTAACCGAGCCCGCGCGGAAGGCCACGTTCAGCGCCTGCGGAAGCCCCTTGCGAGCCGCCTCCGCCGTACGCACATTCGAGCGCACGGCCACGTTCATGCCGATGAAGCCCGCGGCGGCCGAGAAGCTGGCGCCGATCAGGAAGCCGATTGCGGTTCCCCACCCGAGCTTGTCGTAGAAGCCGAGCAGCAGGAACGGCACGATCGCTACGACCGCGATCGTCTGGTACTGGCGGCGCAAGTACGCGGCTGCGCCTTCCTGCACGGCGCGCGCGATCTCCTGCATCCGCTCGGTGCCGGCCGGCTGCCGCAGCAGCCAGACAGTGAGGTACGCGCCGTACACGATTGCGGCCACGGCGCAGAGCAGCGCGAACAGGACAGCGTGGTGCATGAACCAACTCATTCGGTAGAGCTCCCTCCGGGCGTCACAAAGTCAGCGCCGAGACGTCCCCGGCGCCGCCGGTTTTTAGCACATGCGCCGGTCCGGCCGTGTCACGAAGTGGGCGTGCTGAGGTGCCAGCGGACCTGCTCGTCGAAGATCTCCCGCATGCTCGCGCCGTCCTCGTGCCGCGCGATCTGCCGCTCGGCGGCGGTGCGCTCGGGGATCGCGAGCCAGTCCGCCGCGCCGAGCTCCTCCGCAACCGGGCGTACCCAGTCCACGAGCCCTTCGAGCCGCGTTCGGGCAGGCACCGACTCGCCGCGTGCGAAGTCGATCAGCTCGCCGGAGAGGCCGTGCCGGATCGCGCGCCAGAGGTTCTCCTCGATCAGCCGGTGCGGCAGGTCGGGCAGCGACTCGCCCTCGTCGAGCGCGCGGGCGATCCGCGCGGTGAGCGCGTAACAGAGGGCCGCGAGCGAGCGCGACTCGCCGACGTCGGGTTGCGCGTCGCAGATCCGGATCTCGACGGTCGGGAAGGTGAGGTGCGGCCGCACGCTCCACCAGATCTGCGTGTGCTCGCTGACCGAGCGGGTCTCGTAGAGGAAGCGGACGTACGCCTCCCACTCGTCCCAGCCCGCGAGTGAGTCCGGGATGCCGCAGCGGGGGAACATGCGCGTGAAGATCTGTGTCCGCGCCGAGTGGAGGCGTGTGAAGACGCCCTCCACGAACGGCGAGCTCCCCGAGAGCGCGAGCAGCTCCGGCAGGTAGTTGCGGAGGGCCGAGCAGACGCGGATCGCGCGGTCGGCGCCGCGGATGCCGACGTGGACGTGCTGGCCGAAGGAGTTGTTGCGCCAGACGACGTAGCCGAGCACCTCGTCGTTGAGGCGGTAGTGCGGCGTGTCGATGATCCGCTGCTCCTGCCAGGGGCTCCACGGGTGCGTACCGGTTGCGGCAAGCGCGACCCCGTGCCCGTCGGTGAGCGCGCGAAGCTGCTGTCGGCGTTCGCCGACCAGCGCCGCGGCGTCGGCGAACGAGTCGCAGCGGCCGGTGCGGATCTCGATCTCGGAGGCGATCAGCTCGCCGACGAGATGCGGCTCGAGCTCGGTCCCTTTCGCGGCGTCTTGCAGCTCCTCGAAGCGGTTGACGAGGTCGAGCGTCTCGGGGTCGAGGAGCGCGAACTCCTCCTCGACCGCGACCGTGAAATCGGGCACGGCGTCGAACTCCTCGCGCGAGCGCGCGAGCATCTCCTCGTACCCGACCCGCTGCTCGTCGCCCACGCGCGGAAGCCTACTTACGCCTTTGAAGCGAGCCGCCCAACTGTCGGGACGAGACAAGTCCCGGTGCCTGGCACCGGGACGTGGCTCAGGGGGACAGTAGGCGTGCGGCGACCACCTTCCAGCTCCAGCGGCGCTCGACTGCGCGGCGCGCGGCCGCGCCCAGGGCCGCCCGGCGCTCGGCCGGGAGCTCGAGGATCGCCTCGAGCCGCTCGCGCAGCGCGGCGGCGTCTCCGGCCGGGAAGGAGAGGAGCGGCGCCGCTTCCGGGCCGACCTCCTCGCCGATGCCCGCGGCCACCTCCGCGAGACCGGAGTGCGCGGAGACGACCGGCAGCACGCCGGCGGCAGCCGCCTCCGCCGCGACCATGCCGAACGCCTCGGGGAAGATCGACGGCACGACGGCGACGTCGCAGAGCGGCAGCAGATGCCGGAGGTGGCGGTGCTCCAGCGGGCCGGTGAAGAGCGTTCCGGGGGAGCGAGCGCCTCGAGCCGCTCGCGGAAGTCGCCGAAGCCGACGACGACCGCCTGCGCGTCGAGGCCAGCGAGCGCCTCGAGCATGACCTGCACGCCCTTGTTCTCGATCAGCTTCCCGAAGAAGACGACCGTCGGCCGCTCGTCCGCGAAGAAGCGTGCGAAGCGCTCGGCGTTGCCCTCGTCCGGCAGCCGCTCCTCGCGGTTGCCGGGATTCGGCGGGTCGGCCCGCGCCTCCCCCAGCAACGCCGCAAGCGCCGCCTCGCGCGGCTCCGGCCGGAACTCCTCGAGGTCGACGCCCGGCGGCACGACCTCGACCCGGTCGACGTGGCCGCAGACCTCGTCGAGCACGCGGCGGATGTGCTCGGAGCCGGCGTACACGCGCTCTGCGCGGGCGAGCGTCTCGGCGCCCCAGCGCGCGAGGTCGGGCCTCCCGCGCATCGCGTACTCGAGCTCGGACCCGTGAGCCTTGACGCGGAAGCGCATCCCACTCGCGGCGCCCACCGGCGCGCCGAGAAGGACGTGGTTCGCGAACACGAGGTCGGCCGGCGCCAGCTCGCGCAGCGCAGCCGCGTTCGCCTCGACGTACGCGTCCCTCTCCTCCTCGGTGAAGTCCCCGAGCCGCCTCACGTCGAGCCCCTCGTACCGGTCGAGGACGAACGTGGGCAGCAGCCGGCCGGGCAGCTCCGGGACGACGACCCGAGCGCCGCCGAGGTCGTAGCGCTCCGGATGCCGCTCCTGGCAGACGACCGTCACGTCGTGCCCCGCAAGGCTCCACTCGCGCGCCAACGCCCGGGTGTAGACGTTCGACCCGGTGCCGCCGAGCAAGTACCCGTGCCAAAGAAGAACTCTCAGGTCAGGTGAAAGTACAGCGCGTAGAGCAAGTCGACCGCCGGATTCGACGTGTGCACGGTCACGTCGGACGGGGTCTCGAGCAGCGCCTCGGAGTAGTTGAAGATGATCTGCACGCCCGCCGCGACGAGGTCATCCGCCGTCCCCTGCGCCGAATCGGCCGGGACCGCGAGCACGCCGACGACGACGTTGCGGTCGCGCACGAGCTCGCCGAGGCGCTCGTAGGGCTCGACCGCCACGGCCCCGATCGGCTGCCCGAGCTTGCTCTGGTCGGTGTCCACGACCACGGCGATGTTGATGCCGTGCTCGGCGAAGATCGAGGACGAGGCGATCGCCTGCCCGAGCCGGCCGGCGCCCACCAGCGCGACGTTGTGCTGGCCCTGCGTCCGCAGGATCTTCCGGATGGCGTCGAGCAGGAGCTCGATCGGATAGCCGACCCCGCGCTTGCCGAACTTGCCGAAGTTCGACAGGTCGCGACGGATCTGCGTCGCGTTGATGTTCGTGTACTCCGCGATCTCCTGGGACGAGATCCGTGTCTTGCCCATCTTGCGCGCCTGCGTCAGCACCTGGAGGTACCGGGACAGGCGGGCGGCGACGCCGACGTTCAAGCGCTCGGCCACGCGACCCCCCTTCGTGTTGCTGACTTCGTGACAGCGCTCTCTGTTTTAGCAGGCCGCTTCAGCGGCCCGCTTGTGCAACCGCACGGCGGAGCGCGTCGGGATGGACGTGGTGGACGAAACGCCTCCGGCCGTCGATCTCGACGACCGGGATCCACTCCCGGTACGCGGCCTCGAGCTCGGGGTCGCCGTCGATTGCGATCTCGCGCAACTCGAAGCCGAGCTCGTCCCGCGCGGCGCCGACGACGCGGCGGGCGGCCTCGCAGAGATGACAGCCGGTCGCGGTGTAGAGGACGACTTCGACTTCGGCTACGGGTAGATGCCCCGCGTGACGGTGGCCTCGGCGACGCGCTGCACCGCGAGCCCGTAGGCGGCGACGCGCATCGGGAGCTTGCGGCTCTGGGCCGTCTCCCACGTCTCGTCGAACGCGCGGCTCACGATGTCGTTGAGCTTCGCGTTCACCTCGACCTCCTTCCAGAAGTACTCCTGGAGGCCCTGCACCCACTCGAAGTACGAGACGACGACGCCGCCCGCGTTCGCGAGCACGTCGGGGAGGATGAGAACGCCCTTGTCCTCGAGGATCGCATCCGCCGCCGGCGTGACCGGGCCGTTCGCGCCTTCGCAGATCATCGAGGCCTTGACCTGGTGGGCGTTCTCCCCGGTGATCACCTGCTCGAGCGCCGAGGGCGCGAGGATGTCGCACTCGAGGAGCACGAGCTCCTCGTTCGTGATCGTCTCGGCGTCCTTGAGCCCGGCCAGGGTCCGGTTCTCGGCCTTGTAGGCGACAGCCGCCGGCACGTCGATTCCCTTCGGGTTGTAGAGCCCGGTCGTCGAGTCCGAGATCGCGATCACGACCGCGCCCTCCTGGTGGAGGAAGTTCGCGAGGTAGCTCCCGACGTTGCCGAAGCCCTGCACCGCGACGGTCATCCCCGCGAGCCGCTGGTCGAGCTTCGCAACCGCGTCGCGGATGCAGAAGAGCGAGCCGCGCGCCGTGGCCTCGACGCGCCCAAGCGAGCCGCCGATCGCGAGCGGCTTGCCGGTCACGACGCCGAGAACGGAGTGGCCCTTGTTCATCGAGTACGTATCGAAGATCCAGGCCATCGTCGAGCCGTCGGTTCCGACGTCCGGCGCCGGGATGTCCTTCTCCGGCCCGATCTCGTTGATGATCTCGCTCGTGAAGCGGCGGGTCATCCGCTCGAGCTCGCTGCGCGACATCTTCTTCGGGTCGCAGACCACGCCGCCCTTCGCGCCGCCGAACGGGATGCCCATCAGCGCGCACTTCCACGTCATCCACATCGCGAGCGACTTGACCTCGTCGACGGTGACGTCGGGGTGGTAGCGGATGCCGCCCTTCGACGGCCCGCGCGCGATGTTGTGGGTCACGCGGTAACCCTTGAAGACCTCGGTATGCCCGTCGTCCATGCTGACCGGAACCGAGACCTCGATCGCCTTCTTGCACTCGCCGAGCACGGCGATGAGGTTCGGATCGATCTCGAAGGTCTCCCCGACGCGGCGCAGCTGCTCGCGCGCCAGCTCGAACGGGTTCTCGCGCAGGTGGGACGTCGTTGCGACTGCCGACAAGGTGGGCTCCTTTTTTTGCTGCAAAAGCGCGGAAAAATGACGCCGCGGCGAGTCTAGCGCGAGGCGTACGCGTCGAGCGCCAGGTAGCGCGGGTACGCCAGCGCCTCGGTCCAGCGGGCTGCCGACGCGATCATCGCCGCGTTATCGGTGCAGAGGGCGAGCGGAGCCGCAGTCGCGTCGGGCAGCGCCGCCCGCAGCTCGGAGTTCGCCGCGACGCCGCCGACGATCGCGATCCGGTCGCGGCCCGTCTGCTCCGCAGCCTCCCGCACGCGCTCGACGAGCGCCCGCACGATCGCGTGCTGGTACGAAGCAGCGAGATCGGCACGGCGTGCTCCGAGCTCCTTCTCGCCCAACTCGCGCACCGCGTACAGGAGCGCGGTCTTCGGTCCCGAGAAGGAGAAGTCGAGTCCCGGTACCCGCGCGACCGGGAAGTCGTAGGCGCTCGGGCTCCCTTCGCGCGCGAGCCGATCGATCTCGCGCCCGCCGGGGTAGCCGAGCCCGAGCAGTCGCGCGCCCTTGTCGAACGCCTCCCCCGCCGCGTCGTCGAGCGTCGTCCCGAGCAGCTCCTGCTCGGTGTGCGAGCGGACATCGAGGAGCAGCGTGTGGCCGCCGCTCGCGAGCAGGCAGAGGAACGGCGGCTCGAGCGGATCGGGCCGGAGGTAGAGCGAGGCGACGTGGCCGTCGAGGTGATCGACCGGGACGAGCGGCAGCCGGCGCGACCAGGCGACGGCCTTCGCGGCGGCAAGGCCCACGAGGAGCGCGCCGATCAGGCCCGGCCCCTGCGTCACGGCGACGCGGTCGACGTCCTCGAGCGTCGCATCCGCCTCGGCAAACGCCTCGCGGATCACCGGCGTCACGAGCTCGAGGTGCCGCCGGGAGGCGACCTCGGGCACGACGCCCCCGTAGCGGGCGTGCAGCTCCGCCTGCGAGGAGACGACGCTCGAAAGGATCTGTCCGTCCTCCGTGATCACGGCCGCCGCCGTTTCGTCACACGAGGTCTCGATACCGAGGATCACTTGTTGGACCTGGCTTGGACGGACACTAGAAAACACGCATCCGCTCGCAGACACTTCCCAAAGTGCAAGGACTGGTTCTCGTCGACATCTTTGAGAGGGAGAGCAATCTGCTTGTCGAGGGCAGTGATCTCGATGCCGGGCCGCTCCGGCAGGCCGCAGTGCGAGGCGCTCTCCTCGCGGTCTCCGAATTGGGAATTGGCTTGATCTTTTCGGCCGACCCAAAGGATTCTGCGCTTTGGCTCAAGGTGCTGGCCGGACGCTCCCACAGGCGACGCCCGAGGCGGGTGTACCCGCGCACGAGGGGAACCGACCCGAGCTTGGCGATGATCGCAGCCGTTCCAGGCTTCTCGTTGGCGAGCGCGCAACGGCTTCTGGACCGTTTCGGCAGCGTGTCCAACCTGGCTGCTGCCGATCCAGTTGACTGGCTCTCCGTACCCGGAGTCGGCCCGAAACGAGCGCGGTCCCTTTGGGAGGCGCTTGCCTCGCAGCGACGGTCCTCCTAGATCCGGTCGCTTGCGACCGGATCCTTCCACATGATGAGGGCGTCCTCGCGGTTGTCGGTGTAGTAGCCGCGCCGCAGGCCGCGCGAGCGGAAGCCGAGGCGCTCGTAGAGGTCGATCGCCTTCTCGTTCGAGACGCGCACCTCGAGGGTGTAGCCGCGGCGGGCGTCGTCGGCCGTGAGGTCGAAGAGCCGCTCGAGGAGCATCGTCGCGACCCCGCGGCCCCGGTGGTCGGGATCGACGGCGACGTTCATCACGTGCCAGGCGTCGACGTAGCGCGATACGATCAGGTAGCCGACGAGCGCGCCGTCCTCGCCCTCGGCCTCGAACGCGCCCAGGCAGATCGAGCTCGGCTTCGCAAGCTCACCGGCGAACATCGAGCGCGACCACGGGGTCGGGTACGAGCGGCGCTCGATCTCCTCGATCGCTGCGAGGTCGTCGAGCAGGAGGCGGCGCAGCTCGATCGTGGTCACGGGAGATTCCTGTCGGCATCGGGGACGCGGAGGTAGAGCGGCTCGAGCTGGTCGACCGGGCCGGGCTCGCCGGCGAGGGCTGCGTGGAAGCGGGCGCGTGGCAGGTGGCGCGCGTCGTCGTCCGGCGGGACGACCGCGCCGCGCTCCTCGAGCAGCGACCGGTAGCGCAGCGCCCCGTCGCCCACGCAGACGGCGCCCTCCTCGAGAGGCAACTCCTGCGGTGCGAGCACGCTCGGCTCCCCGTCGAGCAGGGTAAATACCTCGCGCCGCTTCGCGTCGACGACGGGCACGGCTCCCGGGGCGCCGGCGGCCAGCGCCGTCAGCGTCGAGACTCCGGCGCCGGGGACGTCGAGCGAAAGCGCCAGCCCGCGCGCAACGGCGAGCCCGATCCGCACACCGGTGAAACTGCCGGGGCCGAGGCCGACGGCCAGCAGGCCGAGGTCCGACGGGTGCGCACCCGCCTGGCGCAGGAGGGCGTCGACGTCCTCGAGCAGCGTCTGCGCGCGCGAGACCCGCTCGCCGAGGATCTCGTCCCCGTCCACGAGCGCACTCGTCGCCACCGCCGTCGCGGTGTCGAAGGCCAGGGTCAGCACTCGTCGATCTCCACCGCTCTCCCGCCGCCAGCATGCCGCAAACGCACCGCGTAACGAGGCGGCGGCAGGACGCCTTCCCCCGCTTCCGGCCATTCGACGAAGACGATCGCCTGATCGAAGTACGGCTCGAGGTCACCCCACTCCGCGGGTGAAACGCCCTCGAAGCGGTAGAGATCGAGGTGCGAGACCTCGACGCCGTCGCCGTGGTAGCGGTGCCCGATCGTGTACGTCGGGCTCGTCACGCGCTCGCGCACGCCGAGCGCGCCGCAGGCGCCGCGGACGAACGTCGTCTTGCCCGAGCCGAGCTCGCCCGCCACCGTCACGACGTCGCCGGCCGCCAGCTGCCGCGCGAGCTCCGCCGCGAGCGCCTCCGTCTCCTCCGGCGAGTGGCTCACGGTCTCCACGCGTACGATCCAAGCATGCCCGCCTACGTGATCGTCGAGACCGACGTCCACGACCCGGAGCAATACGAGCGCTACAAGGCTGCGTCGCCGGATGCGGTTCACTCCGGCGGTGGCCGGTTCGTCGTCCGCGGCGGAGAACTTCGTGTGCTCGAGGGCGACTGGCACCCCTCGCGGCTCGTGATCCTCGAGTTTCCCGACCTCGAGGCGGCGAAGCGCTGGTACGTCTCGCCGGAGTACGAAGAGGCGAAGCGGCTGCGCAAGGGCGCGGCGAACCTGCGCATGGTCGCGGTGCAGGGTCTCGACGAGCCGTTGTAGAGCCGACGCCCGCTCGTGACGCCTTCCTATGCGGTCCGAGAAGGCGAGGGTGCGGACATCGAGCGCTGCGTCGCGCTCGGCCTCCTGGCCGCGCCGGAGCGGAGCGACGGCGAGTGGAGAGACTCGTTCCGCCGCGACCTCGAGAATCTCGAGCACCTGCTCGTCGTCGCCGAGATCGAGCGCGCCATTGTGGGCTATGGTCGCGCCCGCTGGTTCGAGCCTGCGCCTGACGCTCCCGCCGACACGGTGCCGCGCGGCTACTACCTCTCCGGCGTCTTCGTCGTCCCCGATCAGCGTGAGCGTGGCGTCGGCACGGCGCTCACGCAAGCCCGCCTGGACTGGATCCGCGAGCGCGCAACCGACGCCTGGTTCTTCGCCAACGCCCGCAACACGACCTCGATCGAGCTGCACCGGCGATTCGGCTTCGAGGAGATCAGCCGGCGATTCTCCTTCCCGGGCCTGACCTTCGACGGAGGCGAAGGCATCCTCTTTCGAGCGCGGCTCTAGCTCAGAAGAGGCCGAGCTGCTCCGCCGGCGCGGCGACGGCCGGCTCGGGCTCCGGCTCGGGCTCGGGCTCGGGAACGGCGTCCGGTTGAGCCGGGCGGCCGAGCAGATCCGGCAGGCGCGCGAAGTCCGCCTCGAGCACCTTGAGCATCGCAGGCGTGTAGAGCGCGGCCGCCGGGTGGTAGAGCGGGTAGAGGACGACGCTGCGACCGGCGATCGTGAGGGCCTGCTCCTGGCCGTGCACGCGGGTGATCCCGAGCGGCCGGCCGGAGAGGAGCTTGGTCGCGAAGTTGCCGAGCGTCGCGATCACCTTCGGCTCGATCAGCTCGATCTGGCGGAAGAGATGCGGCTCGCACGACTCGATCTCGTCCGGCTGCGGATCGCGGTTGCCCGGTGGGCGGCATTTCAGGACATTCGCCACGAAGACCTCGTCGCGCGTCAGCTCGATCCCCGCCAGCAGCCCGTCGAGCAGCTTTCCCGCCTGGCCGACGAACGGGATGCCCTGCTTGTCCTCGTGGAAGCCGGGCGCCTCTCCGACGAACATCAGGTCGGCGCGTGGGTTGCCGGCGCCGAACACGACCTGCGTCCTGCCCTGCGCGAGTCGGCAGCGCGTGCAACCGGCTGTCGCTGCCGCGTACTCCTCGAGCGTCTCCATCGTCGCGACCGGCACCGCGCTCACAAAATCGAGTCTACGAGGCCCGCCCGACGGACAGGATGCGGGCCTTCCAGCGGCCGCGGGGAGCCTCCACCTCGATCTCGTCGCCCGGAGCCTTCCCCAGCAGCGCCCGGCCGACCGGCGAGTCCGGGGAGACGCCGCCGACGCTGGTGATCTCGTACTCGAACCGCGTGCCGTCCTCGCGCTCGACCTCCACACGCGAGCCGACGGTGACGACGCCGCTCGCCGCGGCGGCCTCCTCGTCGACGATCGTCGCGTGCTGGAGCCGGTGGCGGAGCACCCGGATCCGTGCCTCGAGCAGTCCCTGCTCGTTCTTCGCCGCGTGGTACTCGAAGTTCTCGGAGAGGTCGCCATGCGCCCGTGCCGTGGCGATCGCCTGCACGACCTCCGTGCGCTTCGGGCCCTCGAGCTCGGCGAGCTCGGACTCGAGCTGTGCGTGGGCGGCGGGCGTCAGCAGCTCGCCGTCTTCGTCCCCCCGCGCCATGCGGAGCTAGTGGCCGCAGCCGCAGGAGCCGCCGCAGCAACCGCCGCCCCCGCCCGTCGCGACCGGCTTCGTCACGCCGTGCACGGCGAAGGAGGAGAACTGCCGCGAGACGTTCGTCGCGGCGCAGTCGGGGCACGCGACCTGCTGCTCGCCCCGGACGAGCTCCTCGAAATGCGACTCGCACTCCATGCAGACGTACTCGTAGATCGGCACGAGTCGGATGCTAGCGCCGCTAGGAGCTGCAAGCGGCCCGTCTGCCGCCGAACAGCTCACGCACGAGCCCGCCCGGAGTCCCTGGCACGCCGAGCGCGAATCGCTCCGCTCGTGGCAGCTCGAGGATCGTCATCTTGTCCGGCCCGGGCACCACGCAGCCGTCGCCGGCCAGCCGCCAGTACGGGTTGTAGTGCGCGCGCAGGAGATACCGGCCCGGCGCGAAGACGCGGCCGCGGATGACGGTGTGGCCGAACGACGTCACGACCGGATGCGCCGGCCCAGTCAGGAGCGGCGTGGCGCGCGGCAGCTCGTAGATCGTCCAGTTCGCGCTGCGAAAGACGGCGCGGAACCCAGAGCGCGGCGCGCGGAGGATGCTCGCCTCGCGCGGACCGCCGTCCCAGTCGAGCGGCGCGGTCCGGCTGAGGAGGATGTACCTGACCGCCGCCGAGCGGAGCCACTGCCGGTACGACGACGCGTCGAGCTGCTGCGAGTAGAGGACGGGGTTGTCGGCCTCGTCGAGCTGCCGGTACCAGCCGCGGGCGAGCGGGAAGCCGGCCCGCGGGATCCAGTCGGCCTCCCAGTGCTCGGCCGTCGGCACGACCTCCACGCGGAAGCCGGAATCCTCGTGTGCGCGGAGGAAGCCGATTGCGGGCTGCCAGAAGCTCGCCTGCTGGGTCTGGTTGTCCCACCGGGACGGAACGAGCAGGAGGTATGGCACGATGTTGTAGGCGAACGCGGCGGCGAGGGCCAGCGCGACGAGGCGCCGCGGGCGGAAGCCGGCCAGGCTCGCGGTGAGGAGCATGACGGGGAAGACGAATGCGCTCAGCCGGGTCCAGTTGTCGCCGAGCGGCGACGGCACGAGGTACACGACGATGCTGCCGAGGCCCCAGAGCGCATAGAACGCGACGAGCGGCGCGGCCGCGCGCGCACGGCGTGCGAGAAGAACGCCGAGCATCGTCACGAGCAGCACGCCGGCGAAGTCGATCCAGTGGAACGGGTACGAGCCGGTGCTCGCCGGAAAGAGGAGGAGCGCGGCGACCTCGATCCCCGCGGCGAACGCGAGGCCGGCGCCGAACCAGACGTCCCGCCGCGCGATCTGCCGCCGCGAGACCGCGTACGAGGCGACGATGAGGCAGAGGAAGGCGAAGGCGAGCGGGCTGAAGCCGACGGTGACTGCGGCCAGGAGCACAGCGAGCCGGAGCCGCCGCAACTGCAGCAGCTTCAGCGTCGCGAGCATGGCCGCGAAACCGAGCGAGTAGGCGTAGAGACCTGTGAACATCGGAGCCGCGGCGAGGACGCCGAAGACGCGCGACGGCCAGAGCGCCGCCCTCCCCCATTCCCGCAGCGCGATCGAGGAGAAGAGGACGGTCGAGGCGACAGCGGCTGCGAAGACGAGCGGCAGGTTCCCCACCAGCGCCGCCGGCAGGTAGTAGAGGAGGCTGTAGGACGCGAGCGGGTAGGTGCCGGCGTACCAGAAGTTGTCCCAGATGAGCGCGCCGTCGCGGACGAGGAATGTGCGGTAGAGATGCACGGGCGCGTCTCCAGGCGCAGGCCCGACCGCGAGGACGATCGCCCCGAGAACCGCCGTCAGCGCAGCGCCGATCAGCAGCTCGCGGCGGCGCGAGAGGAGCGGCAACTCGCCGAGGCGTACGGCAGCAGAGGTCACGGTGCTACCCGAATCTTCCCAGTTGGCTTGGTCAGGAGGGATGCCGGCGGCACGAGGTCGACGCCGTCCGGCCGTGAAAGGTACCCCGGCGCGCTGCCCGCCACGGCGGTGCGGCCGTATTGCCAGACGACCCGGTTCGTGCGCGGGTCGACGACGATCACGCGGTCGTTGGAGTCGTCGTTGACGAGGAAGTCCCCGTTGGAGAGCGGCAGCGCGAGGGAGGGATGGTCGAGCGGCGGAGCGCCCGCACGCGGGCGGTAGCGCCAGTGCAGACGGCCGTGGCGGTCGAAGGTCTCGAGGATCCCGGGGCTCTGCCAGCCGACGGTGACGTACAGCCCCGGCCGCACCTCGTTCGAGTCGGACGGATAGGAGATGCCCGGCGGGTGCGTCGACCAGAGGAGCCGGCCGCGCGGCGAGAGCGCGTCGACCCAGGCTGCCATTGATCTCCGTCACGAGCGTCCCACCTCCGTGTAACGGAAAAGCGCCGTTCGGGCTCCCCCACGCGCGCGGCGGGTCGTGGACGCAGCCTCGCGCCGGGCTGCCGGCGGCGTGTCCCGGACGGTGCGAGGGCGGATGGAGCAGGAGCAGCCGGCAGTTCTCGATGTCGGCAGTGAAGACCGATCCGTCGGGCAGCAGCATCGCGTCGTCCGGGTGCGCGAGCCGGTTCGCGCTGCTGCCGGGGACGTCGATTCCGCCGTAGCGCCAGACGATTCGGTGGGAAGCGACGTCGACGATGCTCACGGCGTCGACGTCCTCCTCCGTGACGACGATCCGACGGCCGTCCGGCGAGAAGAACGCGTCGTCGGGCAGCGGCAGGCTCCGGCCGCCCGCGGCCGGGAACCGCCAGACGATCCGGCCCCTCGGATCGACGACGAGCAGCCGGTCGTTCGATCGGTCGGCGATGAGGACGTCTGCCGGCAGCGCCGACGGAACGGAGCCCGGGGCGAGATGAGGCGCGCTCTGCGGACGGTCGAACGGCCCGGCCGGCGGCGTCGGCCTCGGCTTCGGTTTCGGCGGATCTGGCCGCTGTGTCGTCGGGTGCCCACCCGGTTGACGACTCCCACCGCCGCAGCCGGCGGCCAGTGCGGCCAGAACCGCGAGCAGTAGAAGGAGAGAGTGGCGCACGAGTGTTCTTCTCACCCGAGCTTCGTCGCGAAGCATGAGCTTCGGATGAAGCGCACCGGGTCGCGCACGTACAATGGCCGGTGCCCGGCATCCGCCTCGGAGCTGGAGCGCAATCGTGATCGAGAAAGTCCACGTCATCGGCTCTGGCCGCGTCGGCTCGGCCGTCGCCGCCCGCCTGGGCGAGCGCGGCGTCGGCGTGGGCGAAGACGACCCGGACGTCGTGCTCCTCTGCGTTCCGGACACGGCCATTGCCGACACGTCCCGGTGCCTGGCACCGGGACGTGCCTGGGTGGGACATGTCTCCGGAGCGACGCGGCTCGCCGCGCTCGAGCCCCACGAGCGCCGGTTCTCGCTTCATCCGCTGCAGACGTTCGACCGCAGCGGCGACCCGTCGCAATTCGACGGCGCGTGGGCGGCAGTCACCGGCGAGACCGGCGAGGCACTCGCCGTCGCGCGCGAGCTGGCGGAGATGCTCGGGCTGCGTCCGTTCGAGCTCGCGGACGAGGACCGGACGCTCTACCACGCCGGCGCCGTCTTCGCCTCCAACTATCTCGTGACGCTGCAACGCGCAGCGGTCCTGCTCGGCGTGCCGGCCGAGGGGCTCGTGCCGCTGATGACGCGCACGATCGAGAACGGCTTCGACCTCACCGGGCCAATCGCACGCGGCGACCTGGCGACAGTCGAGGCGCACGAGCGGGCGATTCGCGCCGCGCACCCTGAGCTCGAGCCCCTTTACGAGACGCTGGCCGAAGCGACGGTGACCCTCGCGTGAAGGTCGTGCGGACGATCGCCGAGCTCGACACGGCCCCGGGCACCGGGCTCGTGCCGACGATGGGCGCCCTGCACGAGGGCCATCGCGCCCTCTTCCGCGCGGCGCGCGCCGAGAACGACCGCGTCGTCGCGTCCCTGTTCGTCAATCCGGCGCAGTTCGACGAGCAGGCGGATCTCGCGGCGTATCCACGCGACGAGGCGCGCGATCTCGAGCTCGCCGAAGCCGAGGGCGTCGACGTCGTCTTCGCGCCGGACGAGCTGTATCCGGACGGCTTCGCGACCTGGGTCGAGCCCGAGGGGACGGGCGCCGAAGGCGCGGCGCGACCCGGTCATTTCCGCGGCGTTGCGACGGTTTGCCTGAAGCTGTTCAACCTCGTGCGGCCCGAGCGCGCCTACTTCGGCCAGAAGGACGCGCAGCAGGTGGCCGTGATCCGACGGATGGTCCGCGACCTCAACGTCCCGGTCGAGATCCGGGTCGTCCCCACCGTGCGCGATGCCGACGGCCTCGCCCTCTCCTCGCGCAACCTGCGCCTCACACCCGAGGAGCGGGAGCACGCCCTCGCGCTGCCGCGGGCGCTCGCGGCGGCCGCCGGCTCGCCCGATCCCGTTGCCGCGGCCCGCGCCTCGCTGAACGGCGTCGAGCCCGACTACGTCGAGGTGCTCGACCTCGGCGACGCCAAGGTCCTCGCGGCCGCCGTCCGCGTCGGGCAAACAAGGTTGATCGACAACGTCCTCCTGGAAGGAGAGATCCGATGAGCATTCCCTCCGGCAAGCTGCCGCTCCCCGAGCTGCTCGCGATGAAGCGGCGCGGCGAGAAGATCGTGATGGTCACCGCCTACGACGCGCCCGGCGCCCGCTTCGCCGAGGACGCAGGCATCGACGTGATCCTGGTTGGCGACACGGCCGCGATGGTCGTGCTCGGCCATTCGGGCACGACTCCGGTGACCGTCGACGAGATGCTGTTCCTCACCCGGACGGTGTCGCGCCAGGTGCACCGCCCGATCGTGGTCGGCGACCTGCCGTTCGGCTCGTACGAGGTCTCGGACGAAGACGCCGTGCGCACCGCCGTGCGCTTCGTCAAGGAGGGCGGCGCCGACATCGTCAAGCTCGAGGGCGCGGGGCCGATGGTCTCGCGGGCGCGCGCGATCGTGCAGGCCGGGGTCGGCGTCATGGGCCATGTCGGGCTGACGCCGCAGTCGGCGACGATGCTCGGCGGCTTCAAGACGCAGGGCCGGACGGCCGAGGCCGCGCAGCAGATCGTCGACGGAGCCAAAGACCTCGAGGACGCCGGCTGCTGCTCGATCGTCCTGGAGGCCGTGCCCGCGCCGGTCGCGGCCCGCATCACGGAGGAGCTGTCGATTCCGACGATCGGGATCGGTGCAGGAGCGGGCTGCGACGGCCAGGTGCTCGTCTACCACGACCTCCTGGGTCTCTCGGAGGGACATCTCCCCCGCTTCGTGAAGCGGTACGCGAACCTGTCGGGCGAGATCCGCGACGCGCTCGTGGCCTACGCGACGGAGGTCCGGAGCGGAGCCTTCCCCGACGAGCAGCACACGTACGCCATGCCCGAAGAGGAGCGAGCCGCATTCGAGGCCTCCGACCTTCCCAAGTAACACTGTGTTACAAGGAAAGACAGGTTCGGGATCAGCCGGCGTACGCGGCGATGATCAGCGCCGGTAGGGCCGCGGCCAGGGCGACGGCTGCGAGCGAGCGTTCCCAGCTCCAGCCGTGGACGGTGCGGACGCCGACCACGAGCAGGATCGCGCACCAGACGAACGACGCGTAGACGAGACCGCCGAAAATCCGGTCGCCCGGCCCCCAGTCGTCGCCGCCGGTGCGGAAGAGGTTCTCGCCGTAGATCAGGATCCTGAGCGGCCACACCGTGACGAGCGTGAGCGCCAGCGGCGTGCACGAGAGCGCGAGCACATGCCGCGCTCGCCGATAGCTCCCGAGCCCGCCGAGGCGCCGCGCCGCTCCGTACAGGAGGCCGCCGCCGGCGAAGTAAACGACGACGGCGTAGATCGAGCCCGCAAGGAAGGCGAGCACGGGGACGAGGATGAGTGAGACGTCGCCGTCGTTCAGCAGATGCCGGAACGTCGGGCTCGCCAGCACGCCCGCGATCCCGGCCAGGCCGATGATCGCGGTGAGCTGCTCCTGCCGCGCCTCGACCGCCTCCTCCGAGTCGTCCCGCAGCGAGGCGAACACCGTCCGCGGCGCGACCAGCACGGCAGGCGCGCGCAGCCACCAGCTGCGCTGGAGCTGCGAGCCGGATGCGGTGTCGACGGTCGCCGCCATGAACGATGAGGTTAGCCCGACTCGGTCAACGAGGAGGTCTAGGCGGCCGCGACCGCGCGTACGGGCAGCACGTGGCGGAGGAAGTCGCCCGTGAACGAGCCCTCCACCTGCGCCACCTCCTCGGGCGTCCC
>CAWGVE010000046.1:0-33815 GCA_963825805.1 uncultured Actinomycetes bacterium | reverse complement strand
TAGACCTCGACGATGACCGGCAGCACCATCGGGCGGCGGCGCGTGCGGTCGTAGACGATGCCGCCGAGCGCGTCGTGCAGGTGCTCCTGCAGGAGCTTGATCTCGGTCACGTCGTCGCCGAGCAGCTCGGCCAGCACGCGCGACGCCTCGTCCCGCAGCTCGTCGAGGAGCGGCTCGGCCCCCTCGCCGAAACCGCGCGCGATCAGCTCCGGCGCAGCTGTCAGCCCGCCGCCGTCCTGCGCGGCGAGCGTCGCGACGACGATGAGGATGCCGTCCTCCGAGAGCTTCCGCCGGTCGCGCAGAGCCACGTCGTGCACGTCGCCGACGCCGAGGCCGTCGACGAACGTCATGCCCGGCCTCCACCTCGCCCACGATCGCCGGCACGCCGTCGCGCAGCTCGACCACGCTGCCGTTCTCCGCCATCACGATCCGGTCGTCGGGAACGCCACCCTCGCGCGCAAGCTGCGCGTGCGCGGCGAGCATCCGGAACTCTCCGTGCACCGGCATCACTGCCTTCGGGCGCACGAGGCCGATGATGGTGCGCAGCTCCTCGGCCTTCCCGTGGCCCGAGACGTGCACGGGCGCGTTGTCCTCGTGCAGCACCTCCGCACCCATCTTCGCGAGCCGGTTGATCGCGTCGTGGACGCGCAGCTCGTTGCCGGGGATCGGCTTCGCGGAGATGATCACCGTGTCGCCGCGCCTGGACGTGGACGGCGGGATGGTCGTTGTACGCGATCCGCGTCATCGCCGACATCGGCTCGCCCTGGCTGCCCGTGCAGAGGATCAGCTGCTCGCTCGCGCGGCAGCTCGGCAAGCTCGTTCGGCCGCAGGATCGCCTCCTCGGGGACGTCCATGTAGCCGAGGTTGCGCGCGATATTCGCGTTCTTCCGCATCGAGCGGCCGACGAACGCGACCTTCCGGCCGCAGTCGACCCCGACGTTGGCGGCCTGCTGCATCCGGTGCACGTTCGAGGCGAACGAGGAGACGAGGATCCGCCCCTCGCGCCGCGGGAAGATCTGGCGGAACGCCTCGCCGACGACGCGCTCGGACTCGGTGACCCCGGCCCGCTCGGCGTTCGTGGAGTCGCCGAGCAGGAGGTCGACGCCCTGGCTGCCGATCTCCGCCAGGCGGCCGACGTCCGTCCGCTGGCCGTCGACGGGCGTGTGGTCGAGCTTGTAGTCGCCGGTGTGGACGACGCGGCCGCCCGGCGTCTCGAGCACCACGGCGGCGGCGTCCGGGATCGAGTGCGCCATGCGGACGAGCTCGACCCGGAACGGGCCGAGCTGCACGGGCTCGTCGCCCGGCGCCATCTCCCGCAGCTCGGCCGCGTTGGCGAGGCCGTGCTCGTCGAGCTTCGACTTGACGAGTGCGAGCGTCAGCCGCGTTGCGATCACGAGCGGCACGCGTAACTCGCGCATCAGGTAGGGCAGAGAGCCGACGTGGTCCTCGTGCCCGTGCGTGAGCACGACGGCGCGCACCATCTCCTCGCGATCGCGGAGGTAGGAGAAGTCCGGCAGGACGAGGTCGACGCCGAGGTGCTCGTCGCGCGGGAACGCGAGCCCGGCGTCGACGACGACGATCGCGCCGTCCGCCTCGTAGACGGTCATGTTCTTGCCGACCTCGCCGAGGCCCCCGAGCGGGATGATGCGGCAGACGCCCATCGCCGGAGTCTAGGCCCGGGCTCAGGCGGAGGCGGCGGCGAGGAGCCCCGCGCGCTCGAGGCAGGAGCGGATCTGCGCGAGCTCCTGCTCGTCGGCCTCGACCATCGGTAGCCGGTGCCCGCCGACCGCGTGGCCGGCGAGGTTGAGCGCGGCCTTGATCGGGATCGGGTTCACCTGGATCCGGAGCAGCTCGTACGACGGCTCCAGCTCCTCGTGAACCGCCCGCGCGCCCTCGACATCGCCCTCGCGGTGGCGGCGGATCATCTCCGCGATCTGCAGGCCCCAGAGATGCGCCGTGACCGACACGACGCCGACGCCGCCGAGCTCGAGGAAGGCGAACGTGTTCGGGTCGTCGCCGGAGTAGAGGTCGAGCCGCGTTTCCTCGGCGATGAAGCGGGCCTGCTCGGGGTCGTCGAGCGCCTGCTTCACCGCCACGACGTTCTCGATCTCGGCGAGCCGCGCGATCGTGGCGGGCTCGATGTTGACGACGACGCGGCCGGGGATGTTGTACGCGACCACCGGCAGGTGAGTGGCGGCGGCGATCTCCTCGAAGTGGCGGACGATCGCCCGCTGCGGCGGCTTGTTGTAGTACGGCGTCACGACGAGGATCCCGTCGACGCCGAGCTCCGTCGCCTGCTGCGTCAGGTGCACCGAGTGGGCCGTGTCGTAGTTGGCGCTCCCGGCGATCACCGTCGCGCGACCGCCCACCGTCTCGACGGCGGCCTCGAAGAGCGCGAGCTTCTCCTCGTCGGTCAGCGTCGGCGACTCGCCGGTCGTGCCGCAGACGACGAGCCCGTCGGACCCGTTCTCCACGAGGAAGCTCGCGAGCTCCCGGAACCGCTCGAGGTCCACCGACCCGTCCGCCTGGAACGGCGTCACCATCGCCGTGATCACCGCGCCTAGCACGTCGGGGGAATACTACGAGAGCTCGGCCCGCAACTCCTGCAACGCGTAGAAGAGGCCCTCGGAGAAGGTCGGGTACGGCTGAATCGTGTCGAGGAGCGTCTCGACCGGCACTGCGGCCCGAATCGCGAGCGTGAACTGCCCGAGCCACTCCGCCGCCTGTGGCCCGACGCAGACGGCTCCGACGAGGACACCCTGCCGCGGGTCGGCGAAGACGCGGATGAAGCCGTCGCGCTTCGGCCGCTCGAACGTCGACAGGCGCGGCAGCGACGTCAGCTCGGCGCGCGCGGTGACGAGGTCGTCGCCCTCGAAGCGGCCGGTCGTGGCCACCTCCGGGTCGGTGAAGATCCCGGCCGGAATGGCGCGGTAGTCGGCCTTCGCGTGCCGGCGGCACATGTCCGCCGCCGCCACCCGTGCCTGGTACTTGCCCACGTGCGTGAACTGCGCGATGCCGTTCACGTCGCCGATCGCCCACACGTTGTCCGCTCCCCGCGCGCGGAGCCGCTCGTCCACCTCCACACCACGCCGCGAGATCTCGACCCCGAGCTCCTCGAGCCCGAGCCGCTCGACGTTGGGCCGGCGGCCCGTCGCAACGAGGAGCCGCTCCGTCTCGAGCGTCGAGCCGTCGGAGAGGTGGAGCCGGATTCCGGGCTCGACCCGCTCGAGCCCGACGCCCAGACGCACGTCGATTCCCTCGTCGCGGAACACCGCCGCCATGAGCTCGCCGGCGTCGAAGTGAACACGCCCGAGCAGACGGTCGCCGTGCTCGACCATGGTCACCTGCGAGCCCATCCGGGAGAAGAACTGCGCGAGCTCGGCACCGACCGCCCCGCCGCCCATGACGGCGAGGCTCTGCGGCACCTTGTGCGTGCGCGTCGCCTCGCGGTTCGTCCAGTACTCCACCGAGTCGAGACCGTCGATCGGCGGGATCGCCGGACGCGAGCCGGTCGCGAGCACGAGCCGGTCGTACTCCAGCGTCTGCCCGTCCACCTCCACGACGCCCGGCTCGGCGACCCGTCCCTCGCCGCGCACGAGCCGGCAGTTCCACTCCTCGAGGTAATGGAGCTGCCCTGTGTCGTCCCAGTCGTTCGTGACCGCGTCGCGCCACGACCACACGCCGTTCGGGTCGAGTAGCTCGCCGTGCAGCCCCGGCGCCCGCTCGAGGGACGAGGCGAGCTCCGTCGTGCGCAGCATCGTCTTCGTCGGCATGCACGCGAAGTACGAGCACTCCCCGCCGACGAGCCGGCTCTCGACGAGCGTGATCTGCGCCTCGTCGTCGTAGCGGCGGAGGGCGCCGACGAAGTGCTCGCCGGTCGACCCTCCACCGAGTACGACGACTTTCACTACTTGAGGCCGTTCGCCTTCAGGAACTGGTCCGCGATCTTCTTCGGGGTCTGCTTGTCGACGTAGTACGCCTTGTTCATCGCCTGCATCGCCGCCAGGGTGAGCTTGCTGGAGACCTTGTTGCAGATCGAGGAGAGCAGCTTGCCGTTCGAGCCCGTGAGCAGCTTCTTCGAGAGCACCGGCGCGACGTTCTGGAAGCCGAAGATGTGCTTCGTGTCGGTGAGCGCCGTGTACTTCTTGCTGTGTGCTGCTGCGGGTCGGTCGAGAAACCGTCACCGGCCGTCGCCTTCCCCTTGTCGAGCAGCGTGTAGACGCTGATCGAGCCGATCGCGACGAACTTGACCTGCTTGAGGCCGTAGACGTTCTTCAGACCGAGCAGGCACGTGATCCGCGTCTTGCACTCGGGGAAGCCGGCGTACGAGAACGACTTCACCTTCTTCATGTCGGAGATCGTCTTGACGCCGAGCTTGTTCGCCGTCTTCGTCAGCATGGTGAACGTGTCGCTGTCGTAGAACGGCGTCGGCTTGAGCAGCGTCAGCCCGTGCTTCTGCTCGTACGTCTTCGCCGCCTGGTACGTCGCGGCCGCCGTCTGCGGGAACTTCTTCGCCTTCGCGAGGTCGAGCGCGATCGATGCCCGTGTACTCGGGATAGAAGTTCATCTTCCCGCTCTCGATCGCCGTGTTGGCGAGCTCGGACGAGCCGAAGCTGCCCTTGAAGTCGACGTGGAACCCCTTCGCTGCAGAGCCTGGCCGTAGAGCTGGCCGAGGATGTACTCCTCCGCGAAGTTCTTCGTGCCGAGCACGATCGTCGGCTTCGCGCCGACCGTATTCGTCGCGCTTTGCGCGGCGCCCGCCGACACGGCTGTAAGTCCGATCAGAAGCGCGACCCCGAACGAGACCGCGAACGCCGCCTTGGCGGCGCGACGCGTGTGCTTCCGCACCATCTCTTCCTCCTCTCGGTTGTCCGTACCCGGCGGACCCTACGCTGTTGGAGCCATCCTGTGGTAGGCCGCGCGCTGCGCCAGCGCGAGCGCCGCGGCCGTGAGGAGCGCGAGCGCCGAGACGCAGAGCGCGGCCGCGAGCACCCCGGCAAGGCCGTAGGCTCGCCTGGTTGGCGATTATGTCGCCGAGGCCGCCACCGCCCACGATGCCGGCGATCGTCGCGGTCGCGATGACGAAGACGGCGGCGATCCGGATGCCGGCGAGGATGAGCGGCAGCCCGAGCGGCAGCTCGACGCGCATGAGGATCTGCACTTCGGTCAGGCCCATCCCCCGGGCCGCTTCGACCGCGTCCCGATCGACGCCTTCCACCGCGAAGTAGGCGTTCGTCAGGATCGGCGGAACGCCGAGGACGACGAGCGCCACGGTGAGGTTCCAGAAGCCGACGCCGAGCCACGCGATGAAGAAGCCGATGAGCGCGATGCTCGGGAGCGCGCGGCCGACCGAGGACACGCGCGAGCGCAACGAACAGCCCACGATGCCGGTGCCCGAGCCAGAGCCCGAGCGGGAGGGCGATCAGGATCGCGATGCCGAGCGCCGTGAAGGCCAGTTTCGCCGTCTCCACCGCCTTGTCGAGCAGGAGCGACGCGTTGTCCGGCATGAACCGGAGCGTCGTCGACGAAGAGCGAGGCGAGCATCAGCGGAGCCGGTTCCACGGCGTGAGGACGCGTTGCAGGAGCGTGAGCAGCCCATCCGCCGTCAGGGCGAGCAGGATCGCAAGCCCACCGGCGGCGACGAGCTCCGTGCGGAAGATGTCGGGCTGCCTCGAGCGCGTCGAAGATCGGGCCGCCGAGGCCGTAGTAGATGAGGAACGCCGCGACCGTCGCGATCGAGATCGTCGCCACCGTCGCGACCCGGAGGCCGGCCAGGATCGCCGGCGCCGCGAGCGGCAGCTCGACACGCAAGAAGGTCTGCCTGCGGGTCAGCCCCATGCCCCGCGCCGACTCGAGCACCTCCGCCGGCACGGCGCGCAATCCCGCCACGATGTTGCGGTAGAGGACGAACAGCGTGTACGAGACGAGCGCGACCTCGATCGTCGTCACGGTGAGGCCGGTGACCGGGACGAGCAGCTGGAAGAGAGCGATGCTCGGGATCGTGTAGAGGACGTCGGTGAACGCGCCGAGCGGCGGGTCGAAGACGCGCCAGCGGAAGCCGACGAGCGCGAGCAGAAAGGCGATTGCGAAGCCGATCCCGACCGCGATCACGCGTGAGCTCGATGTGCTGGACGAGCGCCGGCTGGAGGATGTCGCCCCAGTGCTCGCGCACCCACTCGGTGCAGAACCAGCCGTTGTTGCGAGGCACTCGCTCCCGTGGCCGAAGTTCGGGATCACCGGGCCCGCCGGCCAGGCGGAAGCCCGTCACCCCGGCGAGCAGGTCCTCACGAGTCACGCCGGCCGAGCCGCGACGCCGACGGCGACGGAGCGCGTCGCGGCACAAGAACTAAAAAGAGCGATGCTCAACAACATGTAAAGTAACGTAAACGCAAAGACAACATTAAAGAACCGCCAGCGGAAGCCGACGAGCGCAGCAGGAAGCGATCGCAAAACCGATCCCACCACGACAGCGTCAGCTGATGTGCTAGAAGCGCCGGCTGCAGGTGTCTCCCCAGTGCTCGCGCACCCAGCTCTGGCAGAACCAGTCGTTCTGCGAGGCAGTCGCTCCCTGCCGAAGTTCGCATACCGGGCCGTCGCCGCGCAAGCGCAGCCGTCATCGGCAGGTCCTCACGCTCGCGACGCCGAGCGGCACCGTCGCGTGACGACCAGCGCGTCGCGTGCTCGGCGACGAGCAGCGCGAGCGCGTCGCGGAGGCTCGTGTCCGCGGGCAGCCGCGGCAGGCCGTCCCCGTCGCAGGCGCGAGCTCGAGCTCGCCGAGCGTCCGCAGGGCGAGCGCCTTGAGCGCCCGGTCGCGGCCGACGAAGTCGGCGACGAAGTCGTCCACGGGGTGATCGAGGATCTGCTCGCGGCGTGTCGTACTGGGCGAGCCGTCCGCCCTTGCGGAGGATGGCGATGCGGTCGCCGACCTTGATCGCCTCGTCGATGTCGTGTGTGACGAAGACGACCGTCTTGCGCATCTCCTTGCTGGAGGCGGAGGAACGCGTCCTGCAGCCGCGCGCGGACGATCGGGTCGATCGCGCCGAACGGCTCGTCCATCAGCATCAGCGGCGGGTTCGCTGCGAGCGCGCGCGCGAGGCCGACGCGCTGGCGCTCGCCGCCGGAGAGCTGCGCCGGGAAACTGCTTCGCGTAGGACGGGTCGAGCCCGACGAGCTCGAGCAGCTCGGCCGAGCGAGTCTTGATCCAGGCGCGCGGCCGCCGGTACAGCCGCGGCACCGTGCCGATGTTCGCCTCCACCGTCATGTGCGGGAAGAGGCCGACCTGCTGGATCACGTAGCCGATCGAGCGGCGCAGCTGGACGACGTCCTGCTCGAGGATCGAGGTGCCGTCGATGCGGATGTCGCCGCTCGTGAGCGGGATCAGCCGGTTGACGAGCTTCAGCGCCGTCGTCTTGCCGCCGCCGGACGGCCCGACGAGGACGCAGATCTCCCCGGCCGGCACGGTGAGCGAGAGATGGTCGACCGCCGCGCCGTCGCGGCCCGGGTAGACCTTCGTCGCCTCGTCGAAGACGAGCTCGGCGGCCTCGCGCGGCATCGCTGAATCTTCTACGACAGGAGGGTGTCCAGGCCGACCGTAAGGCCCGGAGGAAGCTCGTCGAGCTTCTCGAGCGCCAGCAGGACGCCGTCGGCGAACGACTCGCGGCCGGTCGTGTCGTGGCGGATCGTCAGGAGCTGGCCCTCGCCGCCGAAGATCACCTCCTGGTGCGCGACGAGCCCGGGCAGGCGGACGGAGTGGATCTCGGTGCCGCCGCCGATCAGATCCGCGGTCGCCCTCGCGGTGCCCGACGGCGCGTCCTTCTTCGCCTCGTTGTGGAGCTCGACGATCTCGGCCCGCGGGAAGTGCGCGGCCGCCTCGCGCGCGAAGCGCATCATCAGCACGGCCCCGATCGAGAAGTTCGGCGCCACGAAGAGGCGCAGCCCCTTCTCCGCCGCGAGCGTCCCGAGCTCACGCGGCTCCCAGCCGGTCGTGCCGACGACGCACGAGACGCCCTGCCCGAGCGCGGCCCGGACGTTGGCGGGCGCCGCCTCGGGAGTCGTGAAGTCGACCGCGGCGTCGCAGCCGCTCACGTCGGGCTCGTCGCCGACCTCGATCCCGCGCACCTCGTGCCCCGCCGCCTCGAGCCGCCGCACGACGGCGCTGCCGGCCTTCCCCTCCGCGCCGAAGAACGCGACCTTCACGCGGCCGCCTGGTCGACAAGGCTCGTGCTCGCGTGTCCAACCGCCGCGCGGAAGCGCGCCTCGTCAGGCCCGACACCCGCCGCCGCGAGCCGTTCTGGTGGCAGCAGCACCGCCGCCAGCTCGGCCAGCTCGTCGCCGTCGACCGCGTCGATCTCGGCGATCACGCGCTCGAGCGTGAGCAGCTCGGTGTCGGTGACGAGCGACTTCCCGAGCCGGCTCATGCGGTTCGAGGTGGACTCGAGCGAGAGGACGATGCGCCCCTTGAGGTTCTCCTTCGCGCGCTCGAGCTCGCCCTTCCGCAGCCGGCCCTCCGCGATCTGGCCGATCTGCTCGACGCAGATCTCGACGCACGGGCCGAGGTTCTCCTCGCGCGTGCCGACGTAGACGCCCAGGACGCCGGTATCCGTGTACTGCGCCCCGAAGCTGTAGACGGCATACGCCATGCCGCGCTTCTCGCGGATCTCCTGGAACAGCCGCGACGAGGCCGAGCCGCCGAGGATCGAGTCGAGGAGCGACGCGGCGAACCGGCGCCGGTCCGAGCGCGAGATCCCGGTCGCGCCGAGGCAGAGGTGGTACTGCTCGGTCTCCTTGCGCTGGAAGCGCAGTCCCGGGCCGGGCAGCTTGCGCGAGCGGGCGGCGCACGCGCGTGCCCGCGCGAGCGGGCGCGCCGGCCCGGCGCTCGCTCCGCTGCAGCAGCGCGACGAGCCGGTCGTGCTCGATGTTCCCGGCGGCGGCGACGACGACGTTTCCCGGCGCGTACGCCGTGCGGTGGTAGCCGGCGAGCGCGCGCCGGCTGACGGTGGAGATGACCTCGGCGGTGCCGATCACCGGCCGGCCGAGTGGGTGGTCGGCGAACACCGCCTCCGAGAAGAGATCGTGCACGAGCTCCTGCGGCGTGTCCTCGTACATCGCGATCTCCTCGAGCACGACCTCGCGCTCCTGGTCGACCTCGGCGAAGGAGGGCGCGAAGACCATGTCTGTCATCACCTCGAGAGCCCGTCTCGACGTGCTGGTCGGGCACGCGCGCGTAGACGACGGTGTTCTCGCGCGAGGTGGCCGCGTTCAGCTCGGCGCCCATGGCGTCGAACGTCTCCGCGATCTCCTGCGCGTCGAAGCGGCGCGAGCCCTTGAACAGCAGGTGCTCGATGAAGTGCGAGACGCCGGCGCGGTCGTCGCGCTCGTCGCGCGAGCCGACGTCGATCCAGAAGCCGAGCGCGACCGAGCGGACGCTCGCGACGCGCTCCGAGATGACGCGCTCGCCGCCGTCGAGCTCGCTCAGGACGACCTTCTGCACGGCCGAGGTAGCGACGCGCGTGCGCGAGTACGCGCGGGCGACGAAGCGGAGAACGGTGCCGTTCCGCTTCGCGTCGTACTGCGCCTCGTCGGCGAGGCGGAACAGCGTCTGCGCGTCGTCCGCGTCCTCGGGGCACGCGGCGCAGCCGAAGCTCGCGCCGAGGTCGGCGAGCCACGGCTCCCCGTCGCCCGCAAGCCGGTCGAGCCCGTCCTCACGCGCGCGACGACCTGCCGTGCATCCTCGTCGGTCGCCTCGGCGAGGAGCACCGCGAACTCGTCGCCTCCGATGCGGAACGCGTCGTCCGGCTTCCGCAGCGACTCCGCGAGCACGCTCGCGAAGGCGACCAGCGCCCGCGTCGCCGGTGGCATGCCCGTAGCGGTCGTTGAGTTGCTTGAAGTCGTCGAGGTCGGCGACCACGAGGCCGAAGGAGCGGCCGTAGCGCACGCGCCCGCGCGACCTCGCCCTCGAGACGGTTCACGAAGGCGCGACGGTTGAGCAGCCGCGTGAGCGGGTCGTGGTCGGCGAGGAAGCGCAGCTCGCCGAGATGCCTGCCCGAGACGAGCGCGGCTGCGGCGTCGTTCGCGAAGATCCGCAGCGCCTGTAGGCGGTCGGCCGAGGGCACGAGCCGGTCGCTCGGGTTGTCGACCCAGATGATCCCGAGCAGCGCGCTCGCTTGCCGTCCTGCAAGGGGCACGATCAGCGTGTGCCGGTTCCACGCCCAGGGCCCGCGCCCGTTGAGCTGCGACGGGTAGACCTCGACCTCGCCCGCGAGCCGCGCCGCGCTCTCGCCGTGGGTGAGGAGGTAGCAGCCCTCGCGCAGGAACATCTCGTCGAGCAGCGGCTCGATCTGGGCGACGGTGACGGGCTCGCGCTGCCGCAGCTCCTCGAGGCTGCCAGCCTGCCGTCGCGTGCGGCACGACGGCACCGGTCGCCGGGTCGACGAGCGCCGCGCAGACGTTGCTGAAGTCGAGGGCGTCGCGGATGCCGGTGCACACGCGGCGCAGGATCTCGGCGTGCGACGCCTCTCCGGTGATGCGCGAGGACACGGCGAGCAGCTCCTCGAGCGCGCGCTGGTGCCGCGCCGAGTGCGCCGCCTCGCGCACGCGCCTCGAGCGCGAGCGCCGCGTGGTCGACGAGCGAGACGAGCACGTCGAGCTCGTCGTCGCGTCGGCCGCCGGCCGCTGACCGGCTCGTCCACCGAGATGATCCCGAGCAGGAGGCCCCGCTGGTCGCGCATCGGGACGAAGAGCGCGTCCTCGGGATCCCAGGCGTCGGGATGGCACGCGCGCCCTCCCTGCCGGCACGTAGCTCGGCCCGAGCGAGTCCCAGTCGACGGAGCCGCGCGGCACGACGTAGGCGCCGCGCCGCTCGAAGCGCTCCGACAGGAGCACCGTCCAGTCGTCGCCGGGCAGCGCGTTGCCGAGCAGCATCGCCCGAGCCTCCTCGTTGCCGTAGACCGTCGTCACCTCGAAGTCGTCCCAGGCAGGCCGGTAGAGGTTGACCGCGACGGTCCGGTAGCCGAGCGACTCGCCGATGGTTCGGGCGACGGCGTCGAGCAGCGCAGGAAGATCCTCACGCGCCCGCATAAGGCGGGTGACCTCGACGAGGCCCCGCAGCGGTGAGATGGTCGGAAGGCTCACGTGTTCGGCTCGCTTGAAGTCATCGGCACGAGCCGAGCCGGGGATGAGCGGATTTGGGTCGGACCGCTGACCCGAATGGGTGAATCGGCGAGGGAGGCGGCCGGCCGAAGCCGGCCGCCTCCCGAACGTCTCTCAGCCGGTGGCCGGAGCCGCCGCAGCCGGCACGGCGCCCCTGGCGGAGGAACATCAGCACGCTGACGATCAGGCCCAGAGCGGCAGCGCGAAGATCAGCGACGAGCCACCCGAGCGGCGTGAGCGCGATGACGCCGAGCGGCACCGCAACCCAGCCGAGCCACGTCGGCAGCGCGCGCAGCTTCGCGACGATCGCGAGCCCGTTCCCGATCAGGAAGATGCCCGCGCCGACCAGCAGCGCGAAGAAGACGTCGTTCTGCAGCACGTTCAGCGCCTGCTCGGCCGCCGGTGAGATCTTGCCCGGGACGTCCGTTGCGGCGAAATCGATCCGCCGATCAGCGTGAGCGCACCGGTGGCGAAGATGATCATGCCCGCGAAGCCGAGCATGATCAGACCGTCGCCGCCGAGCGCGCCCGCAGATAGGAGCGCAACGCCGCCGCGAAGAAGAGCCCGAAGACGACCGCGTACACGATCAGGAAGACGCTCCGTCGGTCTGGCCGCGATGCGACGTGAAGTACGTGACGGCACTTCTGCGCGAGCGCGTCCGAATCCGGCGTGCTCCCGCTCCGACCATCGCGCCGACGAAGAACAGAGACGGCGAAGACGACGCCCGTCAGCGGCGCCCACCGACCCAAGCCCTTGAGCATTTGACCGCTCCTTTTCCGTTTCCCTGCCACACCCCCTGCGGCCAGCGGGAACCTAGAACGCATGCGGACAGAGTCAAGGGGTGGGCGGCGCTGCGCCGCCCGCCCCGATGCTCGGCTACTCGCCGTCGTCGCGGCTAGCCGCGCCCGCGGCCGCCGCCACGGCCGCCGCGGCGATCGCCGCGCGGCCGCTCCTCCTCCGGAGGCCTCGGCGGCGCGTCCTTCGCCCGCTCGATCAGCTCCTCCGGCTGGACGAGGCCGCCGTTCTCGTGCTTCGCGACGAGCTTGAGGCCGATCCGGCCGCGGGCCTTGTCGACCTCCTGCACGACGACGTCGACGACGTCGCCGCGGCTCATCACGTCCTCGATGTGAGCGACCCGGCCCGGGCCGACGTTCGAGACGTGCAGCAGCCCGTCGGTGCCCTTCTTCAGCTCGACGAACGCGCCGAACTGCGTCGTCTTCACGACCTTGCCGGTGAACGTGTCGCCGACCTCGGGCTCCTTCGTGAGCGCCTCGATCGCGGCGACGGCCTCGTTCGCCTTCGTGCCCTCGGTCGCGTAGATGAGGATCGTGCCGTCCTCCTCGATGTCGATCTGCACCTCGTAGTCGGCCTCGAGGCCGCGGATCGTCTCGCCGCCCTTGCCGATGACCATGCCGATCTTCTCCTGGTCGATCTTGATCGTCGTGATCCGCGGCGCGTTCTCGCTGAGCTCGGAGCGCGACTCCGGGATGACCTCGAGCATCTTCTCGAGGATGAACTCGCGGGCCCGCTTCGCCTGCTCGAGCGCGTCTCGCATGATCTGCTGCGTGACGCCCGTGATCTTGATGTCCATCTGGAGCGCGGTGATCCCGGCGCGGGATCCGGCGACCTTGAAGTCCATGTCGCCGAGGTGGTCCTCCGCACCCTGGATGTCGGTGAGGATGACGTAGTCGTCGCCCTCCTTCACGAGGCCCATCGCGATGCCGGAGACCGGCGCCTTGATCGGCACGCCGGCGTCCATCAGCGAGAGCGTCGAGCCGCAGACCGAGCCCATCGACGACGAGCCGTTCGACTCGAGCGTCTCGGAGACGATGCGGATCGTGTACGGGAACTCGTCCGGCGTCGGGATGACCGCCTCGAGCGCCCGCTGCGCGAGCGCACCGTGGCCGATGTCACGCCGCTTCGGGCCGCGCATGAAGCCCGTCTCCCCGACCGAGTAGGGCGGGAAGTTGTAGTGGTGCATGTAGCGGCGCTCCTCCTCGAGGGAGAGGTCGTCGATGCGCTGCCCCTCCTTCGCGGTGCCGAGCGTCAGCGTCGAGAGGATCTGCGTCTGGCCGCGCGTGAACAGGCCGGAGCCGTGCGCGCGCGGGTTGACGCCGACCTCGACCTCGATCGGGCGGATCTCCTCGGCGCCGCGGCCGTCGGGCCGCCGCTTGTCGACGGCGATCTTCTGCCGCACCATGTCCTTGTAGATCGACTCGCACGCCTTCTTGACGTACGAGCGCGTCTGCGAGTCCTTCGCGGCCGGCATCGCTTCGCCCGTCTCCGGGTCGGTCGAGGCGCCCCCGGCCGGGAACGGCAGCTCGACCTCCTCGACGATCCGGTCGAAGAGCAGCTGACGCTTCGCGGAGCGGAGCGCCTTCGAGTCCTGCTCCGCGTCGGTGAGCGCCTTCAGCTCCTCGCCGAACTGCTCGCGCACCGGCCCCTCGACCGCGACGGAGCGCTGCTTCTCGAGCAGCGACGTGAGCGCCGAGCGCACCTGCACCTGGCGCTGGATGTCCTCGTCCGTCGACTCCATCGTGATCGCCGGGGACAGCTGGGCGACGAGCTCGTCCACGTACGCGGACGCCTCGCGAATGCCGACCTGCTGGATCCGCTCCCAGATCCCGTGTGCCTGGTCGCGCTCGAACTCTGCGACGAGGTCGAGGTCGAGCCACTTCGGCTTGCCCGCCTGGCGGCGCAGCTCCTCCTGCGCCTCGCACAGCTTCACGATCTCGGCGTGCGCGATCTCGAGCGCCTCGAGGATCCGCTCCTCGGGCACCTCGCTGGCGCCGGCCTCGACCATGGTCAGGCCCTCCTTCGTGCCGACGACGATCAGGTCGAGGTCGGAGTCGTCCTCGCTCTCCCGCAGCGTCGGGTTGAGCACGAGCTGGCCGTCGATCTGGCCGACGCGGACAGCGCCCACCGGGCCGAGGAACGGCAGCGGCGAGAGCATCAGCGCTGCCGAGGCGCCGTTGATGCAGAGGATGTCGTGGGCCGTGACCAGGTCCGCGCTGAGGACGGTGCAGATGACCTGCACCTCGTTGCGGTAGCCCTTCGGCCACAGCGGCCGGATCGGCCGGTCGATCATCCGCGCGGTGAGGATGGCGCGCTCGGTCGGGCGCCCCTCCCGCTTGAAAAAGCCGCCCGGGATCTTCCCGGCGGCGTACATCCGCTCCTCGACGTCGACGGTGAGCGGGAAGAAGTCCGCGCCCTCGCGCGCTTCCATCCGCCCCTGGGCGGTGGCGAGCACCATCGTGTCGCCGGCGCGGACGACGACTGCGCCGTCCGCCTGCTTCGCGAGGTGGCCGGTCTCGAAGCTGATCTCCTGGTTCCCGATCTGAACGGAGATCTGCGCCCGGCTCTCGGTCGCGATACTCATCAATTGTCCTCCACTCTGCTTGTGGAGGGCGGGAGCTCGAGCCAGGCCAATCGAAGTGGGCTCGCTCGAACTTCCACCCTCCGTTTACTAGGGAGCTAGCGGCGCAGGCCGAGCTCCTTGATGAGGGCGCGGTAGCCCTCGAGGTCGTGCTTCTGCAAATAGTTCAGGAAGCGGCGGCGCCGCCCGACGAGCTTGAGCAGCCCGCGCCGCGAGTAGTGGTCGTGCTTGTGGGTGCGCAGATGCTCGGTCAGCTCGTTGATCCGCTGCGTCAGCATCGCAATCTGCACCTGGGGCGAGCCGGTGTCGGCTTCGCCGCGGCCGTGCTTCGCGATTATCTCCAGCTTTGCTTCCTTGGTCAGGGCCACGCCCTCTCCTTCCTTTCGCCTCCCTAGACTCCGCCCACGGCGCCAAGGACGCACGCGCGAGCCGGGCCTGGGTCGCCGGTAGGGTAGCGAAAACCGGCATGGCGAGCGCGATTCCGCAAGAAAGGCTGCCTGAGATCGTGCGCGAGGCTCGGGCCGGCACGGGCGTCCCCGCCGTCGCCGCCGGCCTCCTCGTCGACGGGCGTGTCGAGCTCGTGGCCGACGGGCCGGTGGAGGTGGACACACCGTTCCGGATCGCCTCGATCACGAAGTGGTTCACGGCGTCGCTCGCGACGCTGACGCTCGACCTCGACGCGCCCGCGTGGGAGGGCGTCAGCGCCCGCCGGCTCCTCTCCCACACCGCCGACCTGCGCAGCAACCGGGCCGAGGCGCTGCCCGAGCAGTGCCGGGGGCTCTGGTCGTACTCGAACGCCGGCTACGTCCTCGCCGGCCGGGCCTGCGAGGCCGCCGCCGGCGTCTCGTACTCCGACGCCGTGCGGGAGCGGCTGCTCGAGCCGCTCGGCCTCGAGGCGACGTCGTTCGACGAGCCCCGGGGCGCTGCTCCCGGTCACGTTCAGGCGGACGGGACCGGCCACCGTCCGGCCCCGCCGGTCGAGTACCTGGAGTCCCGTCGCGCTGCGGGCGGGCTCTGGTCGACAGTCGGCGACCTGCTGCGCTTCGGGGAGCACCAGCTCGGCGGCCCGGGGCCGCTGTCGTCGGCGCAGCTCGACGCGCTGCACGAGCCGCAGGCGGAGGCGCTCGGCGGGCGCTACTGCCTCGGCTGCTGGAGACGCGGGCTCGCCGGCGACCGCCTCGCCTTCGACCACGAAGGCTCGGTCGGTGGCTATCAGTCGCTCCTCCTGCTCGTTCCCGAGCAGAAGGCGGCGCTCGCAGTCCTCACGAACAGCTGGCGCGGCAGCGGCCTGATCCGGCGCGTCGTACGCGACCTCGGGCTCGTGCCCCCTCCGCCCGAGGGTGCCGACGGCGGCGCGATCGAGGCCGGCCGCTACGCCCTCGACGACTCCGAGGCCGTCGTGTTCGAGCGCGGCGGCCGCTGGCGCGTGTCCGAGAGCGAGACCGATCCGCTGACCGGCACGCGGATCGAGCGCCCGACGTACGCGATCGACGCGGTCGGCGGCGGTGCATACGGCTTCGCCGGCGGAGTCCTCATGGGCCACCGGGTCGACTTCCCGCGCCGCGGCGTTGCGCGCGTGGGCTGGAACGCCCTACCGCTCGCGGCCTCGTGAACGCGCGGCTGCCCGCCGGCGTCGCGGCCGGCCACCCGGCGACGGCGGCGGCCGGCCTCGAGATCCTTCTCGCGGGCGGCAGCGCGGTCGACGCCGCGGTGGCCGCCGGCCTTGCCTCCTGTGTCGCCGAGACGGTGATGACCGGCCTGCTCGGCGGTGGTCACGCGATCGTCTACGAGGCCGCGAGCGGCCGCGCCCGCAACCTCGACTGCTTCTGCGCGGTCCCCGGTCTCGGCGCCGAGCGGCGCCGTTCGGAGCTCGTCTGGCTCGAGGTGCCGTTCGGAGCCGAGCTGATCCATTACGCGATCGGCCCGGCGTCGTGCGCGGTGCCGGGCGTGCCGGCCGGGCTCGGCGCGCTCTGGCGCGAGTACGGCGTCCTCCCCTGGGCGCAGCTCCTCGAGCCTGCGCTGCAACTCGCGCGCGACGGGGTCGAGCTGCCGCCTGCACATGCAGCGGTTCTCGAGATGCTCGCGCCCGCGCTCACGCTGGACTCGGGCACGAGGATCTACTCGCCCGGCGGCCGCCTGCTCCGAGCCGGAGAGCGGCTCGAGCAGCCCGGTCTCGTGAATGCGCTGGAGTCGCTGCTCGTCGAGGGCCCCGACAGCGCCTACTCCGGCACGATCGCGCAGGCTCTGCTGGATGTCGGCGAGGAACGCGGTGCGCTTCTCACCAGGGCCGATCTCGAGGCCTACGAGCCCCTCTGGACCGAGCCGATCGAGGTGACACGTCTCGGCCTGCGCTGGCTGACCCGGCGCGGGATCTCGCTCGTCCCCGAGACCCTCGCGGTGCTGCCCGATCTTGGTGGACGCAGCCCGGCCGAGCGGCTGCTTGCGCTCGTCGCGGCGCTCGGCGGAGCGGCCGGGGCGGAGCAACACACCACGAACGTCACCGCAGTGGACGAGGCGGGCAACGCCTGCGTGCTCACGACGAGCCTCGGGCTCGGCTCGGGCGACTACCTGCCCGGACTCGACCTGCACCTGAACAGCATGCTCGGCGAGGGCGACCTCGTTGCCCCGGGCTTGCCTCCGACGGGCGAGCGGGTGCCCAGCATGATGGCTCCGACGCTCGTCCTCGCCGCGGACGGGCTCTCGCTCGCCGCAGGAGCAGCCGGCGGCGCGCGGCTCCGCACCGCGCTTCTCACCGCCGCAGCCGGAGTGCTCGACGAAGGGCTCACGCCTCAGGAGGCGATCGACCGGCCACGCGTACATCCGGACGGCGACGTCGTGAACGCGGAGCCGGACGCCGACGAGGACGGCCTCGCGGCCCTCGAAGCAGCGGGCCGGACGGTTCGCCGCTGGCCGGAGCAGCACCACTATTTCGGCGGGGTCAGCCTCATCGCCCGTGCCGGAGGCGCCGCGGATCCCCGACGCAGCGGCGCCGCGCTCCCAGTGGCTTGACCGCGCTCAGCCCGGACGGGTCGCCGCGCGTGTCCGCTCGACGTCGTCGCCGATCGCGGCCACGAGCTCCTCGAGCGAGTCGAAGCGGCGCTGCTCGCGGAGCGGGGCCCAGAGCTCGACCACGAGCCGCTCGCCGTACAGGTCGCCGTCGAAGTCGAGCAGGTGCGCCTCGACGCGCCGCTCGACGCCGTCGAAGTGCGGGTTCGTCCCGATCGAGACGGCCGCGCGGCGGTCCTTCGCCCAGCCGGCGTACACACCGTCGGGCGGGACGAGCAGGCCCTCGGGGACGTCGAGGTTCGCGGTCGGGAACCCCAGCTCCCGGCCCCGGCCGTCGCCGCGGACGACGATCCCCTCGACCTCCGGAGGCCGCCCCAGCAGCCGGGCGCCCCGCTCGATCTCGCCCGCGTGGAGGAACTGCCGGATGCGGCTCGAGGAGACGTTCTCCACGAGCGGCACCCGCCGCACGTCGAAGCCGAGCTGCTCGAGCAGCTCGAGATCGCCCTCTCGCCCGCGCCCGAAGCGGAACGTCTCGCCCGCCGCGACGGTCTCGGCTCCGATCCCCCGCAGGATCCGCTCGGCGAACTCGTCGGCCGAAAGGGCCGCGAGCCGCTCGTCGAAGCGGAGCACGAGCACGTCGTCCACTCCGGCCGCTTCCAGCAGCTCGAGCCGCCGCTCGAGCGTCGCAAGCAGCTCGACCTCGCCGCCCAGCACGGCCCGTGGATGCGGGTCGAACGTCACGACCGCCGTCCGCAGGCCGGCCTTCCGCGCCGCGTCGATCACCCGGAGATGCCCGCGGTGGACGCCGTCGAAGGTGCCGATGGCAACGCCGCGCCGCGCACCGGCCAGGGCCTCGGGCTCGCGAGCGACGTTCACGCGCCGGCGGCGCGCGCCGCCTCGACGCGCTCCAGCACTTCGGCCTCCGGCATGAGCAGCTCGGCCGCGAACGCCTCCGGCGCGACGGCGTCGTCGACCGAGAACGGCCCGACCTCCGTCCGGCGCAGCGTCGCGCAGTGCCCGCCGAGCGCGGCGGCAAGCGACCGGATGTACGTCCCCGAGCTGACGTGGACGTCGAGCGTCGCCTTCTCGCCCGTATACGCGATGACGTCGAGCGCGTGCACGGTCGATCGGCGCACCGGCATCTCCACCTCGATGCCGCGCCGCGCGAGCTTGTACGCGCGCTCACCGCCGATCTTCACGGCCGATGCAGCCGGGATCGGCAGCTCGATCTCGCCGCGGAGGCCCGCGAGCCGCGCCTCGAGCTCCTCTGCGGACGGCGGCTCGTGCCGCTCCACGACCTCGCCCTCCGGATCGCCGGTCGAGGTGCGAGAGGTGAGATCGATCTCGGTGAGGTAGCGCTTGTCCAGTCCGACGAGCCACGGAGTCAGCTTAGTTGCCCTGCCGGACAACAACAGGAGCAGCCCCGTTGCGAACGGGTCGAGCGTGCCGGCGTGCCCCGTCCGGGCCCCGGTCACCCGCCGGATCTGCGCCACGACGGCGAAGGAGGACGGGCCGCTCGGCTTGTCCACGAGCGCGACGCCCGCGGGCTCAAGCGCGCGAGGCGGCACGTTGCTCGAGAAAGCCGAGCCTGATCTGCTCGACGATCTCCTCCAGCGGTAGGTCGGTCGAGAAGCCGGCGGCCTGGCGGTGGCCGCCGCCTCCGAAGCGCCGGGCGATCGCCGAGACATCGAGCTCGTCGATGCTCGAGCGCAGCGACCCCTTGTGCGCATGCGCGGCCTCGTTCAACTGCTCGCGAATCAGGACGGCCAGCTCGGCGCCTTCGACGGCCCGCAGGTAGTCGATGATCCCCTCGGAGTACGGCTCGGCCGCGCCGACCTCGGCGAAATCGGTGCGAAGGAGGTGCGAGACGACGATCCGGCCGCCCTCGAGCACCTCGGCCCGGTCGAGGGCGCGCGCGAGCAGCTTCAGCTTCGCGAAGTCGACCGACTCGTAGACCTGCTGGAACACGGCATGGATGTTGGCTCCGGCGTCCACCAGCTCGGCCGCAAGCCGCAGCGCCTTCGGCGTCGTGTTCGCGTACTGGAACCGTCCCGTGTCGGTGACGAGCGCGATGTACAGCGGCTCCGCGAGCTCCGGCGTCAACTCGATCCCGAGCTCGGCGAAGAGATCGCGCAGCACTTCGCCCGTCGACGACGCGTCGGCGACGATGAGGTTGAGGTCGCCGAAGCGCGTGTTGTCGTGGTGGTGGTCGACGTCGAGGACGAGCGGCGCGCGCGAGACGGCAACGTCGTCGCCGATCCGCTCCGCCTTCGCGCAGTCGACCGCGAGCAGCACCCGCTCGGCCGCGTCGGCCGGCGCTTCTCGCGCGAGGTCGTCGAGCGGCATGAAGTCGTACTCGCCCGGCAGCGGTGTCGTACCCGGCAGGTACATCACGGCGTCCTTGCCGAGGTGCCGCAACGCAAGCGTGGCCGCGAGGAGCGACCCCAGCGCGTCGCCGTCCGGGTTCTCGTGGGTGACGACCAGGAAGCGGTCGTGCTCCCGTAGGGCGTCCGCGATCGCCTTCAGTTCAGTCGTCTGCGTCATCGTCGTCCGGCGCGAGCTCGTCGATCAGCTGGGTCATTCGCACGCCGCGCTCGACCGTCGGATCGTACTCGAAGGTCAATTGGGGGGTTCGTTTCATTCTCAGCTCGCGCGCCAGCCTCGACTGCAGGACGCCGTGCGCCGCCTCGAGCCCGAGGAGGGTTGCCTTCCGCTTGCGAGAAGAGCCGAGCACGCTCACGTAGACCGTCGCGTGCCGCAGGTCGTTCGCGGTGTCGACCCCGGTCACCGTGATGAGGCCGATTCGGGGGTCCTTGAGCTCGGGCAGCGCCTCCGCGAGCACCTGCCTCACCGACTCGTTCACGCGGCGCATCCGCTCGCTCATGACGAGGCAGGCTAGTGAATCACGTCGAGGACGAGCGGCCGCGGCTCCGGCTCGTCGCCGATCTCGTAGGCGGCGAGCAGCCGGGCCCCGGCGGCTTCGGCCCCTGCCTCGTCCCGCGCATGGATCTCGGCCAGCGCGTCGCCGCGCTCCACGGGATCCCCTCGCTTTGCCTTGCAGACGACCCCGACCGCGTGGTCGATCGGCTCTCCGGCGACCTCCCGTCCCGCGCCCAGCTCCATCGCCGTGACGGCGACCTCCCTCGCCCCCAGCTCCCGGACGTAGCCGCTCGCCGGCGCCGCGACCGCGCGTACGACGGGTGCGGCCGGCAGCCGAGCCGGATCGGGGTCGCCGCCCTGCGCCCGCACCCAGCGGTCGTACGTGGCGAGAGCCGAGCCGTCGCCCAGCGCCGTCTCTGCCCGGCGTCTCCCCTCGGCCTCGTCCACGCCGAGATCGGAGAGCGCGAGTAGCTGCGCGGCCGCATCGACGACGAGCTCGCGGAAGTCGGGCGGCCCGTCGCCGCTCAGCGTGTCCCACGCCTCGCGCACCTCGAGCGCGTTCCCGACGGCCCGCCCGAGTGGCTGATCCATGTCCGTCAGCACGCAGACGACGTCGAGCCCCGCCCGCTCGCCGAGCGCCCGCATCTCCCGGGCGAGCTCCCGCGCGTCCTCGACCGTCCGCATGAACGCGCCCTCGCCGACCTTGACGTCCAGGACGACCGCGCTCGCGCCCGCGGCGATCTTCTTCGACATGATGCTCGCGGCGATGAGCGAGACCTGGTCGATCGTCGCGGTCACGTCACGCAGCGCGTAGAGCTTCTTGTCCGCCGGGACGAGGTCGGCGGTCTGCCCGGCCACCGCGATCCCGATCTCCCGCGTCTGCTCCACGAGCTCGTCCGTCGTCAGCTCGACGCGGAAACCGGGGATGGACTCGAGCTTGTCGAGCGTCCCGCCCGTGTGGCCGAGGCCGCGGCCGCTCATCTTCCCGAAGGGGACGCCGCACGCGGCGACGACCGGCCCCACCGCGATCGTGATCTTGTCGCCGACGCCGCCCGTCGAATGCTTGTCGACGACACGGCGCCCGAGCCGAGCCGCGAGGTCGACTCGCTCGCCGCTCGCCACCATCGCATCGGTCATGGCGTACGTCTCGGCCGTGCTCAGCCCGCGGAACCACACCGCCATCAGGAACGCCGCGGCCTGGTAGTCGGGGATCTCGTCGCGCGCGTAGGCGGCCACGAAGTCGCGCAGCTCGCCCGCGGGGATCTCGTCGCCGTTTCGCTTCCGCTCGATCAGCTCGACCGCGTGCACGGCGCGAGCCTATTCCTCGGGATCGATCACGAGGCGCTCCGCGAGCGCCACCTCCCACTCCTGCCCGCGCAGCCACCGCTCGGCCTCGTCGAGGAGCCGTTCGACCTCCGCGTGCTCGCGGGCGACGCAGGCCGCTGTGATGCGTGCCCGCTGCCAGACGTCGTGGTGGTCGACCTCGGCCACCGACGCGCCGACCCGGTTCTGCAGCTGCGCCTTCGCCGATCGCAGGTGGTGACGCTTCTCCTTCAGCGAATGCGCTTCGGGAAAGTGCAACTCGCAGGTGAGAATCCCGACCCAGCCGCTCGGCATGGGCGGAGAGGCTACGAGGAGCCGGGTGCTTCGTCGAGCGAAGTGCGCTCGATCTCGCGCGTCTCGAAGACTTCGAGCACGTCGCCTTCCTTCACGTCGTTGTAGCCGTCGAGGAGGATGCCGCACTCGAAGCCCTCGGCGACCTCGCGGGCGTCGTCCTTGAAGCGCTTCAGCTGGGCGATCGTCGTCGTGTAGATCACGGCGCCGTCGCGGATCACCCTCACGTTCGCGTTGCGGCGAACGACCCCGTCGGTGACCATGCAGCCGGCGATCGTGCCGAGCCGCGAGACGCGGAACAGCGCCCGCACCTCCGCCTCGCCGATCGTCTCCTCGGTCTTGACGGCGGCGAGCCGGCCGACGAGAGCCTGCTCGATCTCCTCCGTGAGCTTGTAGATGACGTCGTATGTCCGGATCTCGACGCCCTCTCGCGCCGCGAGCGCGCGCGCCTCGGCGTTCGGCCGGACGTTGAAGCCGACGATCAGCGCGTCGGAGGCCGACGCGAGCATGATGTCGTTCTGGGTGATCGCGCCGACGCCCTCGGCGATCACGTTGAGCCGCACCTCCGCGTGCTCGAACTTCGACAGCTCGGAGACGACCGCCTCGACGGAGCCGACGACGTCACCGCGCACGACGAGGTTGAGGTCGGAGACCTCGCCCGCCTGGAGCGCCTCGTACAGGCCCTCGAGCGAGACTCCACCACTCGGGCGGACGGCCGCCAGCTGCTCGCGGCGCAGCCGCTCACCCCGGCGGTTCGCCAGATCGCGCGCCTCCCGGTCGTTGGCGACGACGTGGGCGAGCTCGCCGGCCCCGGGTGGCTTGTCGAAGCCGAGGATCTCGATCGGATCCCCCGGAGCCGCGCTCTCGCGCCGCTCGCCCTTGTAGTCGAAGAGCGCCTTGACCCGACCGTAGGCGTCGCCGGCCACGATTGCGTCGCCGACGTTGAGAGTCCCCCGGTGGACGAGCATCGTCGCTACCGGGCCGCGCCCGACGTCGAGCCGCGACTCGATGATCGGGCCGGACGCCTCGGCGTTCGGGTTCGCCTTCAGGCCCTCGAGCTCGAGGTCGGCGACGAGGAGCACCTTCTCGAGCAGCTCGTCGAGGTTCTGCTGCGTCTTCGCCGAGACCTCCGCGAACTGCGTGGTGCCGCCCCAGTCCTCGGGCTGGAGGTCCTCCTGCGCGAGCTCGCCCTTGACGCGGTCGATGTTCGCGTCGGCGAGGTCGATCTTGTTGACCGCGACGACGATCGGCACCTCGGCGGCGCGCGCGTGTGCGATCGACTCCTTCGTCTGCGGCATCACGCCGTCGTCGGCCGCGACGACGAGCACCGCGATGTCCGTCACCTTGGCGCCGCGGGCGCGCATCGCAGTGAACGCCTCGTGGCCCGGCGTGTCGAGGAACGTGATCTTGCGGCCGTCGACGTCGACCTGATACGCACCGATGTGCTGCGTGATGCCGCCCGCCTCGGTGGCGACGACGCGCGCGTTGCGGATCGCGTCGAGCAGCGTCGTCTTCCCGTGGTCGACGTGGCCCATGATGGTCACGACCGGCGGCCGCGCCTGCAGCGCCTCGTCGGGATCGTCGAAGGCCTCCGGCTCCTCTTCCTCGTCGGCGGCGTGCTTGATCGTCACCTCGCGGCCGAACTCGGTTGCGATGAGCTCGACCTCTTCGTCTGCGAGCGACGCCGTCTGAGCCTTCATGACGTTCAGGCCCATCAGGAACTTCATGATCTCCGAGACCTTGACGCCCATGGCCTGCGAGAGGTCGTGGACGGTGACGCCGGACTCGACCGAGACCGGCCCGGTCGGCGGCGGAGCCGGCGGGCGCGGCTCGCGGCGCTGGCTGTCCTGGCGGGCCTGCCGCTGCTCGCGCGAGGGGCGCTGCCCGCCCTGGTCGATGACGACGCGCCGCCGCCGTCCAGGGGGGCCGCCGCCGCCGCGCGGGCGGAGCGGACGGTTCGGTCTGTTGCCTCCGTTAGCCATGGCTCTCTCCAGTGTAAAGGCGTCGCAGCTCAGGCCCGACTCGCACCTGCTGCCTCAGGACGCGGGCGAACTTCCCGCGCGTTGCCGCCCGCTCGAAGCAGGCGAGGCTGCGGCACGTGTAGGCGCCGCGGCCCGGTTCAGTGCGGCCGGCGACGAGCGTGCCGTCGCGGGCCGTAAAACGAAGAAGCGCGCGCTGCGGGGCCCGCCGGCCGCAGCCGGCGCAGGTCCGCAGCGGCTCCGCGCCTACGAAGGCTCCTCCTCGGTCCGCTCGACCGGGATGCCGGCCGGAACTTCCTCCTCCGGCGCCCGCTGCGGCTGCGCGACCGTGTCGAGATCGACCTCTCCCTCGGCCTCGGCGACTGCGACCGCGTCCGGGCCGTGGGTGGACGCGACGTCCGCCGGCGCCTCGGAATCGACTTCGGTCACCTCGAGCTCCGGCAACGACGGGCCGACGCTCTCTGCGTCGGGCTCCATCTGGTCGGCGAGCGCCTCGAGCCCCGGCTCGGCCTCGGTGACGACCGGCTCCTCGTCGTCCACATCGTGGAGGGCGAGCTCCTGGTGAGCCGGCACACCGCAGTACTTCGAGCCCGGAAGGGAGGCATTCGGGCAGCGCTTGCCGTTGGAGAGGATCGCGCCGCAGCGGCCGGAGTAGTCCTCGCCGGACTCGCCGTCGCCGCCGCCGTAGGCCGCGTCGGCCTCGGCCTGCGCGAACTCGGTGTCGCTCTGGATGTCGATCTTCCAGCCGGTGAGGCGGGCGGCGAGGCGGGCGTTCATGCCCTCCTTGCCGATCGCCAGCGCGAGCTGGTCGTCGGGGACGACGACGGTCGCCTCGCGGCCCTCGTCGTCGAGATAGACCTCGCGGACGCGCGCGGGTGAGAGCGCCTTCGCGACGAAGCGCGCCGGCTCCGGGTTCCACGGGATGATGTCGATCTTCTCGCCGCGCAGCTCCGAGACGACCATCCGGACGCGCGAGCCGCGCGGGCCGACGCACGCGCCGACCGGGTCGACGCCCTGGGCGTGCGACTCGACGGCGATCTTCGAGCGGTAGCCCGGCTCGCGGGCGACGCCGCGGATGTCGACGAGCCCGTCCGCGATCTCCGGCACCTCGAGCTCGAACAGCGTCTTGATCAGCTCCGGGTCGCGGCGGGAGAGGATCACCTGGGGGCCCTTCGTCCCCGAGCGCACCTCGGTGATCACGGCCTTGATCCGCGAGCCCTGCTCGTAGCGCTCGCCGTCGACCTGCTCCGAGCGCGGCAGCAGTGCCTCGACCTTGCCGAGGTCGACGAGGACGTTGTTGCGGTCGCCGGCCTGCTGGACGATGCCCGTGACGACCTCGGTGACGCGGTCGATGTACTCGTCGTACATCATCCGTCGCTCTTCCTCGCGAATCCGCTGCAAAATGACCTGTTTTGCGGTCTGAGCGGCGATGCGGCCGAAGCCCTCCGGCGTCACGTCCTCACGCTTGACGTCCTCGTCCGGAATGTCGGACCAGTCGATGTCGAGGTCGTCGTCGGAGATGAGCGTGTGCTGGCGCTCGCCCGTCTCCTCCTCGAGCTTCTCGAGCTCCTCGAGCTTGCGCTCGCGCGCGTCGTCGATCAGGCGCTCCTCGACGTCGGGCGGCAGCTCGACCGAGAAGACCCGGAAGTCGCCGGTGTGGTCGTCGAGCTCGACGGTCGCATGACGCGACGCGCCCGGCGTCTTCTTGTACGCCGCGAGCAGCGCGTCTTCGAGCGCGGAGACGAGCGCGCCCTCCTCGATTCCCTTGTCGCGCTCGATCTCGCGGACGGCCTCGAGAATCTCCTGGCTCATGTCACGCTCCCTCGTCGATCAGGTTGGCCCGCACGATGTCGTCGTACGGGATCTCGGTCTCGGCGCCGTTCGAGGCGGCCACTGTCACGCTCTTCTCGCCGGCGGATAGGACCTCACCGCTCAGCTTCCGGCCTGTCGTGCGGACGCGCACCCGGCGGCCGCGAGCGGCCTCGAAGTGCTCCTGCCGGCGCAGCGGCCGGCCGAGCCCCGGTGAGGAGACCTCGACGCTGTACTCGCGCAGGTAGTCGCGCAGGAGGTCGGTCACGCGCTGGCAGAGGGCGTGGTCGACTCCCTCCGGGTGGTCAACGTAGACGCAGAAGCGCGACGGCGCCAGCAGCTCGACTGCGAGCACGTCGACGCCCGGAAGGTCGTGCTCGACCCGCGGTGCGATCTCCTTCTGCAGCTGGCGCTCCTTCTCGAATGTTGTTGGCATCTCTCGTGCTCCGTCATAAAAAATGGGCCCGCAGGCCCATTTCTCCGATCCGGGAAAAGTGGTGTCTGGATGGTAGCAAGCCTCCTTGCATCACGGTTTCCGAAGTGGGATGATCCGGATGACCTGGCGCCGGCGGCACCCGTTAGGAGGCATGCCATGGCACAGGTCACGAGCGGCGCGGAGACGTGGGTCCCGCACACGCACAGGCATCACCACAGCGGCGGCACGGAGTGGCTCTTCGGCCCGGACGGGCCGGCCAACGTCTCGGGAAACGACCCGCAGACGGCCCCCTCGCAGATCGGGGACTTCAGGTTCCTGTTCTGGGCGGCGTCGGGGACGACGACGGGCGACCTCACCTACGACGCCGGCGTCACCGCGGTGCAACCGGCGTTTCCAGGTGGCACCGATCCCGGCTCGGTCATCGCCTGGTACATCGAAGAGGGAGGCAACGGCGGACCGCCCGGGCTCGTGTTCGACGCGTTCAGCGCGACGGCGGACGACTGGCTCGACTGGGACAGCACGAACGACCCGTTCACGGTCACCAGCGGGGACCGGCAGCCCGGGCCGGACGACGACGACGAGGCGGTCACGACCAACGCGGCTGCAGTCGTCACCGCGATGGGGCACTTCCCGGGGACAGGGCTGGTCTTCGACCACTGGCTCGTGTTCGACACTCAGCATCAGCACGTAACGGCCTGGGACGTCGAGCAGCTGACACAGGACGAGGGCACGAGCGGTTACGCCATCGCCGTCTACGTCGACCCGTCGCGGAAATGGCACATCCCGGATGTTCCGAGGGCCTACGACCCGTGGTGGTGGCTGAAGAACAGCCCGGTCGAGGGTCTCCAGCAACTGATCCGCCAGCAGGGCGAAGCGGCGCAGATCGCGAGCCTCATCGACTCGAGCACTGCGATCACGAGCTCGCGGGCGCGGTCGATGGTGCAGCACGGCCTGTACGAGGCGCTGCTCAAGGTCGTGGAGCAGCAGCTGCACGAGTCTTCAATCTCGGAGAGGGAGGAGGTCGGAGCGACCTAGCGCTCGCTGAGATCACCCGGTCGTGACGTGCTCGTCGACGCGGGCCAGCCGGCCCGAGCCGACGAGCACGTCCACCAGGGAATCGTCCCAGTACCAGCGCCACGAGAACCAGCGCGCCAGCTCGCGCTCGGGCGCGACCACCGCTGCGCGGACACCGGCACATAGGAGGTCGCCGAGCGCCTGCCGCGGGTCGTTCCCGCCGCTCGGCTCGGGGTGTGCCTGATCCCACCGCGCGAGCACGCTTGTGTGACGGTGGGGGTCTTCGTAGACGATCGACCGCGCGACGACCGCGCCGCAGCGCTCGAGCGGCGAGCGGAGGCTCTTCAGCTCCTTCGGCGCGAGTGCCAGCTCCGTCTGGAGGTCGTCGAGCTCGGACGGGCCGGCGTCGGCGAGGTGGCGCAGCAGTCGTGCCCAGCTCTCATCCGCCTCTTCAGCCGCGCGAGCTCGGCACGGCAGATCGGGTCGAGGAGATCCGCCACCTCGTCGGTCACGAGGAGGCTCTTGCCGCGGTGGATCGCGAGGATGAGGTAGCCGCGCGCGCCGAGCTGGCCGAACCACGGGAACTTCGTCGCCGGCCACTGCCCGAAGCCGCGGGCTCTCGCGTGCGTACGGCTCCTCGTGGCACGCCTCGAACAGGCTCGGGAGCGCCGAGTCGGCCGTGCGCGTGAGCAGGCCGCGGTCGCGGAGGAACTCCTCGGCCTCGTCGAGCGTCTCGAGCGCGCGATCCGGCGTCAGGCGGCACTCGTACTCCCGCCGCTCCTCGAGCTCCGCGAGCGTCGTCACGCGTCGAGCACGATCGTCACGGGCCCGTCGTTCACGAGCTCGACCTCCATCTTCGCGCCGAAGACGCCCGTCTCGACCGGCACGCCGAGGCTTCGCAGCTCGGCGCAGAACCGCTCGTAGAGCGGCTCTGCCTCCTCCGGCGGCGCGGCGGCGGCGAAGCTCGGCCGGTTTCCCTTCGCCGTGTCGGCGATGAGCGTGAACTGCGAGACGACGAGCGCGGCGCCGCCCACGTCGAGGACGGAGCGGTCGAACCGCCCCTCGTCGTCCGGGAAGACCCGCAGCCGCGCGGTCTTGCCGGCGAGGCGCTCCGCCGCCTCCTCCCCGTCGCCGCCGGCGACGCCGAGCAGGATGCAGAGGCCGCGGCCGATCTCGCCGCCCGGCGTCACCCGCGCACGCGAGACGCGCTGCACCACCGCCCGCACGGGGCGTCAGTCCAGCTCGCGGATGCGCGCGCGGTACTGGTCCGAGGCCGGATCGAGCGAGCTCGCGAGCTTGTAGTGCCGGTTCGCCTCGGCGATCCGCCCCTGCTTCTCGAGGGTGCGGCCGAGCGCGTAGTGCGCGTAGTCGTTGACCGGCGAGAGCTCGAGCAGCGTGCGGAACTCGGCCTCGGCCTCGCTCCAGCGGCCGATCCGGAAGTAGGCGATCCCGAGCGCCTCGCGGATCGAGGCCTTGTCCGGCTCGCGCTGCTTCGCCTTCTCGAGCGAGACCGTCGCCTGCGCAGCCATGCCCGCCCGCAGGTGCCGGCGGCCGCGCTGGAAGAGGGTGTAGGTCGACTCGCTCACGATCCCGTGCTCTCCGCCATTCCGCTACCCAGTGAAGCGGACCGTGGAACCGCCGGAGGGCGGCCCAGCGAGCGGAGCGAGAGGAGCCCGCGCACCCTGTCGCGGAAGGTGAGCCCGCGGCGCATCGCGTTCAGGAGCAGGCCGAGCTCGCGACGTGCGGCGCGGGCGCCGCCGGGATCGGAGCGGCCGAAGCGCGCGGCGGTCGCCGCCGCGACGAACGGGCCAGGCTCGACGCCGAACTCGCGACGGACGACCTCGCCGAGCTCGTGCAGGGTCGCGCTCCGCGGCACTTCGATTCGCTGGTCGACGAGAAACGCGACGAGCTCCTCACGGCAGGCCGCTGCGGCGCGACGCGGGCCGCGGTGCCGGCTCCGGAGCAGCCTGGCCCCGGCCTTGGCCGACACGATGCTCCCCACGGCGACGGCGGCGGCCAGGAGGAGGACCAACACCGCCCGGCGACGATCGCCGCCACTGCCGCCTGCGCTCACTGCCGGGACGCCGGCGACAGCCCGCGCATGTGGCCGGGTGAGCCCGTTCTGGCGGCTCAGCTTGGACGCGACCGCCCCCGAGCCGCGACCGCCTCGCGCTTGCTTCGCCGACCGCGGCGGGCCGCCCTTTCCCCCGCCCCCGGCGATCGCGTCGTTGCCGGCGAGGGTCGGGTGCCGCGAGAACCCCGGAGCCGGAGGCGTCGGGTCGAACGGAAGCCAGCCGTATCCCTTGAACCAGACCTCGACCCAGGCATGGGCGTCACGGTCGGTGACGAGCCAGCTCTGGCTTTTCGCGCTGTACGTCCCGCCGGCGAAGCCGACGGCGACGCGGGCGGGGATGCCGAGGTAGCGAAGCATGAGGGTCATCGCGCCCGCGAAGTACTGGCAGTAGCCCGCGCGCGTCTGGGTGACGAAGCCGACGAGCGCCGGCTGGATGACGGTCGGCTGGTTCGAGTAGCGGAAGCCGCCGGAAGCGACGAACCAGTTCTCCAGGCGCGCGACCGCGTCATACGGGGTTCGTGCGCGGCCCGCGACCTCGCCGGCGAGGCGTGCGAGCGTGGCGTAGGAGTTGAGATCCGGGTTGACCGCGAGCAGCGCCTGCTCGCCCCCGGCCCGGTCCGGGGATCCGAACGCCGGCATGCTCACACCGCGACCGACGTCGAACAGGTCGTCCTCCGAGAGCACCGCCGGATACTGCGGCGGGGAGCGGCGCAGCTCGGCCGGGGTGGGCCGCGGGCTGTAGCTCCAGGCCGTGTAGGCGAAGCCGCGAGGGAGGTCCTGGGCGAGAGAGGCAAAGCCACTCTCCGGCACAAAGAGCGGCGCAGCGCCGGCCGTGAAGCGGACCGGGACGCTGCCGCCCACGAGGCGGTTGTCGGCGAGGCCGTCCACCGTCACTGACTCGCGTGTCTCGTTGCGCGCTTGCAGCGCGGCCGCCGGCTCGAGGGAGTCGGCCGCACGAGGCAAGCCGATCGTCCACCGGTCGCCGACGAAGTCGTCGAGAACGGCCGCCCGCAGGTACACCGGTCTCTGCTCCGACCGGACCTCCAGGACGACCGTCGGGTGCGCGGGCCACTTGAGGCCGCCGTACTGCGCATCCCAGACGAAGCCGACGCCGACGGGGCCTGTCGCCACGTGCGCCAGGTTCCAGGTCTGCCAGTGCACGAGCCCGTGCCGCGCCGCCGTCGCCGACCCGACCGCCACCGCCCCCGCCGCCACCACCGCCACCGCGGGCAGCGCGAGAGCCGGGATGCGACGCGAGCCGAGGCCGGCGAGCACGACGAGTGCCGCACCGAGGATCGCGGCGCCCATCGCGAGGCCGTGCGAAGGCCCGAGGAGCGTCGCGGGCCAGCCGGCTCCCAGGAGGACCACGACGGCGGCTGCGACGGGCTTGCGCTCCGCCGCGAGCAGGGCGAGGACGAGCGAGAACGCGAAGACGCCGGCCAGCACGAGCTCGGCCATCGCCACGTGAACGCGCGGGTCGAACGGAAGGTGCGTGCTGTAGAAGTCGGAGAAGCCGTTTCCGAACCGCGTCCCCAGGTTCGAGGCCCCGTCGGCGACGCCGAAGCCGGGAACGAGGTCGACGCCCACGGCGATCCGCGCCGCGGCGAGCGTCGCGAGGACGGCGCCGAGGAGGCGCAACGAGCGGCGCGGCAGCGCGGCCGCTGCGAGCGCGAGTGCGACGAGCGCGAACGGACGCCACAGCGGCGCGACCGGGCTCTCGAGGCGCAGCCAGGCAACGGCGACGACCACGAGAGCGGGCGCCGTGACGGCAACCGTCCGCGCTGCGCTACGCATGCGCAGCTTCTGGAGCTCTCGCGCCCTTCAGCGCTTCTGCCAGGTCCTCCCCGCGCCGCACGACGGCGACGGGCACTCCGGCCGCCTGCAGGCGCAGGAGGCCCGGCTCCGGCCGGCGTGGCCCGCCCACGAAGCTCGCGGCGTCGACATGGACGAGCGCGACGGGCCGGCGCGTAAGCGCGCGCTCGAGTAGGCGGCTGACGAGGGCCGGCTCGATCCTCGAGGTGACGACGACGAGCTCGAGCGACCGCGCCGCCGGCCCGACGCCCGAGTCGAGCAGCGCCGCCGCCGGGGTGCGTGCATCGGGCTCGGCGGCGGCGAGCAGCTCGAGCGCGCGCTGCCACTCCGGGCCGTCCGCTGTGACTGCCTGCGTCTCCCGGCCGGCCGTGTTGAGGGCGAGGATCGACCGGCGGCCGCGCCGGACCTGCGCCAGCAGGATGGAGCCGGCGGCCCGCACGGCGGCGTCGAACGACGAGTCCGGCGCCGTCCCGGCCACGCCGGCGGCGTCTCCGTCAAGCAGCACCGCGACCTCGTCGCGCGGAGCATCCTCGAGCTCCTTCACCATCAGCACCCCGCGATGCGCGGTGGACGGCCAGTGGACGCGCCGCAGGGACTCGCCCTGCTGGTACTCGCGCACGCTGTGGAGCTCGAAGCCGACCGGACGGCGCAGCAGGAGCCGGTGGCCGTCGTTCGGGCCGACGCCGCCGTCGAAGAACAGGCGCTCGAGCTCGGTCAGGCGCGGGTAGACGACGAGCGCCTGCTGCTCGTCCACGGCCAGCGTCGTCTCGGCCAGGCCGAACGGGTCGGCGACCGCGAAGCGCACCGGTGCGAAGCGATGGCGTCCGCGCGGCACGCGCCCGAGCCGGTAGGCGCCCACATATCCGCCGCGGCCGCGCGGCCGGAGCTCGACCTCACGCTCGCCGAGCCTGCCGACGCTCTCGTGCGCGACGACGTCCGGCAGCGGCGTCCGCGAGTCCCGTGCGAGCACGAGCTCGACCGTGACGTCGTCCCCCTCGACCAGGCCCTCGCGGGACCAGCGCCTTCTCACCTCCGGCCGCCGCACCGAGACCCGCACCCACGCGAATGCGAGCAGGACCGCGAGGACGAGCCCCGCCGCCACGGGGTACAGGGCGAGGGAGCCGAAGAAGAGGGCGGCGAACCAGCAGACGACGCCGACAATCAGCACCGCCTCGCCCCGTGCGCTGAGCATCAGACCGGGACCGGTGTCCGCGCGAGTGCGTCCGCGACGAGCTCCTCCGCGCCCAGCCCGGCCGTGCGGGCCTCGGGCGCGAGGATGAGACGGTGGGCGAGCACCGGCCCGGCGACCGCCTTCACGTCGTCGGGCATGACGAAGTCCCGGCCCTCGGACAGCGCCCGCGCCTTGGCCACACGGAGGAGCGCGATGCCGGCGCGCGGGCTCGCTCCGAGGTAGACACGGGGATCGCCCCGCGTCTGCCGGAGCACCGCGACGACGTAGCGGCCGAGGCTCTCCTCGACGTACATGCCGCGGGCGGCCTCGACCAGCTGGAGCACGTCGGCCGCGTCGGCCACCGCCTGCAGCGACTCGAGCGGAGGCGCACTGGTCTGCTCGTCGAGCATCCGCGCCTCCTCCACGAGCGGCGGGTAGCCGAGCGAGAGCCGCATCGTGAACCGGTCGAGCTGCGCCTCCGGCAGCGGGTACGTCCCCTCGTACTCGATCGGGTTCTGCGTGGCCATGACCATGAACGGCGGCTCGAGGCGGTACGTGACCCCGTCGACCGACACCTGGCGCTCCTCCATGCACTCGAGCAGCGCGGCCTGCGTCTTCGGCGAGGCGCGGTTCACCTCGTCGACCAGGAGGAGGTTCGCGAAGACCGGGCCCGACCGGAACTCGAACTCGTTCCGCTGCTGGTTGAAGACATTGACGCCGGTCACGTCGGACGGCAGCAGGTCCGGCGTGAACTGGAGGCGCGAGAAGCGGCAGTCGAGCGAACGGGCGAGCGCCTTCGCGAGCATCGTCTTCCCGACCCCGGGGAAGTCCTCGATGATCGCGTGGCCCTCGGCGACGAGGCAGAGGACGACGAGCCGCAGGGTCTCGTCCGGGGCGTGCAGGACGCGGCCGAGGTTCTTGACGATCGTCGAGATCTGATCGGTCGGACTCGGGACGAGCGCGCGCTCAGCCATCCTGGATCAATCTCTCGACCTCGTCGAGGATGGCCGCCGCGACCGCGTCCTTCGGCGCCTTCGCGACCGTCCGCTCGCCGGTGGATGTGAGCAGTGTCACCTCGTTCTCGTACGTGTCGAAGCCGATGTCGGATCGCGACACGTCGTTGAGCACGAACAGGTCGGCGCCCTTGCGGGCGAGCTTCTCGCGTGCGCGCTCGAGCCCGTCCGGTCCCGTCTCGGCCGCGAAGCCGACGAGGAGCCGGCCCTCGCGATTGCCGTCGCCGAGCGCGGAGAGCACGTCGGTCGTCGGCTCGAGCTCGAGAGTCCACGTCGCGGTGTCCTTGGGCCGCTTCGCCGCGAGAGCCTCCGCGGGGCGGTAGTCGGCAACGGCCGCGGCCATGACGACGACGTCCGCCTCCGCGGCGCGCGCCAGCGCTTCGCGCTCGAGGTCCGCTGCCGTCGGCGTCTCGACGAGCTCGACTCCTGCCGGGGCAGGCACGGCCAGGTTCGCGGCCAGGAGCGTGACCTCGGCGCCACGGC
>CAWGVE010000045.1:0-6950 GCA_963825805.1 uncultured Actinomycetes bacterium | reverse complement strand
CCTCGTGGATGTGGCCGTGGAGCGAGAGCGCGGGCTGGTGCTCCTCGATCGCCTGCCGGACCGCAGTCGAGCCCACGGGCTTCACGGCACGGCCGGCGTCCTTGAGCATCATGTCCTCCGTCAGCTCCGGAGCGTCGTCGAGGCCGGTGCGGTACGGAGGACAGTGGAAGCTGAAGACTGTCCGCTCCGCCGGCGCCGTCACCTGCGAGATCGCCTCCTCGAGGCGCTTGTGCAGGTCGGGCTCGTCCTCCTCCCGGTAGGTGTGCCACGGAGTCCGGTTCGCCCAGCCGGTCGACACCATCTGGAAGCCGTCGATGTCGACCACCCGCCCCTCGGCGAGCTCGACCAGGCCGGCGTTCTCGATGATCTCGTCGACCTCGAACTGGTCGTCGTTGCCCGGGCAGCAGAAGACGCGAACACCGGATCCGGCGAGGCGCTCCTCGGCCAGCCGCATCCACTTCTCGACCGTCTCGAGCATCTTCTCCTGAAAGAGGCCGTGCCAGTGGCTCTCGTCCTCCGACAGCTTCTGGAGCAGCACCGGATCGGTCCGGAAGGGGTAATAGCCGCGGCGGATGACCCTGTCCTCGAACGCGGCGACCTCCTCCTCGGTCGTCATCCCGTAACGGACCTCCAGCAGCGTCGCGTGCCACTTGCCGTCGCCGTCGTCGATGATCGGGACGAGCGCCTTGCCCGTCATGTCGCCGCCGAGCACGAGCACGTCGGCCTTGTAGTGCTGCGCGGCGTTGAGGAACTTGCGCCAGCACGTCTCGGAGCCGTGGACGTCGGTGGCGAAGTAGAGCCGCATGGCGCTATCTAAACCTCTTCGGGCAGCTGATACCAGCGCTTCCGCTCTCCGACTTTCGCCCGGATCCGCCACGAACGGGACTTCGGCGTCTCCTCGATCCGCTCCAGGAGGAGCGAGACGCGGCTCGAGACGAGGCCGCGGTCGACGTCGTAGCTCTCGACCCGGTCGCGGAGCGTCTCTAGGTTGTGCGTGATCGTGCGCCACAGGCCCCAATCGTCCGAGCAGAGCTCGGAGATGCGCCCGGAGCTCACGCCCGAGTCGTCGGTCGTCACGTCGTGCTCGAGCAGGAGGGCGACGGTGTCGCGCACGTCCTTCTCGTTCAGCTCGACGATCTGGAGCTTCGTCAGCAGCAGCTCCGCGAGAGGGACGGTGTCTTCGTCGACGCTCAGGCGCTTCTCGAGCGGGATCTCGTGGCACATGCGAAACGAGCTGACGAAGACGTCCACCTGGCGCTCGTTCGGGTTGTCGTAGAACAGCAGCCGCTCTCTGCCGTTCATCGCGTTGAAGCCGAGGTGCGGCTCGTAGCCCAGGTCGCGCAGGAGCTTCTGCAGGTCTCCGGCCGATTTCTTCGTGGTCGCGAAGTCGAGGTCCCCGTACTCGCGCGTGAGCGCGGGCGGGAGACCGCGCGACCGAACGTGGACGGCGACGCCCCCGAGCAGGCGAACCGTGAGGCCGGCCTCGCGAGCCGCGTCGAGGACGCGGCGGCCCTCGGTGACGACGTCCGCGTGAATCTCAGAAGAGGCCGACAGTCCTCCCTTGGTCGTCGATGTCGACGGCGTGCGCGGCCGGCGTCCGCCCGTAGCCGGGCATCGTCTGCATGTCGCCGCAGAGCGCGACGAGCCAGCCGGCGCCCGTGTAGGCGCGGATGTCGCGCACCGGCACCGTGAAGCCGGTCGGCGCGTTCGCGAGCGTCGGGTCGTGCGAGAGGGAGAGGTGCGTTTTCGCCATGCAGATGGGGAGCTTGTCGAAGCCGACCCGCTCGAACTCCTCGATCCTCTTCCGCGCGGCCGGCTGCAGCAGGATCCCGTCGCCGCCGTAGACGCGCGTCACGATCGCCTCGATCTTGCGCTCGATCGAATCGTCGAGCGGATAGACCGGGGCGAAGCTCGTGGGCTGCTCCGTCGCCTTCACGACCGCCTCGGCGAGCGCAGCGGCGCCCTCGCCGCCCTTGACGACCGCCTCGTTCGCCTCCGCGGCGACCGCGCCGTTGGCGAGCGCGATCTCGCGGATCTGCTCGATCTCCGAGTCGGTGTCCGCGGGGAAGCGGTTGACGGCGACGACCGCGTTGAGCCCGAATTCGCGGATCGTCGCGAGGTGCCGGATCATGTTGGCCGAGCCCGCTGCGATCGCCTCGGCGCCGCCCTCGGGATTCCCGCCGTGGTGCTTCAGCGCCTTGACCGTCGCGACGAGGACGACTGCGCTCGGCGTGAGGTGGCCCACGCGGCACACGATGTCCATGAACTTCTCCATGCCCATGTCGGCGCCGAAGCCGGACTCGGTGACGACGACGTCGCCGAGCTTCAGCGCGATGCGGTCGGCGACGAGCGAGTTGTTGCCGTGCGCGATGTTGGCGAACGGCCCGCAGTGCACGAACGCGGGCTGGCCCTCGAGCGTCTGGACGAGGTTCGGCTTGATCGTCTCCTTCAGCAGCACCGTCATCGCGCCCGCGGCCCTGAGCTGCTCGGCGGTCACGGGCTCGCCGTCGCGCGTCGAGCCGACCGTGATCGCACCCAGGCGCGCCCGCAGGTCCTGGAGGTCGCGGGCGACAGCCACGATCGCCATCACCTCCGACGCTGCGGTGATGTCCCAGCCGGTCTGCCGGGGGTAGCCGTTAGCGCGGCCGCCGAGCCCGATCACGGTGTCGCGCAGCGCGCGGTCGTTGATGTCGACGCAGCGTCGCCACGAGATCGAGAGCGGGTCGATGCCGAGCTCGTTCCCGTGCAGCAGATGGGCCTCGAGCATCGCCGCGAGCAGGTTGTTGGCGGCGCCGATCGCGTGAATGTCGCCCGTGAAGTGGAGGTTCATGTCCTCCATCGGCACGACCTGCGCGTAGCCGGCGCCGGCCGCCCCGCCCTTGATCCCGAACACCGGGCCGAGCGACGCCTCGCGCAGGCAGAGCACCGGCTTGCGACCGATCGCGCCGAGGCCCTGCGTGAGCGAGACCGAGGTGGTCGTCTTGCCCTCCCCGAACTTGGTCGGGGTGATCGCCGTCACGCACACGAGCTTCGCGTCGGGCTTGTCGGCCAGGCGCTCGAGCACCGAGAGGGAGACCTTCGCCTTGTACCGGCCGTAGGGGTCGAGCTCGTCCGGCTCGAGGCCTGCCGCAGCCGCGATCTCCGTGATCGGGCGGAGCTCGGCTTCCTGCGCGATCTCGAGAGAAGAAGCTGTCGTCGTCGCCACGCCCGCCGTCCTTTCTACACTCCTCGACCATGCTGCGCGAGCTGAGGGTCGACGAGCTGCTCGCCGCGATCGGCGAGCGGACGCCCGCGCCCGCAAGCGGCGCGGCCACCGCGCTGACCGCCGCGCTCGCGGCCGCCCTGGCCGAGCTCTCCTCCCGCTACGCCGGCAACGTGGCCGACGCCGAGCGAGCGCGCGCTCTCGGAGCCGAGCTCGTCGAGCTCGGCGACGCGGACGCAGCCGCCTACGCCGCCTTCATGGCGGACCGCGACGAGGAGACGCACGCCGAGATCGTGCGCATCCCGGAGGAGATCGCCCGGCACGCCGACGAGATCGTCGCGCTCGCGTTGCGCGCGGCCGGCAGCCTGAGCACCAGCGTCGCCGGCGATGCCAGTGCCGCCGCCGAGCTCGGCCGCGCCGCAGCCGCTGTCGCTCGCGGCCTGGCGGGACCTCAACCGCGCGGGATCTTGAGCTCGCGCCCGACGTAGAAGCCGGAGGCCTCCTCCGGCGCGTAGGGCGCCATCGCCTGCCGCCGCTCCGACTCCACCTCCGAGAGGCGGTAGCGGTCACGCGACTCGACCGAGTCCCAGAGGGAGACACCGACCACCTCGTTCCCGTCGGGCGAGACGAGCTCGTACGCCTTGAGCATCCCGGCGGGGAACTCGCTCGGCCGCCACGAGCGGCTGAACTCCTCGCGGGAGCCGGGCTTGAGCTTCCGCGTCGTGATCCAGACGTACGCGCCGTCGAGCTCCATGCCGCGCAGTCTCGCAGAGAGGCCGGAAACGCCAAAGCCCGCGAACCGCTTGCGCAGTCCCCGGGCTTTGACGTCGCGCAACCTCTCACATCGACCAGGCGCTTGTCAAGTGGGAACCGTCGAGCAGGGAGGGGCGACGCACGTCGAAGAACCTGCGTCGTGATCGACGGAGCGAATACCGGCTTCATGCTCCTCGCCGCGAGCCTGGTGATGCTGATGACGCCGGGGCTCGCTTTCTTCTACGGCGGGCTCGTCGGCCGCTCGAACACGCTCACGATCATGATCCAGAGCTTCGCGTCGATGGGGATCACCACGGTTCTCTGGTGGTTTTTCGGCTACACGCTCTGCTTCAGCGGCGGCGAAGACGGGGTCTACGGCAACCTCCATTACGCCTTCCTGCGGCACTGACCGTCCACTCGGTCTACGCGCCGTCGAAGATCCGCTGGTCGTGCTGATCGCCTACCAGATGATGTTCGCGATCATCACGCCGGCGCTGATCACCGGCGCCTTCACGAATCGCGTCACCTTCAAGGCTTACCTCATCTTCCTCGTCGTGTGGCAGCTCGCCGTCTATTACCCCTTCGTGCACATGCTCTGGGGCGGCGGCCTGCTCGCGCACTGGGGCGCACGCGACTTCGCCGGCGGCATCGTCGTGCACGCGAGCGCGGGCTTCGCGGCGCTGGCGTCGGTCCTCTACGTTGGTAAGCGCAAGTTCGTCGACTCGCCGCACAACATCCCGTTCATCGCGCTCGGCACGGGCCTCCTCTGGTTCGGCTGGTACGGCTTCAACGCCGGGAGCGAGCTGAAGGTCGACGACATCACGGCGCTCGCGTTCCTCAACACCGATCTCGCCGCATCCTTCGCCGCGGTGACCTGGCTGTTCGTCGAGTGGCGGGCCGCGCAGCAAGCCGCATTTCGTCGGGCTGCTCACCGGTGCGGTCGCCGGCCTCGCCTGCATCACGCCCGCGGCCGGCTACGTCCGATCTATGCCTCGGTCGTGATCGGGATCGCGGCCGGCCTCGTCTGCTACTACGCGATCCAGCTCAAGAACCGGCTCAAGTGGGACGACGCCCTCGATGTCTGGGGAGTGCACGGCGTCGGCGGCCTGCTCGGAATCGTTCTGCTCGGCGTGTTCGCCGCGCACTGCGACGAACCCGAACGGCGGCAGGGCCTGATCCACGGGACCGGCCGCCTTCTTCGGCAAGCAGGTAGCCGCCGGCCTCGGCTGCTCCCTCTACGCGTTCGGATTCACCTACGTGATGCTGCGGGTGATCGACTGGGTCACGCCGGTGCGAGTCGGGGAGGATGCGGAAAGCGGCCTCGACGAGGCGATGCACGGCGAGAGTCGCGTACGCCTGACGCCGATCCGATGAGTCTTCCGAGAGTCCGGCGGCTGCGTCGTAGTTGCGACGCCGCAACCCGAGGAGGCTCGAATGTCCACCGTGGCGTCGAAGCTCGACATCAGCAAGGTCGGCCGTGTCTGCGTGACCGTCGCCGACACCGACCGGGCGATCGACTTCTACGTCGGCACGCTCGGCTTCGAGAAGGTCGTCGACGCCCCGATGGGCCCGGACATGCGCTGGGTCGAGGTGCAGTTTCGGGAGCGGAGACGACGATCGCGATCGTGCCGCCGCCGCAGGACCAGGACGCCGGCGGCAGCCAGACCGGGATCTGCCTCGACACCAGCAACCTCGAGGCCGACCACGCGACGTTGAAGGCCGCGGGCGCGGACGTCGACGAGGAGATCACCGCTTCGGCGACCCCGTGCCGCCGATGTTCTGGCTGCGCGACCCTGACCGCAACTCGCTCGTCATCGTTCAGCCGTCGAGCTGATCACTCCCTTCGACCTGCGGACGGTCGACTTCCTCGCGCGCCTCCGGCTTCGGACGGGGGCGCGCCTCGTCCGAGCGCCGCGCGAGCTCTGGGAGCTGATCGAGCTCTGCGGCCTATCGAGGTGGTCGGGAAGGCTCAACAGCGGGAAAAGGCGCTGAGTGTCGAGGAAGAACGTCAGCTCGACGATCCGGCCGTCTGACACCTCGGGGACGATGACCGACCATGGTTCGTGACCGCCGTCGGGTCGGGCTTGTACTGGCCCCAGGCCGGCATTCCGTTGACGAGGCCGACCGGGACGAGCTTCGAGCCCTTGCAGCCGATGCCCGGGCCGAGCCACCAGGCGAAGAGGTCGTCACGCCCCTTCAGCCACAGGCTGATCGGCGGCATGGACTGGATCGCGTCTTCGTGCAGGAGCTCGGTGAGCCGGTCGATGTCGTACTCCTCGAACGCGGCGACGTAGCGGTCGAGCAGCACGCGGTCTCGTCGTCGAGCTCAGCCGGGGCGGCGGTGTCTGCCGTTGCAAGCGTCGCGCGTGCGCGCTGGAGCGCGCTGTTGACCGAGGCGACGCTCGTCTCGAGCAGCTCCGCCGCCTCGCTCGCCTGCCACTTCAGCACCTCGCAGAGGATGAGCGCCGCTCGCTGCTTCGGCGGCAGGTGCTGCAGCGCCGCGACGAACGCGAGCCGCAGCGTCTCGCGCTGCTCCGCGAGCTCGTCCGGCGTCGGCAGCGGCGTGATCCAGGTCACCTCCGGCAGCTCCGCGAGGTTCTCGAACAGCGGCTCCTGCGCCGGCCCGAGGTCCATCGGCCGGCGCGCCGCTCGCGCCCGCCAGCGCGTCGAAGCAGACGTTCGTCGCGATCCGGTACAGCCACGACCTGAGAGCCGAGCGGCCCTCGAACCGGTCGAGCGAGCGCCAGGCGCGCAGCATCGTCTCCTGCACCGCGTCCTCGGCATCGAAGGCCGAGCCGAGCATGCGGTAGCAGTAGCCGGTGAGCTCACGCCGGTACTGGTCGAGCTCCCCGGCGAGGGCTGACTGGGCGGTCGCCACGACCGGCATCTTAGGCGAGCGCGGCGGGCGGGCGCGAAGCCCGCCCGCCGACCGATTGAGAGGTACTAGGGCTGCCCCGCGGGGGAGGTCGCCGGAGTTGCCGGCGTCTCGAAGCCG